>CAZSDC010000023.1:0-12274 GCA_964605515.1 uncultured Chthoniobacter sp.
TGACTATCCGGCGTTCTTTGACATTCAGGCTGCTTAGAAACGTGTAAAGCGAGGTGCTCTTTCCGCACCCGGTCGGGCCGGTGACGAGGACGATGCCGTTCGGGATCGAGATCAGATTGCGGATGCGCTTTTCGGAGGCGGCATCGAGACCGAGCCGTGCAAAATCGAAGTGTTCCTGTCCAAGAAGCCTCAGGCTGACGTTTTCTCCATAAACGGACGGGATCGTGGCCACCCGCACGTCGATCGCCTGGCCGGCGTGTTCGAGCGAGATCCGGCCATCCTGGGGGAGCCGCCGTTCGGCAATGTCGAGGCCGGACATGATTTTGAGGCGCGAGATGACGGAGTCTTGAAGCATTTTGATCCGCGGAGGAACCGGGGTTTCGTGCAGGACGCCGTCAATGCGGTAGCGGATTCGGAGATCCTGGCCGAGCGGTTCGAAGTGGATATCCGTCGCTCCCTGCTGGAGCCCCTCGCGAAGGATCGAGTTTACGAACTTCATGACCGAGGCCTCGCTGTCCTCCTCATCGACGACATTAACCTCCTCCTGAATCCCGCCGGTATCGTTTTCGCGCCCCTCTATGAGTTCCTCGAAGGTATCCGCACCGACTCCGTAAGTGGTCTTCAATGTCTCGACGAGGCGCCTGCGAGTGGTCAGCACAAGCCGCACGGGTCCCGGCCAGTGCTGGACAACCGCCTGCCAGCCGCCATGGTCGAACGGGTCGAATGTGAGCAGCCGCATCTCCCCGCCCTCGACAACTGCTTCGGGAAGAACGGTCTGGCCGAGGGCGAGACGGGCCGGAAATTTCTCCCGCACGTTCTCGATGATCTGCACATCGCTCTCCTCCCGCCAGGGAAGGTCAAGCGATCCCGCAAGCGACTTGAGAAAATCCGGCTCCCTGACGAGTTGGGAATCCAGCAGGGCCGCCACGAGCGATCGCTGGGCAAACGCGGCGCGCTGGAGTGTCTCACGGCACTTCTCGACTTCGACACATCCGGACGCTTTCGCGAGCCCGGTGAGATCTTCGATCAGGTTGACCATAGATCAATTTTTCCTGGGCTTGGGAGTCGGCGTCGGTCTAGGAGGCTGTGCGTATGGTGGTTTCCACGGAGCCGGTTCCCTCACCTGCTCAGCGAGAGGGGCCGTCATGATCTGGCCGTCCTTGCCAAGGGCGGTTCGGTCGCCCTCGTAGGCGCTGGCCTTCATCATCTCCTCGTTCGTATCCACCACAACGGGTTGGATCATCACGATGAGTTCGTTCCTGTCCACGGAATTGCTGGTCTTCCCACCAAGAAGCGAACCAACGACCGGAATTCTCGAGAGGTAGGGGATTCCGGCCTGGTCCCTTTTCTTGGTCTCCGTGATGAGGCCGCCGAGCACGACCGTGGAGCCGTTTGGAACGCGCACGCTGGTTTTGATTTCCTGCGTGTTAATGATGTTCACCAGATTGCCGGAGATGTTTTTTTCCGCGCCCAAGGTGTCGTTTTTCTGGGCGATGACGAGGTTGACCTCCCGGTCGGAATTTATGAGGGGGATGACTTCGAGCTTCAGGACAACATTCTGATATGCGACGCTCGAGGCGACGGAGGTGCCGTTGTTGTTGACTCCTCCTCCGGTGGCGGTCGTCAGGGAGCTCTGCGGAAACGGCACTCTCTGTCCGGAGAAGATCGTGGCCTTCCGGTTGTTGGTCGTGTAAACAACCGGGCGGGAGAGCGTGCGGAAGTTGCCCGTGGATTCGAGGAATCTCGCATAGACGTCCACCGAGTCGGCGATGGTTCCAAAAATGGTGAGACCGGAGAGGGCCCCGAGCCCGTTTGCCAGGGCAGCCGGATTCCTGATTGATGATGGATTGGGAAGCGTTCCGGTGACATTTGGAAACAGCAGGGGGTTCAGGACCGCCGCTGCCAATCCGTTGCCGGAGGCCCCCTGGTATCTGATCAGATATTGAACACCGTAGTCGGTGCTGTTCGTCACGTTGAGCTGTCCGATGACCACGGCGAGATAGACCTGCTTAGGGCGCTGGTCGAGGAGATCAAGAATCTGCTTGGCCCGCTGCTTGCTCTCCGGGGGACCGTAAACAATAATGCTGTTCGAACTGGTGTCGGCGATCAATTTGATCTCACCGATTGTCACCGATTGCGGCGTGGCTTGGCTGGTTTCATTGAGAACATCGCCCCCGTCTTCCACCCCACCTCCGCTGGAGTTCGCTCCGGATGTGGAAGAACGATTCTGCGATTTGTTGGTGTTGTTGAACGGGTTCGATGGAGTGGGTTGTGCGCCGGCTGCACCGCCTTTTTTTTCGGTCTCCGCCTCGGCGAGCATATCGGAGAGGACTGGAAACACATCGGTGACAGGCACATAGTTACAGATCCGGACAAAAGGTTGCTCGAACGCCCCCGCCGCATCGAGCTGGGTGATCACGTCCCGCACATAGCGGTAGTTTTCCTGGCGGGTGACGACGAGGATTCTGTTGGTCCGTTTGTCCGCGACAAATTTTGCTTTGCCCGTGATCAGACGGTTTTCGTAGCGGGCGCCCGAGGTTCCTGCGCCACCGGCGGGAACTGGCTGCCCCCCGGGCGGGGTCTGAACATTTGCACTCGGGCCGCTGTTCTTCGAGGACAGGTCATCTTTTCCAAACATCTGGTCGAGAATCTCGACAATCCGCTCCGCGTTCGCGCGTTGGAGCGGAACAAACTCGGTGACAACCTGCGCCGGTTCGACGTCGATGAGAGAAAGGACACCGAGGGCTTTTCGAATAATCGGCGTCTTATCGGTAATAATGATGGCGTTGGTATTAGGCACTGCGGCGACCATCCCGAACGCGTTGGTCTGAATCACATTTGAGAGGACGAGCATCGCCTCCTCCGGCGAGATGAAGGCGAGCGGTTTGTAGAAGCTGACGACCCGATCACCGTCCTGCGGGAGCGCCGTGCTGTCAATATAGAGCGGCAGCCCTTCGGTGCGCGGCGCACGCGAAGGCCCGAGGATTTTTACCGTCTGATCGTCTACGGGCACGATGCTATAGCCATTCAGCAAGAGAGAACTTTCGATCAACTTGATCGCCTCCTGCTTGGGCACCGGCTGACTGACCATGATCGAAATCTCAGGCCCGGCGAGATTAGAGTCCCGAATGAGCCGTCTTCCGGTCAGCGACTCGTAGTAGTTCAACACATCGAAAATCGAGGTGCGCGGGAACTGAATATTCACGGTGTCCGCGGCAGCTGCGACAGGAGCGGTTCCCGCCTGCTGTGGCGTGGAGGCAGGGAGTGACGGCTGGGCGGGCGCGGTCTGAGAAGGAATCGGCACCAGCGTCGCCGGCTGCGGAGGAGACTGGGCATGTATCGCAGCCGTGACGGCGACAAGCGGGAGGCATCGGAAAATGCGGAGCTTCATGGACCAGTTGCGGGCTGTCCCGAGATAATTCTCCGTCGGATTACGCGTCGTTGCGGAGGCTGGGAATTTGGTTGCTGCATGTTTGGAGGCGATCCCGGGGCCACGACTTGACCCGACGGAGCGTTCACAACAGCGGTGGGGTTTTGGTTCGAGGAGGTCATGGCGGTCACCTGAGGTTGCTGGCCCTGCACTGCGACGGGTTCAGCGTAAGAGATGGTCGCTGTCTGGCCATTGATTTTGATGGTGGCGCGCATGTGGCGGGGATCGGGATCGGGCAGATATTCGACAAGCCCCATATTGGTTTTGTTGGACGACTTAGAAAGCATGTGGTGTTCCTGCGTGGTCTTATCCAAAACAAAAATCAAGGGTTCGCCGTTGAGCGAGGCAGCTCCGGTGAGCGTATATCTGTCCGCGATCGGAGACGATTCTTCTGCCGTGGGAAGAGAGAACGGCGAGCGGTCCATGAGAAATTGAAACCGGGCTATGTCCCGGGGCTGCGCCCATGGGTCCTCGCTCCGGGCCATCACAGAACCCAGAAGCACGGAAAAAATTAGGGCTTTTTGAGGAGTGGTCATGGACCGGTTTGCGTTGCGGGAAGATAATACTGGTGCACCTCCATGTCCACCAGCACATTTGGCGGCTCGGTATCGCTGCGTATGATCAGTTTGGGAACCGATCTCCAAGCGGTCGGATCCTGCAGCGCAAACAAGAATTTGGTCACGCCGGGAAAGGGGCCGGAGAGTTTGGCCTGCAGCGAGGCGGCATTCCCGGTTGTGGTCGTCGCGGCAGGCAGCAGGTTTTCCTCGATGACCTTCAGCCCCGCCTCCTCCGCCGCCGAACGGGTGACTTGGAGAAGCCCGGCGCTAGCCTCCTCGGCTGTGCTTGTCTTTGGAGGATGCATCTTGATCCACTCGTGCGGCGAGGAGATCCCCGAGGCACCGTCAATCCACATCTGGCCCTCCGCAATCCTGGCACGAACGGCCTCCGTCTCGCTGGCCAGCGAGGCCCTCGCTCCCGTCCATGCGCGAACGGCAAACAGGTTGAGGGCCAGAAAGATGGCCGCGCAAAAAAAGATCAGCAGGCGGAATTCATTCGTTGCGAGCTTGCGCATCGGGTCGGGTTCCTTCCATTTCAAATCGCACTTTATTTTTTCCGGCAAGCTGCGGCTGGCGCGACGTCCAATCGTAGCTCTGAAGCACGGGGGATTTCTTGACCTTCTCCAAAAACGAATACGCCTGGGAGATATCCGCAGCTTCTCCGGTCAGGAGAAGACGACCTTTTTCCAAGGCGAACTGGGTCAGGCGCACCTGATCGCCCGGAAGCTCTTCGGCCACGGCGGCGAGCTGGTCGAGTGCAAAGCTCTGCGGATCGACGGCCGGCTGGAATTCCTTCCATTCCTCCACCAGACTTTTCGCCTGCGCAGCCCCTGGCGAGATCGCAGCGGCTTTCTTGTTGAGCTGATCGAGCTGGAGTTTTTTCACGAGCAGACTTCCGCCCAGCAGCGCGGCCAGGAGCAGGTAGGCAACCAGGCTCGCGACTGCAAAAAACACCAGTTTCCGGGCCCCCTTGCGCCTGACGAGAGCCCGGAGCGCGGCGGGAGGTGCCACCTCGACGGGAACACCGGGTATCACAGGAGCAGGCTCTGGAGCGATACGCTCAACCGTCAGGCGAAGTCCGTTGCCGATAGCCAGGGCGTCGGCTTCGGAGATCTCCCCGATCACGCGAATCGACGAGGGAAGGCCCCCGATCACCTGCTCGGCCCTGAGGCGGAGCGCTGCCCGGACAACCAGTCCGCAAAATGCCGGACCGGGCGAAGACTCTCCGCTTGCGGAAAAATACACGCAGCGCCGGTTTTTATAAAATGCATAAACCAGATCGCCAAATTCCCGCCAGATCAGCACGTCAGCCGCGCCGGGATCGAACAGCCGCGCCGGGATATCAAAAAAGCGGGCCTTCGAAAAATACTCAGCCGCCGGCGACTCGTCCCCCACAGCGATCGCCAAAACGAGCGACCTCCCATCCACCGAATCAATCGGGATCACCCGGACCTCGCTGTCCCGCTTGATGAGATGCCGGCCGGAGAGCTCCAACTCGGCCAACTCACGGGGGTTCCCCTGCTCGGCAACCCAGAGCGGGATGGCCATGAGAGTGCGGGTGGGGAGGGCCAGCAGCAGGCGTGGCGCTGAAGAGATCGTCTTGGCACCTGGATTCCGTTCGACCTTGGGACCTTCTTTGGACGGAAATCGCCAGAGCTCCCAGCCTGCTGCCCCGGGCCGAAGCACCGATTCGGGACCCTGGGTGCTCATTCCTCCTCCCAGTTCATAATCTGGCCTCCGCCGTTTTCAGGAGAGATGACGATGATCTTGTGTTGGATTCCATTGCAGAATCCGGTGCTCTCGATCCGCCGCACCGAGCCGGAAACATCAAAGAATTCCTCGAGCCGCTCCAACGAGCGCCCGCTCGCGCCGATAAGCCCGGCCGCTTCCTCGATGGATTCAAATTTGACATCATCTTCGCTACCCTCAATGGCATCCGGCCCCGCACGCAACTCGAAAAGTGCACGACATTGCTCGGGGGTCAATCCCGCCAGAGCAATCAAGAGGGGCTGGGATGCGTATTGGATGTTGATTTTTCCGTTATACCAGACCGTAAACAAACTCCGCCAGTCCTCCTGCGAGGCCAATACCTCGTCCAGGCCGAGAACTGCCTCCATCTCCCGGACGCTTAGGAGCGGGCGGTTCGCGGGGAATCCCGGACGGCCCGCCGCCTCATATTCGCCCCGTTCCGCCCCATGCAGCGAACAGAAATCGTCGGCGTCCACCCAATCAATGAGCCCGTCGATTGCCTTATCGCGAAGTCCATCATCCACATTCCACGACTCAAAAAGCCGGTTGAAAATTTCACGGTTGTTCTGGGTGATCCAGAAATTCGGGTTGAGCTTTCCGGATTCGTCCGAGAGCTTCACCTCGTATCCCTCAGTCTCGCGGCTCCCGCTCTTCAGCAGAGGATCCCCGGGTTTGACCTGCGGGCTCAGCCCGATTGCGATCCCGCTCAGCGCCATCTGTCGGGCGCGGAATGTTTTCTCCGCCCGGGTTTCGGCGCCGATCCAATCCCCCACGATTCCTGCTACAAGGACGACCAGGCCCGCAAGAAAGGCGATGCTCCAAAGAACGAGCGGCAAAGCCAACCCTCGCCGGGAACGGACATCTGTTTGAGCGGTGGCTGTTCTCCTCATGGCCCGGGCGAGGGTTTCGGTTTCGGGGCAGGAGGCGGTGCCTGGACCGTCGCGGAGACCGGAGGAATCCAGAACTGGCTGTCGATTTTTGCGCCGGCCATGTCGAGGTATTCCATCTGAAGCCGGGCGGTGAGCGGGCGGCCGTTCTCGGGCAGCCACTCGTCTTTCCATTCGCCGTTGGCAAAGAACGACCATTTGACTTTCTCGACCCGCGGGAGCAGCGGGACCCACGATGTCCCGGCCTTCAAGTTTTCCAGTTCGATTCCCTGAATATCCTTGGGCACCCGCAGGAGAGACATCGTCCGGGACCCGTCCGCCCGTGGTCGCGCGGCGAGGATCAGAGATCCGCCGCCGAGGCTTGGGATACCGAAAAGCCCGGACGCTTCCTCAAAGATGATTTCGGGAACCGGTGCTCCGCTGGCGGATTTGGAAAACCGGAGTTGAACCTTTCCCTCGCGCGGCAGGCTGAGAAAGGCATCGCGGGTGACTTTCAGAAATGCCTCCATCCGGCGCACAGAAACCTGCTCTTCCAAGGTCGCCCTGCTGGTCTCGGTCGCCGCAGAGGTGATCGAGTAAACGGCACCGGTCAGCAGAGCAAGAATCATAAGTGAGAGGATCACCTCGAAAAGCGTGAAGGCCGAGACCGGAGATCGGAAAGCGGAGATCGGAAAGATGCGCGTGCAACTGCGGTCTCTCCGGTTTCCCGTCTCCACTTTCTGCTTTCTCGTCCTCATGGCCTGAAGAACAGGATTTCTGCGGTTTCTTGTCTTTTGTCGCGGCGGCCCCAATCCGCAGTGATCCTGATCTTCCACAGTCCGGTAACCGGGATCCCGTTTGTCGTCTTTGCCTCAAACTTTTCCATGATCTCATCGACTCTCACCCCGTTGTTGTCGCGGGCGTCAATCGTGCGGCTGCCGGTCACCGGTGGATCGCTCATCACAGCGGAAAGGCGCGACTCCAGAACCATCCGAGCCAGAGCACGCTCGCGGGCCTCAAAAGCTGCCATCACCGCGCTGTCCAAGGCAATGGCCAACCCGGTCACGGCAATCGCAAATACCCCCAGCGAGATCAACACCTCGAAGAGGGTGAACGCTCCGCTTTGACGCGGAGCAATGCGGAATTCGGAATTTGGAATGAGGAATGTATCCACACGCCCAAGGCGGGGATAAGGACGCGCAGCGGCCCAATTCCTCATTCCACATTTCACATTCCTCATTTTATTCCTCGATCACGAGCCCGGTGAGCGGATCAAACAGGATCTCGAACATCTCCTTCGGACCGCGTAATTTGAATGTCACCGGCTCGCAAATTCCGGAGCCATTGAATGTCCACATTTCCCTCTTTGCCGGCTTGCGGAACTTGGATTCGGTCATCCTGCGAATTTCAAGCTTCCAGCCTTTCGGAAGCCACACGGCATTCACTGAATCGATCTCGGGCCGGATCCCATTTTCAAAGAGGGCGAACTGCCGGGCCTCGCCTTTCTCCAGCGCACTGTTCCGCATGCCTTGGACGGCTTTGGCCATTTCATCCGCCAATTCCTCGCCTGGAGATTTTCGAAAGGACTCTGCAAAATACGGAATAGTAATGCCGAGCAGAACGGCAACCACGCCCAAGGCGAGGAGGACTTCGAGCAGCGTGTAGGCTCCCCTAGTTGCCCGAAGTCCCATTCTTCTCTTTCCCGATGTCGTCGTCGCTCTCTTTGCCGTCGGGACCAAGCGAATACAGATCGAAACCGCCCGGGTTGAGCTTGCCGGGATTGCGATAAACATACTCGGCTCCCCATGGATCCAGCGGGACAGCCTTCATCAATTGCTTCCACTTCCGTGGTTTGGGGTCCGTGGTGGGCTGCTGCACAAGCGCCTTGAGCCCCTGCTCGGTCGTCGGCTTGCGATAATTCAGCATCTCGTAGGTGCGCAGTTGCATAGAGATCGCTTGAATGTCGCTTTCGACGCGCTGGTCTTTTGCCACGTCAATATTTCCGACCAGCATGTAAATGGCGGATCCCACCAGCACGGCGATAATGCCCAGAACGAGCATAATCTCGAAGAGCGTGTATCCGCCCGAAAAACGGAAAACCGGAGTGGGTCTTTTCATCGGAGCCCACACTCGCCGAGAACCGCACGCTCTTCAAGCCCGCTTTGCAAACCCCTCAGAACTTCTGGTCGGGAAAGCGTTCGCGGATTGCCTGGATCACGTGATTTTCTTCCGGAGGCATGAGCTTCCTTCGAGCGATCCGCCGCCGCACGCAGTCCAGAAACTCCAGCCAGTCTTCGATCGGCGGCTCCTTGACCGGCGCCCATTGGTCAAACCGCTTCTCACGCGCAAAGAAGCGATAGTTTCCGCCATTGTGCGCCACATAGACATCCCGTTTCGTGCCATCCTCGAGAGTGCGTTCAAATCCAATTTCTGCTTTGGCCATGATCGTTGTTTACCCTGGAACTTCCCATCTGACCAACCCCATTGCGGATCCCGCAGACAAAGTTGCCTTGCAATTTCCCTTCCCTCATCGTTCTTGGACGCGATGCGCACGACTAAGATTATCTGCACGCTCGGGCCGGCAACGGATTCGGAGGAGATTTTGAGGGACATGATTTCGGCGGGGACGAATATTTTCCGCCTCAACATGAGCCACGGCACGCACGAGTGGGTGCGCGAGATCGTCAAAAGAATCCGGAAGGTTTCTGCCGGGCTCGGCTCGGTCACGGCGATCCTGATGGACACTCAGGGGCCAGCGATCCGCACGGGAGATTTGAAGAGCAAGCTCAACCTCAAGCCGGGGGACATCTTCGAGTTCACGGTCCGGGGATCACGAAGCGAGGAGCACTTCTCCACCGATGTAAATTACGATGGTCTCGTGGACGATATTTCGGTGGGGGACGTCGTGCTCGTGGACAACGGGGTAATGCACATGAAAGTGCTCGATAAGAATTCCAACAGGATCCGCTGCGAGGTCCTCACTGCAGGGACCCTCGGCTCCCGCCGTCACATCAATCTCCCGGGGGTGAAGGTGAACCTGCCTCCTCTCACGGAAAAAGATCTCGCCGACATCGAACTCGGCGTGCAGGTCGGCGTGGATTTCGTCGCCCTGAGCTTCTGCCGCGAGGCGGCGGATATTCTCGAACTCAAACGCCTGCTCCGCGAGCGGGGAAGCTCGGCTCACACCATCGCCAAAATCGAGGATCAGCATGCCGTCAAGTTTGTAAACGAAATCATCCGGGCCTCAGATGCCGTGATGATCGCGCGGGGCGACCTTGGAATCGAGTGCGCGATGGAGGAACTGCCGATCATCCAGCGCCGGATCATCAAAAAATGCCTGCAGATCGGACGCCCGGTCATCGTCGCCACTCACATGCTTGAGAGCATGATCGAAAACCCCCTCCCCACGCGTGCGGAGATCACCGACGTGGCAAATGCTGTCTTCGAGCAGGCGGACGCCATCATGCTCAGCGGCGAGACGACCGTGGGAAAATATCCTGTCCAATGCGTCAAGATCCTCGATCGTGTCGCCCGGAGGATCGCTCGCAGCGGTGGAGCCGGCTATGCCAAGAGCGCCATCATTGATACCACGCGCATGAAAACCGTAAACTCCGCGGTCACCCTGGCCAACTCGTTTCCCAATGCAAAAATCGTCGTGTTCACCCGGCGGGGATATATGGCCGACCACGCCTGCCACCTGCGCCCGGAAAACGCTCCGATCTTTGCCTTCTCTCCCTCAGCTGACGTTGTCCGCAGGCTGGCTCTCAGCTGGAATGTCCACCCGATTCAAATGTCTTTCGGGATCGATCCAGAGCATACGATCGCCGATGCGGAGGTCGAGCTCACGCGCCGCGGCCTGGTGGTCAAAGGCGACCAACTCATCATTCTCAGCGACGTTATGGCCGGCAGCGAGCGCTTCGATTCCATCCAACTCCGCCAAGTGTTGTAACCGCCACGATCGCTACGCTCACCCCCCAGGAACGCGTAGTTGATTGGGTGTATTTGTAGAAGCGGCACCTTGCCGCTTCTACAGTTTGAGATCGCAATGAGCGCTTACTTGCCCAAGGAGCGGGCTTGGAAGGTCGGGGGCGGAAGGTTGTCGGGCAATCCGAGGGGTTCCACGATCTCCTCCTGCTCCTCATCCTGCCGGACAGGCCGTCCTTCGGCATCAATAAGGCGGGCGGACACAAATATGATGAGGTTGCTTTTGATCTTTTGGGATGAGTCCGAACGGAACAGACGGCCCGCCAGAGGGATGTCACCAAGAATCGGAACCTTGTCCTGTGTTTTTTGAACATCTTCACGGATCAGGCCACCCAGAGCCACGGTTTGACCGTCCCAGATGCTCACGCTCGTTGTCACCTTCCGTTTCGAGAAGATCGGCTGGTTGATGACGTTTGGCGTGATGTTGTATGTGCCAACAGTGAAAGTCGCAAAGTTAAATGTCGGCCCCTTAATCGGGCTTCCATAGTTGACGAACCCCTCAAATTCCACAACTTCTGGAGAAAGGTTCAGTTCGATGGTGTAGTTATCGGCTCCGATCTGAGGTTCGACCTCAAGAGTCACACCGATATCACGGTTTTCAAACGTGGTCGGCGTCGTCGGGGTCACCAAGCCGGTTGCAAAAAATCCTGATCTCGCTGCGACCCCGGTGGTTGTTGTGGCAGCGGCTGCCGGTTGTTCCGGAGGACTGAACTGGGTCGGATAAGGGAAGTTGCGTATGACTTTCACCACCGCTTTGTTTCCGCTCTTGGTGGTAACTTTCGGAGCGCTCATCAGATCAACGCCTTTTTGCTGGTTGAGAGCGCGGATGACCATTTGGAATTGAATGTTTGTGAAGATGCCGGAAAGTCCAAAAATGCCCGGTGCCGCCGCCGTCGTGCCGGGGGCAATATTCGCGAGAAGCGCATTGAGGGAGTTTGCGGTAATCGCTGCATCCGGGGTGACACCCGCACCTGATCTTAACCCGCCGGTGACCGGGTTCTGCCCGATTGTCGTCCCATTCGGGTAGGTTGACGCATCGGGAGTCCTGCCGTAGCCACTCGTTCCCCCGGAACCATACACACCGTTGCCGATGGCAAACGGTCCAAGCAGCCAACTGAAACCAAGTTCCTTCAGGTTGTTCTGTGAAATTTCGAGGAATTTCGATTCGATCTCAACCTGTGTTGGTCGGACCCCCATCGCCGCATCCACGAGGATGTCGATAAGATCCAGTGCATCCTGCGTGTTTCGCACGAACAACTTGCTGCCTGCAGGCACATACTGCGCAAAGGACCCGACCGGAAACGGAACCCCCTGGCTTTTCAAAAACTCCTGCGCGTCTTTTCCCCCTGCAATCCTTTGTGTGCCCAAGGCGTCGGCGGATGGTTTCCCGGCAACTGGAGGGCCCGAAGAGGAAGAGGTGGCGGCATTGGCCGGAATGAAACCGGGGGGCACTCGGTATTCTTTTGTGAGGAGTTCGTCGGTGTTCTCGGAGATCGGGACGATCGAAACAGCAAACGGCTCCACCTTGAATTTCAGTCCGGCAAGGTCCGTCAAATATTTTAATGCCTCGATGAGAGGGACGTTGCTGAGAGACATGGTGATCTTGGTATCTGCCGTCACCGTCGATGCGGCGCCAGCGGCACCAGCGGCACCAGCGGCACCAGCGGCACCAGCGGCACCAGCGGCAC
>CAZSDC010000023.1:12374-27312 GCA_964605515.1 uncultured Chthoniobacter sp.
CACCAGCGGCACCAGCGGCACCAGCGGCACCAGCGGCACCAGCGGCACCAGCGGCACCAGCGGCGGGAGCGGTGCCAGGAGCAGCAGGAGCCTGAGGCGTTGCGGCATCCGGGACTGTCACAGGGGATGCAAGTTTCAGGACGATATTGACGCCCTTTTTCAACTTCGGATCATCCGTAGTGGTGTCGAGTTCGCGGCTCCTCTGCTTCAGGAAATCCACAGCCTCGCGGATCGTAGTGTCCCGGTATTCAATTTTGGGAATGATAATTCTGTTGAGTTTTGTAGAGATCGCTTCGGTGCCGGATCCAGAAATACTTCTGGATTGGGTTCCGTTGTTGGTATCGCGCCCTTGAAACTGCCGGACCGGGCGTTCCCAAGCACGGTCAACCAGCCACAGCATCCGGCTGCGGGTCTCGTTGTATGCCTCGCCGTAGTAGTTACTTTTCTGATTGTTGACCTTTTCCATGCCCATGCGGGCGGCGTTGTTATACCGGTCGATGTTTAGAACCTGTTCGTAGCGCTTGGTGGCCAGATCAAGCCGGCCGGTTGCAAAGTATCCGTCGGCCTCCGCCAAAAGCTTCGAAACCTGATCCCTGCTGGCTGCGAACTGGGGGGTGACGGTCTTGTTCACAAAGTCCGGCTGCTCAAGGTTGGAGAGAAATTGGACAGCCGGTTTGAAGTCAGGATTGAACTGCGGAAGCAGAATCGTCTTGGCCACCTTTTCCGCATCTCCATAACGGCCGTTCTGAACGAGGAAGTTCGCATACGAAATCCCCGCTTCAGAGAACTTTGCGACGGCCGGATTGCGCTGCGCGGCTGCTGCGGGCCCTTCAGGAATTTTGTCAAGCGCATCCAAGTAGCTGACATACGCGGTTTCAAAGTCCTTGTCTTTGGTGGCCTGGTCGCCTTTTGCGATCAGTTTGTCCGCGAGGAGGACGTTTTCCTGGCGGCGGACAATCTCCCTGTCGGAGACCGAAACGACATTCTGAGCGGGGAGAGTCGCGGCGGAAAGAATCGTCAAGAGAGCCAACATCGCCGGGCGAACCCAAGCGGCTTGCGTCATGGGCTTCCAGCCCACGTCTTGAATCGTATGGGCTGGAAGCCCATGCCACGACCGGAAGGAACGTGCGTTGTCGGAGGTGCTTTGTTTCATCGAAAGTTTATTGTGGGAGAGGAATGGTGGATGCGTCACCGGGAATGGCCTCGGACTGAATCGCCTTTGCATTCGGAACGGCAACAACCTGATCCTCGGCCTCGGATTTGATGAGCGGCTGGCCGGCGGGGTCGAGCAGGGTTGCGGTCACAAACATGATGAGGTTTCTCTTCACATGCTGGTCGGCGCTGGTTCTGAACAATCGGCCTGCAATGGGGATGTCTCCCAGGATCGGAACTTTGTCCTGAACCTTTTGCACATCCTCGCGCACGAGGCCGCCCATCACAACGGTCTGTCCATCATAGACGGAAACCTGCGTGGTGACCTCTCGGATCGAGAACACCGGCTGGTTGATGACGTTGTCACTCACATTGATGATGTTCTGACCAAGCAGGATGCTGATTAACGCGGGTGGAGGCGCCGGATTGGCAAAGGTTTCATAATATTGAATATTGGCGTTGATCGGGCTGCCGTAGTTGATGAACCCGTCGAACTCAATGACCCTGGGAGCGAGAACCAGTTCAATGGTGTAGCCATCCGGCCCGACCGTGGGTTCCACCTCGAGAGTGATTCCTGTCGGCTTCATCTCGAAGGCCGTCGGGGTCGTGGGAGTAACCGGGGTAAACTGTGTAGTGCCGGTGCTGGCTGCGACAGTCGGAAGGGAGTATTCCGAAGGGTAGCGGAACTCCCGGACGATTTCGATGGTGGCCCGCTGGCCGCTCTTGGTCGTCACCTTGGGAGCACTCACGAGATCGACCCCCTTGGCTTGGTCGAGTGCGCGCAAAACGACTTGAAACTGGGGATTTGTGAAAATCCCGGCGAGTGCCAGAATCCCCGGGGCGGGCCCAAGCGGACTACCAAAAAGTAGACCATCAACCGCATTGACCGTGACTGCCCGGGTTCCAGACCTGTTGCCGGCCGTAATGGGGCCTTGGGTTCCAGAGCTTGCTCCAATGGGGGTGGTTCCGCCGGGGTTCAACAACGGATAGGAATTGGGGGCGATCGACGTGCCGCCGGCTGTGGTCCCGCCGCTCCCATAAGTTCCCGTGCCGAACGGGAGCTGGAAATTCCCCATCAGCCAGTCGAAGCCGAGTTCCTTGAGGTTGTTCTGCGTGATCTCCAGGAATTTGCATTCGATCTCCACCTGAGTGGGAGGAGTCGTCAGGGAATTCTCCACAAGGTTATCAACCAGATCGAGGTTCGACTGCGTGTTTTTGACGATTAGGCGGCTGGTCGAGGAGATGTAGTTGGCGCTGGCTCCGACGGGAAAAGTGACGCCGCTCGCTTCGAGAAACTCGCGCGCTCCCGAACGGGCCGTGACTGCGGGTGCCGACCCAGGGGCCACGCCGGGCGCACGGGCGGGCGCTGCCGCGCCGCCGGAGGCCGGAAGGGCAGTGATAAAGCTTGGCGGAACTTTATACTCCTTCGTGATGAGCACATCCGTCGATTCGGATTGCGGAACCACCACCACCGAATAGGGCTCCACCTTCAGCTTTAAATTCGCGGCGCGCGCCACGTAGTCAATAGCCGCACGCAAGGGCACATCGGTGAGCGAAAGCGTGATCCTTGCCTCGGATTCCGCAGCATCAGGAGCCAGTTTGAGAACGATGTTGATCCCTTTCTTGGCAGGGTCCTGCTCAACTGAGTCCAAGGAGGCGGCGCGCGATTTGATAAAATCCAATGCTTCGCGGACTGTTGCGTCACGGAAGTCTATTTTTGGAATGACAATTTCGTCGAGCTTGCGGTTGATGCTGGAGGTGCCGCGCATGTCGATCTGAGGTTGGTCAATAATTTGGGACGCCGCCACGTCGAATTTGTGAACTGGGAGTTCCCAGCCCTTGTTAACCTGCCGGATCATGGAGCCACGCGCCTCGTTGTAGGCAGTCTCCTGGTATTTGCTGCGGGCGTTGTTTACCTGTTCCATGCCACGCCGGGCGGCGATATTGTATTTGTCAACATTCAGGACTTGCTCGTAGCGCTTGAACGCCAGGTCATAACGACCGGATGCGTAGAATCCCTGCCCCTCTTGGAGAAGCTGTTTGACTTCCTCCACATTGGCCACGGACGAGGGAGTCATCGTCTGGCTGTAAAACGACGATTTGTCCCTGAGTTCATGGCTGAGAGTAACCGCTGGCTTATACGTCGGGTTGTAACGGTCCTCCAAAACCACTGCGACAGTCGTTTTGGCGTCCTCGAACCGTCCTTCGGATACCCGCTGACGGGCAAGTTTGACGGCTGCATCGCAAAACCCATTCATGGCCTGCTGGCGGAGGGGCGCCGAGGCGGAACCGGATGCAGGCAACATGTCCACAGCGCTTTTGAAATAAGCAAACGCGCTCTCGTAGTCCTGAGACGCAAGGGCCTGCTGGCCCTTCGCAACGATGCCCTTCGCATAGTCTGCGGTCTGTTCGTTGCGTCTGATCTGGCCTTCTGCCGAGCCCTGAACACCGGGAATCTGGCCCTGTGAACAAGGGGCCGCACAAAAGAGAAGAGCCAGGAAGGCGAAGCACGCCAGCACGGGGGGGATCCGACGAATACGCACGGGCATGGTGCCCATGCCACGGGAAGGCAAGGTCAGTTTCATGAATGGTTCAGGCAGCAGGGAAGGAAAACAACGCCGGGTGGTCATTCCGCCTTTCCGATCCGGATTTTTTGTCCAGAACTAAGGTCCTCTATTTGGGCTTCTTGCGCGGAAATGTCAATAAGTTTGTATTTGTGGGTGTCATCCGGAGGCAGGGTAAGTTCATCGTCTTTTTTCCAACGGTGCTTCGAATTGTCCCAAAGGTAGAGAAACTCGCCGTAGGACGTCGGGTCGTCGGCTTCCTTGTCGAAGACCAGTACAATTTTCCGTCCGGTCTCGGTATTTTGGATGGTGAGTTCCGAAGTATTCATCTCCAAATCATTTTTCTGAGTGGTCTTTTTTTCGTAAGCCAGAAGCTTGTAGGGGGCTCCCTCGATCTGATCCCCCAACTTGAGGAACTGCGTGCGGGTCTTCGTGTCCCTCGCGTTGATGATGAAGGTTTCCCCGTCGCCGGAATCTCCTCCGAACTTGAGGCGAAATGGAACCGGGTCGAACTTGGTGAGCCGGAGTTTCGTATAATACGGCGGGACGGAGTTCGCGTTGGTGGGATCGGTCCCTGCGAGGAATTCCTCGAGGTTGGTGAAGCCGTCTTTGTCGGGGTCCTCGTCCTTGATGTTCGGATTGCCGTAGTCCAAGTTATACTTCTGCAGCCAGGCATTTGTAATCGGTGGATGCAGAGGCACGCCTCCATCGATGGGATCATAGAGTTTTTCATCCCGGAGCACGTAGGGCCGGGAGACAAAAAGTGAACCCTCGTGAGGGGTCCACGAACGGGGATTGGAAGCCAGAGCGGCGGCGTCTTCAACGGATTTTACATCCGGAGGATTGATCGTGTTGTCGGGCTTCTTGTTGCTGTTGCGCCCGGTGAAGTTTTCCGGAAACGAGACTGCCTGCCAAGAAATCCAGCCCGAACACACGAGCAGGACACAAGCAAATGCCCCGAGAAGCGCGCGTTCGTAATTTTTCTTCATCCAGTTCATGAATCTTATTTTTGCGCGGGGGCCGGCTCGGCGAAATCGATCATCTCCAAGTGAAGCGTCACCTTGAGCAGCTCACGTCCGAAAATGACCTGCATCGTTGTCTGGTCTTTTCCCGGAGTTCCCGCAGCGGCAGCCAAA
This sequence comes from uncultured Chthoniobacter sp., assembly GCA_964605515.1. Lineage (GTDB taxonomy): Bacteria > Verrucomicrobiota > Verrucomicrobiia > Chthoniobacterales > Terrimicrobiaceae > QYQL01. The sequence continues at coordinate 17,227 of CAZSDC010000023.1, forward strand.
GGATTCGACGCAGTAGTCTCAACGGTTTTCTTGCCCGGCGCCTGGGGGCTGGAATTCTGAATGCTCAGCGACCGGACGATCAAAAACTGGTCGGAACCCAGCAACGAGTTGAAGGCCACGCGGAATTTCAGCTGCTCGGACGTAAAGGAAATGTCAAACGGGAAGCGCGACAAAACCGGCTCGGGGGATTCCGGCTTTTTTTGTGCGGCGGCCGGAGCTGCGGACTCCTGCGGGAGGGGGGTGCGGGTGACTCCGTCGATCGAGGCCACCTTGAAGTCCACCAGCCGGACAACCAGCGACTGGATCGCTCGAAACTGGCGGTTCAGAAACGGGGCGGCGCGCTCGGTGGGAACCTGGGTCTGGTATTGGTCGAACCCGAAGTAAAAATTTGCCGGAAGCTTGACTCCATTGGCTTCGGCCTTGCCCCGGATGTCATTGACCGCCGCCCTGAGACCGTCTTGGAACTGCTGGGGCGTGAACTTCTCGTCCAGAGGGATCTCCATCTTGGCCAGCTGCGAGCGCAGGCTCCTGATCTGCGATGCGTAGTTCTCCAGGCCGACCCGAATGGATTTCAGGTTAGCTTCGCTGGGAAACGGAACCTTGTTCTGCAGCGTGTGGAGTTTTGCGATGGATGCCGCGTAGGCGTCGGAGGAGGCGGAGTAGGACGAGGCGGAATCAAAAATCAGATAGCCGAGAGCGCCTGAACCGACAATGCAAACGGCCACGATCCCGGCGAGAAATGGATTTTCCTTGAACCAGTTCATGGGAGAAGAATCGGTTTGCGCAGGGGCAGGACCAAGGTGTAACCGTAGGCCCAGCTCTCGCCGGTGGGCGTGGTTCGCTGCGTGATGATCTTGGCCTTGTCGTCGGGAAGCGCGAAGACGGGCGAGGTTTTCAGATTGTCAACGAACTCATCCACGATCCTCGCCTCCTTGTCATTCGGGGGATTGTCAAGATAGAGGCCTTTGATCTCGAGCGCGGAGATCGAGCCCGCACCAGATTTTTGGCCGGGTTTCGGCATTACGGAAGCCTCGGCGGCTCCCGACTTGTCCGGGGACTGCCCGCGCGCCCCGACGGGCTGCATTTCCGTGATCCAGATGAAGCGGGTGGGAAGCTTTGCCCCAAGCTCGTCAAAAATTTCCGCCCACGCGGAACGCTCGGCCGATGCGAGCAGAACCGGTGCGACCATCGCTTCGAGCTTTTTCTGCTCCGCGACGAGTTTGTCCATTTGTTGAAAGACCCCCTCCAGCTTCGAGACATCTGCGTTGACGCCCGTCAAGACCTCGTCGGTCACCTTGGCAGCCTGGCTGAAGTAGAGCCACCAAGTGGTCAGGGTCAGGAGAAGGCAGACGGCGGCAAGAATCAAAAATGGCTTTCTGCGGGCCAGATCCTGATCCCGCACAACCGACGGAGGACGCAGGTTGATCTCCAGCGGACAGTTCGGGAAGGCTCTCAGAGCGCCTCCCACCAGCTCGCCGAAGGTGTGCGCCTTCGAAGCAAGCGCTACCGCAACGCTTGCATCACTGACGGCCACGTTCCTCAAGGGGTTAAAAAACTCGATCGGCGTCTGAAGCTTCTCGCTGAAAAACTCCACCATGTAGGGAAGACTGACCGTGCCGCCGCAAAGGAGGACCCTGACCGGTTGGCTGCCACCCTGGCTGGTGCGGTAGAAACTGACCGATCGGGCGATTTCCGCGTGCAGGCGCGTCATGGTATTGCGCACGACCTTTGCCACCCTCGCATCGGTGGGGTCGCTCGGCTCCGCATAGGCTCCGCCAAGACTCACGGACCCTCTCTCTACCTTCAGCCTCTCAGCCAAGGTTATGTCCTGATGAAACTCCTTGGCAACGGCTGCGCTGATCGAACTGCCTCCGACCGGAATGCTCCGGCTGAAGGCACGGCTTCCTTCGACAAAAATGAGGTTGGTTGTCCGGGCGCCTATGTCCACGATCAACGAGCATCCGGTGGTTTCCGGGTAGTTGAAACGAAAAGCATTATAGACCGCCATAGGCGCGACATCAATAACCTGAGGGTTCAGGCCCCCCTCGGTCACAGCTTCAGCGACCTCGGTGAGCTGGTCTGACTTCATGGCAACAAGGACAACGTCCCATGCCCCGTCCCGCTGGCTGCCCATGATTTGGTAATCCCAAACCACCTCATCGATGGGAAACGGCACGTTTTGTTGGGCCTCGAACGCGATGATCGAGCTGACATCTTCAGGCGATGCTCCTGGCAGCTTGACGAAACGCGAGAAGACGGATTGGGCAGGCAGGCTGAAGTTAACGGGCTCTTTGGCGGGAACATTCAGCGCGCCACGGAGTTCCTTGACCGCCTCCTTGATCTGAGCAGGACGTGTCGCATCGGCCGAAGGGTCGGTGATGAGTTCGGTTTCTTTAAACGCTTTGAGACTGAGCCCACCGTCAGGGAGCTTGTGAAACTCGGCCAGACTGACAGTCTGCATGCCGAGATCGAGCGCATAAATGCGTTGGGGTTTTGCCATTGAGAGACTCAGTTGCCGGATTTCGGCTTGATGGCTTCATAGAAATCCCATTCCAGCGGAGCAAAAGGGGTTTCGTTTTTATTGAGCAGGAGACCCGGGACCGTTGTAAACGAGGCGGGATTGTCCCACCATCCCTTGTCGCCTTTTACAGTTCCCTTGGCGGTTGAGATCGCAAGGAGCCCACCCTTTCCTGAGATGGTCACCCCGATGTCCGTCACGGCCTGCTGGGCGGTGGTCGGGGGTTTGCCCTCGAAGAAGCTCGCCAGCGCCCTGGGGCTAACGAATGCAACGGAATGCAACCCTCTTTCCTGCGGCACGCGGACGTGGACGATCGAACCGGTGAGCAAAGTCGGCTTCTTGTCCTCGGTCACGCGCTCGTTTTTCAAAAGGACGTAGTAGTTGAACGTGAGCTCGTCGGCATACTTGGGTTCTTTCGCAACAACATTCCGCTCAAAAGTCACCTCAATTTCCAGCCAGGAACCGGGTCGGCCGGTCGATCGCTTGGAATAACCGGGGATAGTGAATTTCGGGGAATCCACGAAACCGGATTCAATTTTGGTGATCTGGACTTCGGTGTTCAGGGCACCCTGCTGGGCGCGAAGGGACGTCGGCAGCAAGGAGAACGACAGTAGCATTGCCGTGCAGATCGCTGTGGGTGAGGGGCGCATACGGACGGATTCATAAATAATCAATGCGGTGAAGTAAATAAAGAAAAGCCGGACGCAACAAACTTTATGCAACTCCGAGAACTGTGAATACGATTGACGAAACCCGCGCGAATCCCCAAAAGCATGCGTTCGCATTTCCTTGTGGACAATATTTCCATCCAACGCCCCCGCAATCTTGACTGGCAACGCGCCTCGGCGATCCTCTACGGCGACTGGGGCACGAGCAAAGCCTATGTCATCGGGCTCGCATTTGCCGCCTCGGGTTTTGCGTCCCTCCCGATTATTGTCGCAGTCTGCGCGTTGACCGCCCTGGTCGGTTTGAATTACCTCGTCGTCTGCCGCTGCTTCCCCGATGGGGGCGGGGTGTATTCCGCCGCACGCGAACACGGAAAGCTTCTTGCCGTGGTCGGATCGCTCCTCCTGGTGGCGGATCTGACCGTCACCGCCGCCCTGAGTGGATGGGCAGCCCTCAGCTATCTGGGCGTGCCGAAGCAATATATTATGGTCGCGACCATCGGCGCCATTGTGCTGGTCGGCATCATCAATGTTTTCGGGCCGAAACACAGCGGGAGTTTCGCCGTGACTCTTGCCCTTCCAACCGTGGCTGTAGTGATTGCAATCATCGCGTTGAGCGCGCGCTTTCTGACCACCGATCATCTCACTCCCTTTCTTCACGGATCGGGCGTGAAGGACGGGCTGGGATCCATGTGGGTTTCATTCGTCAGCGTGATTCTCGCGCTGAGCGGAGTCGAGGCGATCGCCAACCTCACCGGAACCCTGAAGCCCGACAAAGGATCCGTGATTGGTCATCCAAAAGTTGGCTGGGCTTCAGCAAAAGCTATCCTTCCCGTGGCCGTGGAGGTCAGCGTGGGAACCGCCCTGCTCGGATGGGCGATGCTCTCGCTCTCCCCGAAGCTGGCTCCGGATATGCTCGCCCGCAAAGAGGACATGCTCCGGTTCATGGGCGAGCAATACGGCACGATGAATTTCGGTCCGTGGTTCGGAGGACTGTTTGGCTTTGTGGTGGGCATCGTCTTTGCCCTCCTCCTCCTGAGCGCAGTGAATACGGCTATTGCCGCGCTGATCGGGCTGCTGTTCATGATGTCGCGCGAGGGGGACATGCCGCGCAGCTTTTCCAAGCTCAACGCCCACGGCGTGCCGCTCACCCCGCTCGCCATTGCAGTCGGACTGCCGGTGCTCGTGCTCTTGATCACGGATAACTTTGACGCGCTCGCGGGGCTCTATGCAATCGGCGTGGTCGGCGCCATCTGCGTCAACCTCGGCTCGTGCGTGACGAATTTCAAACTTCCGATGCACTGGTCGGAGCGCGTGCTCATGGCGGGCACTTTTCTCATTCTCGCTGCCGTCGAAATAACCCTCGCACAGACGAAGCACGAAGCCCTCTTCTTTGTCGTGTGCGTGCTGATCGTCGGCCTCGCACTCTGGGCCTACTCCCAACGGCTGAGCGGCGTCCGCACGCTCACCGTGACCCGCGAGATCGCGGAACTGGTGCGCCCGGAAATGGTCGAAATCCTGCGCCAGCCGGTCGCTGATGCGCAGAAAGTCCTCGTCTGCATCCGCGGGCTGACCCCGGTTCTGGGCTTCGCTTTTGACGAGGCGGAACTGAGAAAGGCCGCCCTCTACATTCTCTACGTGCGCGAAGTCGCCGTCCTCTATCAGGGCGCTCAGCTTGCTCCCACAAATTGGAAGTCCGATCCTGAGGCAAGCGCCATCCTGAATACGGCGATCCAGATCGGCCGGACACGCGGGATCACAACCATCCCGATTTTCGCATCCTCACATTCCGCAGCCTCTCTCATCGTGGATACAGCGGCGACACTGGGAGCGGACTTCCTGATTCTGGGTGCCTCCCACCGCGGCTCGCTCACCAAGATGCTGCGGGGCAACGTGGCTTCGGAAGTCGCGGCAAGCCTCCCCGACAACATCCAGCTGATCATTCACGGGTAAGCAGGAGGACCGGAAAGCGGAAATGGGAGTGCGGAGATAATTCCTTCCCGACTTCGGCGTGCTGCTTTTCTTTACAGCCGGAAGCGGACTTCGCGGACCACCCTTTTTCCGAAGCGATCCTGAAGCTTGGTGAGAATGTCGCGCTTCCACGTCCGGTCGAGTTCGTAGCGCACACTTGGCTGGACGACCTGGACGGTCAGCACTCCACCGCTCAATCCGACCGGCAGGGAGTGAAGCGCAAGAAAATCCCCAACAACCTCCCGCCATGCGGCAGAAACTTGCTGCTCTCCGAGCCTGTCACCGAGGCCGAGCTTCGGCATGACCTTCTGCAGAAGTTCTGCCACGGAGGCGCAACGATCAGCTCTCGGCCTGGGTTCATCGAGCCCACGCCACTCTGCGAGCGCCTTGCGACGCAGCGAATCGTCCGCCATATTAACAGGGCCTCCTTCTCCAGAGCCCTTTCCTTGGGCGACCGGGTGCTATTCGCCGTCGCTTCCGATAGCTTCGACCGGGCAGCCTTCCATGGCCTCCTTGCAAAGGGCTTCCTCTTCGGGAGTCTCCGCCTGCTTGGAAACGTAGCTGTGGCCGCCATCGTCGTTGCGCTGGAAATTCGCAGGAGCCGTCTCGCGGCAGAGATCGCAATCGATGCACTGGTCGTCCACGTAGAATTTTCCGTTCGCGTTTTCGGGATATTTGTTTGCTGGGTCAGCCATTTGAGTAAATTGTTGAAGGATGAAAATTGGGGTTCCGCCGCCAGATTGCAATCGTTTTTTGAATGGAAGGGGAATATTTTGACGGCCATGCTGCAACATCACGCATTTCCGATGGCCGTCCGAGGGAGGTTCTCTGAATGAGTCTGACAGAAAAAATTCAAGCTGTGGAAATGATCGTTCGCTCCCGATCTCCTCTGCTTGTCGCCTACTCAGGCGGTGTGGACAGCACCTGCCTTCTCGCGCTCGCCTCGCACGTTTCAGGCGGCCAGGTTCTTGGGGCCATTGCGGACAGCCCAAGCCTTCCCCGCTCCTCCTTGCGACTGGCCCTCGAGATTGCCGGGCAAATCGGGGCCCGCGTCGAGGTCGTCGCCACGTCGGAATTCGAAAATGAGGACTACCTCGCCAACCCGCCGAACCGCTGCTACTTCTGCAAGGCGGAACTGTTTTCCCGCCTCGAGCAAATCGCGCGAGAGCGAGGCTACCGGGCCATTGCCTACGGAGAAAATGCCGATGACAGCGCCGACCTTCGACCGGGCTCCAGGGCCGCGGAGGAGTTTCAGATCCTTGCCCCGTTGAGGGCGGCCGGGCTCACCAAGGCCGAAGTGCGGGAGATCTCGCGAACGCTCGGGCTTCCCACCCATGATGCCCCGGCACAGCCCTGTCTTTCTTCGCGCATCCCACATGGCACGCGTGTCACAAGCCACGCGCTTTCCCTGGTGGAACATGGCGAGGAATTCATCCGCTCGCTCGGATTCAAAATCTTCCGGGTCCGCTTCCTCGAGGGCCCCCCCATCACCGCAAAACTGCAAATCGCCCCGGCGGAAATGGATCTGCTGGCGGGACGAGCTGCGGACATTGAGGCCGGATTGAAAAATGCGGGCTTTGATGCCGTGGTCATCGACCCGGACGGCTACCGGTGAATCCGCTCTTCCGCCAACGGATTTCCTCGCACAACCGCCATGCCGTGCTCGCGGCCCTTTTGAGCCTGTTCGGCGCATTGGTGGGATGGACGATTGCCTACGGGCTTTTTGTGGGCGTGATCCTTGGTGCGCTCACGATCGCAAACGGACAGGAGGTTCTCCTCGGTGAACGCCTGATGAGTATCCCCCACTGGATGCATGCGGCAGCAATGTCCGCCGCGCTGGTCCTCCTGGTCTGGGCAGCCGTGGATGAAAGGATCAGGCGCTTCCATCCGGCCAGCGATCGCGCGGTGGTCGGATGGCATCTTCTCGGGGACGTTTTGCTTTTGCCGGCGCGGCTGACCTTTGGTTTCGGACATCAGCTCGCAGCGCTCATCCGCCTGAACCATGCCGAACAGATCGAATGCTTCGAACTCCTGCGCCACATCCACGCCGAAAAGCGCTGCCTCTTGCATTCCTTGGGAGCATGGTTCCCTGACGCCGTGCGCCTTCGCAAACTTCTCCTCGCCCTGCAACTGGCGGGCTGGATTGACCTGCTCCGAACCGAAGAGGGTTGGATCTACATTGTGAGGAGCACCGAGGCGGACGAAGTCGCGGCAATTTTTGACGAGGAAACCGAAGCCGGCGCTCCGGACGAATGAGCACTCACCTGGTCAGTTCGACTTTCCGGAACATGAACGTCGGGTCCGTGTCGTAGAGCGTCACAAAAATCGCCTCATACTGCCGGAGGCTCAGCAGGCACAGGATCGCCACCACGACGGAAAATACCAACCCCCTCGCGCGGGCTCCCGCAACGATCCAGTCCACGCATTGGACGGCAAAAAGCACGACAGGAAAATCCCACATCACTGTGTGCCGGAGGTTCATCCCGTGCGGGATGCTGCACATCACGGCATAGGTGAGAACAAAGAACACCAGGAGGTATCTGTTCAGCGGCGTTTTTGCCGCCAGGCAAATCCCGAAACCTGCCGCGAGGAGAAAAACCGCCGGGTTCACAACAACGTTCTCGACGAGGTAGCGATACCAGGGCCCTCCCCCCGTCGCTAGGGTGTAGGGCAGTGTCATGGAAAGTCGCGTGTAAACCTCAAAGACCTCGCGCAGCGTGCCAGGCCCCCCGCAGAGCAGCGAGAGGATCCCGACGGCGGCCACCACCGACGCCGCGACCGCAAACGCGTGGCGCCATCCGGCCCGCCCAAACCCCATCCGGCCCGCGCACAAAAGCATCACGCCAAAAAACAGTCCCACAAAAACCGCCGTCTCCTGCTTGGTCAACAGCAGGAGGAGAAAGCTGGCAGCAAATGCGGCGATCCACTTCCCGCCGCGTTGCAGGCTTTCCCAAAAGCAGGCCACACTGAGCAGGGCGGCCAGCGCGGCGACCCCATCGATAAACGCATATTGCGCCATGTGAATTTGCAGCGGAGCACAGGCCAGCAGGGCGAGTGCGGCGAGCGCGTTGCGCGGGTTCATCCACTTCAGCGCAAACATGTAGGCAGCCAGCATAAACAGGCAGCTCGAAGCCGCGGAGACGATCCTCAAAGAAACCAGCACAGGAAGGTGGAGCAGATTGTGCAGCTCATAGGCTGGAAACAGATACGCCACCCGGGTCGGAGGCAGGTAAACGTAGGGCGCTTTCTGCACATCAACAATGTAGCTCCTGGCGATCTTTGGAAATCCGCCCGGGCCGACGGAATCGAGCGCGCTGACATACCCGCAATAGATTTTCTCGTCGAAGCCGACATAGTCGAAGTCATGCCACACGTGAAATCTCATCAGGGCGCCAAACACGAAAACACAAGCGAATGCAGTCAGATGCCGCCAGCTGGGCAAGGCAAATCGCGGAGGGCAATTGCCGTTTGAGACGGGCGTGTTCATGGCATTAGTCTGCCGGCGACAAACCGCGCTACTTCGCGGGCGGATTCCGGAGTGAAGGGAGTTTGTTCAAGCGGGTATTTTCCAAAGTCTTGCAGTCGAATTTCCCCGCCCTGCCAGATCCACGCCTTCTCGTTGAACGGTCCCACAAGTCGCGGATCGCTCCACGTGTGAACCCCGAGCAGCGGAACTCCGATCGCCGCAGCAAGGTGCATGGGGCCGCTGTCCACGCTCACAACAAAATCCGCGCCGCGCAGGATTCCAATCAGCCCGGGCAATGAGGTTTTTCCCGCAAGATCAATCACACCGGCTGGCAGCAAAGCCGGCGATTTCCCCACCCCGACGATCACAACCGGCCGCCGGCTCCTCTCCTGAAACTCCGCCAGAAATGCCTGGATCGCCCCGGCCTCCATCGATTTCCCAGCCCCGCGCGCAAACGGGTGCAACACGATGTATCCTTCGGGAAGCGAAGGGGCCACACCGGAAGGAAGATAAAACTCAGGTCGCTCGGGCACCGGAATCCCCAGCAGCGGCAGACATCGCATATAGCGGATCACCGCATGCTCGCCGGGCAAAGTCTCCGCGCTTCGCCGATAAAAAAACCGCGCCCCTTCCCGCGCATCGGAAAGCCCGACCGTCACCTTTCCCCGGCAACATTTCGCCATCAGCGCACTGCGCAGCAACCCCTGCAAATCCACCACGTAGTCCGGACGAATGCCCCCGAGCGCGGAATACCACCGGACCGCACGCCCCCAGCCCCACGGCCCACGAAATTCCTGGCGCGGAAACAATCGGACCCGCGAAACTGACGGGTTGCCCTCCAGAAGCGACGCCCAGCGCGGATCAACGACCCATGTGAGTGCCGCATCGGGCCACGCCCGGTGGATGGCGGACGCCACGGGAAGCGCATGAATGACATCCCCCATCGAACCGGGCTTGAGCAGGAGCAGCGAACGGCTTCCTGCCTCCGTCGAAGAGGTCCCGACAAATGATTCCATCCACCCATCCCTAACCGATACCCGCCGGATTTCGACGCAAAAGACTCGCCGGATGAAAAATCCGGCGGGATCAGACGATTTTAAAATCCACCTGCTGCTTGAACATGTCCACCCGCGCAACGATGACCTCGACCGTGGCCCCGACCTGGTAAACCTTCTTCGACTTGCGCCCGACAAGCCTGCCGCGGGCAGTATCCAACACGTAAAAATCGCCGTCCAGCGAGGAGACATGCACGAGGCCGGAAAGAAGGAACTCGGGCAGTTCGACAAACATCCCGTAATTCTTGACGTCGAGGATCGTGGCCTTGAATGACTGCCCGGTCCGCTTGGCGACCTGAAGCTGAAAGTATTCCAACTTTTTCAGCCGGACCGATTCCCGCTCCGCATCCGACGCCGTCCGCTCGGTCGTGGAAATGTGATCGGCGACAGTGGCGAGCGCCGTGGAATCCG
>CAZSDC010000024.1:0-27174 GCA_964605515.1 uncultured Chthoniobacter sp.
AACTGAGAATTCCACTTTTGCTCCGTCTCAGTTCACTTTTGCTCCGGCCCCGACAATTCAGTTTCACCCGATCTGCCAAGACGCGATCCGGACTTCAGGATATTGGTGCGAGGTCATGGTTCCCGCTCCCCCGGACAAAATCAATAATCCACCAGGCCGGCAGAATATGCTTTTTTCCCCTGGCATCTACGAACATGCCGCAGCTCTGATCGGGCAATCTCCCTGCCGGGTTTCGCGCAACGCAGACCTCCTGTTTGAAGCACAGAAGACCGCTTGGCAGCGATACCGGCACCCGATGCTGGTAGCCGGCATAGATGCTTACAATGTCGAGCCCGAGATTCTTGGGGCGGAGTTGAACAGCCCCGGTGGAAGCGAAGTCCCCAGCATCATTTTCCACCCGTTTGCATCGGTTGAGACAATCCTGCAGGCTGGGGCACCCGATCCTGGGCAGGATGGGCGGATGCCCATGATCCTTGACGTGGCCGCAAGGCTTTCGCGCGAGTGCCAGCAGGCTACAGTCTATGTTCCGGTCTGTGGCCCGCTGGCATTTGGCAACGGACTCGTTGGAATGGATGAAATGCTCTGCACAATGATGGAAGATCCCGGCCTGGTGCAAAGTGCTCTGCTGCGCCTTGCGGAAATTCAAAGTTCCTACGTGCGGGCTATTCTGAAATCCGGTGCCCGGCCCCTGATCTTCGAATCCGGAGCGAGCCCCCCGCTGCTTCCTCCAACGCTTTTCCCAGAAATTGAGGCCCCTGCGCTCGGCAGGCTTTTCGAGATTTGCAGGCAAGCCGGCGATCCGGCACCCGCGTGTATTCTCGGCGGCGACGTGGCTTCAGTCCTTTCCCACCTTCTCGCGCTGAATCCGGGATTCCTGATCTGCCCTTCGGAAACCGACCAGCAAAGTTTCGTGGACCTCGCGGCCGGATATACTCGCGTCGAAGTGAGAATCAACATGCCGGTCTTGTCGCTTCTGGAGCCGGATTGGGACAAAGCCACCGCCGCTGCGGATGCCGCAATCGCCCTCGCCCGCAGGCTGGAGAACAGCTCGGTCGGAACCGGGGTCGTGCCGTTCAACACAAGCCCGCAACGGCTTCTGCGCCTCCGCGATTACGTTCAAAACTCAACCAAGAAAAAACCATAAAATGAAATCCAACAAACCCGAAATCCTCACAACCACCGTCGGCTCCTACTCTCCGATCGACTGGCTGGCAGCGCTCCCCAGCGAGCAGGCGGTCCTCGATGCGACCTCGGTCGTGATCAGCACCCAACGCCGCCTCGGCATCGACCTGCCGACCGACGGCGAGCTCTACCGCTTCGATGTCAACCACCCGGACACCAACGGCATGATCGAATACTTCATCTCGCGCATGGGCGGCATCTCGACAGCGGTCGGGCTGGCGGATGCAAAGGCATTTCGCTCCAAACAGGAAATGAGCTTCCGTCGCAAGCCGGCCGGCGTCGTCCGCGAGGCGATCACCGAGGGGGTGCTGGATCTTCATGAGGACTGCTCTCGGTCCGCCTCGGTGGCCGGCGGGGATTTCAAGTTCACGTTAACGAGCCCATATATGCTTGCCCGCACGCTGCTGGATAATCACTACGGCGACTTCGAAGCCCTCACCATGGCGATCGCTGATGTCATGGCCGCGCAAGTCGCGGAGCTGCCCTGCGCCTGCGTGCAGGTGGACGAGGCCAACATTCCGGGAAGCCCCGAGGGTGCGCCAATCGCCCAGGCCGCCATCAATCGAATCCTCGACGCCATCAAGGTGGAAAAAGCCGTGCATTTCTGCTTCGGCAACTATGGTGGACAGACGATCCAACGCGGGGAGTGGAAGCCGCTCCTGGATTTCCTCAACGGCCTCCATGCCGACCACCTTGTGCTCGAACTCGCACACCGCCCGGATTCCGACCTGGATGTTCTTGCCGACATCTCCAAAAATATCGCCATTGGCATCGGCGTCGTGGACATCAAGGTCAACCATGTGGAAACACCGGACGAAATCGCCAAGCGGATCGAAAAGGCATCAAAGAAAGCGGGGCCGGGCCGGATTCGCTGGGTGCACCCTGATTGCGGATTCTGGATGCTGAAGCGATCCATTGCAGACCGCAAAATCGAGGCTCTCGTGAAAGGCCGCAACAAATACCTCGGCTGCGGCTAGCCAATTCAAAGACCGCCTACCCGCTATGTTCTCCAAAGCGAGGATTCAAACCGCGCTGGCTGCTCAAAGGATTGAACGGCCGTGGGATTGTTGATCCCGGTCCGCTTGGGTAGGTAGTCGCGAGCCACTTATGAACGACTGGAAACCCAACTGGACTGAAACGCAGCGGCATTTTACCGACTGGTGGAAACGCGAGGGACTCGTGCTGGGGATGTGGGGGGCACCGCCGGCCGCGAAGCCGCGCCTCCAACTGCCGCCCATCGAAACGCCGGCGACGATTGCAGAAGCCTACACCGACACGGCCTGGCGGGCGTGGAAGCTGCATGGCGATCTGGCCCGCTCCGCGTTTCCGGCGGACACCCTGCCGCTTGCGGATACAAATATGGGACCCGGTTCGCTGGCGCTGTATCTCGGATCCGAGCCGGAGTTCGCGCCCGACACGATTTGGTATTCGCATGTTATCCAGAACATCGAAGAGCCCGAGAGCCTGCCACCGCTGAGCTTTGATCCGGAGAACCGCTGGTGGAGGATGACCGAGGACCAACTCCTCCGGTGCCGGGAGCTGGCGGGCAGCCACTACATGGTCGGGTGTCCGGATCTGGTCGAGGGGCTGGATATTCTGGCGACCCTGCGCGAGCCGCAGACGCTTCTCATGGACATGATCGAGCGTCCGGAGTGGGTGGAGGAAAAGTTGCGCGAGCTCAACAAGGCGTGGTTCGACGCCTACGACCGGATCTACGAAATAATCAAGCTGCCCGATGGGAGCTCGGCGTTCTGGGCATTTTATGTCTGGGGTCCGGGGAAGACGGCCAAGGTCCAATGCGACATGTCCGCCATGTTTTCACCGGACATGTATGAGCAGTTCGTAGTGCCGTCCCTGAGCGCGCAGTGCGAGTGGCTCGACCATTCAATGTATCATCTTGACGGCACGCAGGCGGTCTGCCAGCTCGACCACATCCTCGGCATCGAGGCGCTCGACGCGATCGAGTGGACGCCGCAGGCCGGGATCGAGGGCGGAGGCGATGCGCGCTGGTATGACCTCTACAAGCGGATACTCGCCGCGGGAAAATCCCTCCAGGTGATGAAGGCGAAACCCGATGAGATCATCCCGCTGCTCGACGCCATCGGCGGCAAGGGCGTCTATATCGTCGGAGATTTTGAAACCGAGCGAGAGATCGAGGAGATCGCCGCGAAAGTCGAGGCCTACAGATGACTATGAAGACCATCGACATCGAACCCTCGCCGAACTTCGAGCGCTTCCTCGACACCCTTCTCCTCCGGAAAGCTTACCGTCGTCCGCCGATTTTCGATTTTCACATCGCGCTGGAACACAAAGCTAAGGTGTTGGGCCGCCCCGTCAAAACACCGGCCGACGATGCCGAGTTTTTCTATCTTGCCGGATATGACTACGTCCACTGCACCGCACTATTCATTCCGGAGGAGATGCTGGAGAAGGCGGGAAAAGCCTCTGGAGGCACGCACAGTTCCGACGACGGATTTCTCAACAGCTTCGAACAGTTTCGCTCGCAGCGCTGGAGCTGGCAGGATCTTGCAGACGGCGACCTCTCAAAATCGGAGCGCGAGCTCGAATGGATATCCGGCGTCGCTCAGGCATTGCCCGACGGGATGAAGATCGTGTTCCAGACGGCCGACGTGTTCACGTTTGCCTGGACCATGATCGGGTTCAGCCCGTTCTGCTTCCTGAGCGTGGACGAGCCGGAATTCATCAGCGAAGTCATGGGATCGCTGGCGGCGGTGACACTTAACCTGACGCGGGAGGCCGCGAGGCGCGCCGGCGACAAGCTGGGTGCGGTCTTCTACAGCGACGACATCGCTTACAAGACGGGCCTGATGCTCGGCCCCGATTTTTTTGTGGAGAACCTTTTCCCGATCATCGGGAAATTCGGGAAAATCGGGAAGGAACACGGGGTGCCGCTCATCTACCACAGCGACGGCAGGCTCTTTGACGTGTTCGACGAACTCGCCAAGATCGGTGTCCGCGGCATCCAGCCGCTGGAGCCGATCTCGATGGATCCGCTTGAGATCAAGCAGAGGTGGCCGGGAAAGTTCTGCCTCATGGGAAACATAGACCTGGACCTCTTGTCGCGGGGCACTCCCGAGGAAACCGAACGGCACGTGCGCGAAAAGATCGACCGTCTCAACGTCGGCGGCGGCTACATGCCCGGTGTCTCGAACACCGTCCCCTACTATGTGAAATTCGAAAATTACAAGCGCATGATCGAGACTGTCTATTCCTACGGAATCTGATTTCGATCAGGGCAGGTGCGTGATGCGGTTGGCGGCAGCGATGTGCGCGTAAACGTAGGCACTCATCTTCGGGGTCCGCTTAAGAGTTTGGAAGTCCACATGGACGAGCCCGAGGCGCTTGTTGTAGCCGTGCTGCCACTCGAAGCTGTCCATGAGGCTCCAGTGAAAATACCCCTTTGTTGGTATGCCTTCCGTGACGCCGCGCTGGAGGCAGGTGAGGTATTCGTGGAGCCACTGGCAGCGGTAGAGGTCCTGCACCTCGCCCGTGGCGTTGACCTCGTCGCCGCTGTGCAGCCCGTTTTCCGTGATGTAGATGGCGGCGGGCTTGTAGAGTTCGTGCGTGAGACGCGGGCCCCAATATAGACAAGATGGCATGTCGCCCAGCCACGAGAACCCGCCGCGCGGGAAATCCGTCGGATACGGCAGGTGTTCCCAGCCTGGCCGGCGCTTGCTAGCGCGGACGATGTTGCCTCCGTATTGATTGAGCCCGATGAAATCCGTCGGCGTTGAGATCAGCTCCATGTCGCCCGGGGCGATTTTCGGCCGGTCTTTTCCGACCTGTTTGAGAAACGCCGGTGCATACGCTCCGCGGCACATCGGGCCGAAGTAGTGCCCGGTGATGTGCTCGTAGTAGGCCAGCGCCGCTGCCACGTTCGCCGGAGACTCGTCCACCGGAATCGGTGTCTCGGGATTGTGGACAAATCCGACCCTACTGCCCTTCGACCCATGTTCGCGAACCGCCCGCACCGCGAGCCCATGGGCGAGAAGCACGTGGTGGTGGGCCTGCCAGACGACGGCATCCGGCTCCTTCCGGAACGGGGCGTGAATGCCGATCCGGTAGCCGCACTGGATGAATGTGTGCAGCTCGTTGATCGTCATCCAATTCTTGATATGCCCGCGCAGACTCTTGACCGCCGCGGTTACGTAGGGCTCAAATGCATCCACGGTGCTCCGCACCGGCCATCCGCCGGCATCCTCCAGCTCCTGCGGCAGATCCCAGTGGTAGAGCGTCGCCCACGGCGTGATCCCCGCCTTGTGGAGCTCGTCGCAGAGCCGCTTGTAAAAGTCGAGCCCGCGCTGGTTCACCGTCGTTCCGCCGCGCGGCATGATCCGGCACCAGTTGATCGAGAACCGGAAATGCTTGAACCCGAGCTCGCGCATCAGCCGGATGTCCTGCTTGTATCGGCGGTAGAAATCGCACGAAACGGCCGGCGAGGATCCATCCTCGACCTGGCCAGGCTTGAGATTGACCGCATCCCAGATCGACGCGCTTTTCCCGTCGGCCCGATCCGCGCCTTCGACCTGAAGCGCGGAGCTTGCAACTCCCCAGACAAAATCTTTTGGAAAACCGGTAGGTTTGGTCATTTTCATCGCGCCAGCCTATCCACGAAAGGCCGGGCGAAAATGCCTACAGCATTCAACCCTTTGAATCCGGCACCGCCTGCAATCCGAAAGCCAACGGTCCTGGTCGATAGCTTGAGCGGAATCCATGTGCCGGTCAGGCTCGAATTTGCTTCCATAGAGCAGGCGACAACGGGGGTGCTGGTGCATCAGCATCGTTACCGCGGACTACTACCGGCTTGGTGATTTTTTGACAAAGGAAGGATTCCGGGAGACATCCGGCTGGCATCACTCCCCCTGCCCCCCCGGACCATGGAGAATGTCATAGCGGCTTCGACAAGCAGCCACGCCTGACCGGATCGGAGGCGATCAAGGGGCTCGTGGGAATGATCTACCGGAACGAAGCAGGCCCGCTACAGCATCCAACGCGCACGCTGATCGAAGGAGCGTGGGTGCGGGGCCAAAAAAGGCTGCGCAGGGGAAAAGGGAACGAAGCATCGCGGCTGTTAATTTAGTCTGCGGCCCCGCTCGCGCCCGGGAGTCGTACCGAGAAGCCGGCGATATGCCGCGATGAAGCGTCTGGCACCACCGAACCCCGCAGCGTAGCCCGCTTCTTTCACAGTCAGGCTGTTTTCCGCTAGGAGTTCTCGCCCGCGATGCACGCGGGCCAGCGTGATCTCCCGCGCAACACTGCGCGGCCATGTTCCGGCAAACCGCCGCTCAAGCATCCGCCGCGAGATTCCAACATGCCTGGCGATTGCGCCAACGTCCAGCGAGCGGTGGCAATTAGCCCAAATGTGGAGCACGGCTGCATCGACGACCAGGTCGCCGGAAAGCGCGGCAGGTTCTCCGCTTTGAGGGTGATTTTGCGTTTCGCCCAATGCCTCAGCGACCACGGCGAGGGTCAAGGCGGAGACAAGCAGGGAATTGGATTCCGCATGAAGCCGGAGCTGATCGAACGCGGACGCCAGGGACCTGATGTTCCTCACAAGACGGATTTCCGGAGATGACGGAAAAACGTCCTTGATTCGCAGTCGATGGAGATAGACTCCATTGGCGCAGACCCAACGTTCCACCCAGCCAGCAGCGGCATCCGGACGATAATCGTGCCTTGCCCCGGGTGGAAGGAGAAGCACATGACCTTGCCCCAGCGGAAGGCTTCCTGCCGAAGCCGTTGTCACAAACCCGCTGCCACGCTCAATCCATACGATGGCAAAATCTCCGAGCTCGCGCCCGTAGTTTGGCAGGAATTGATACTCTGGGGGATGTCCCAACGCCGGATATTGGCAATTCGGAACATAAGCCATCCTGCCCATGCTTGTGAGATACAGTTCACGGGCAATATCGGTGCTTGTGACCGGCGGATAAAGAAATCCTTCCCATTCCGGCATGGGTTGAAACATGGCGAGAGCCTTGTCGTAAAACAAGGATGTTTTGTCGCAAAAACGATATGTAGACCGGTTGCTCATTACGTATGATTGATGCAAATTCAGTCGGCAAGCCTCCCTAGTTTCTTTCACTCCCGCATCTCCCATGAGCATGAACCGTCTCGACAGCGTCGCTGCTTCAGCCCAGCCACCGCCGCATTTGGATTACTCCCTCACCGGAGAAAATGCGGCAAAGGCGATTGAGCGGGGCCTCGCAGAAGCGGACTGGTATCAGACTCCCGTTCCGCGGGGCGCCCTGCGTCAACTGCTCGCGCGCCGCAACGGACCGGCGATGCGTGACACGTTGCTTTGGTTCGGGATGCTGGCTCTGGCGGGTGGAGGCACTATCGCGCTCTGGGGTTCGTGGTGGGCTGCGATTCCCTATCTCGCCTATGCGGTGCTTTATGCCACCGCCTCCGATTCGCGATGGCACGAGGCGAGCCACGGGACCGCCTTCAGGTCGGACTGGATGAATAACGTGCTCTACGAGATCGCCTCGTTCATGGTCATGCGCGAGTCGGTGATCTGGCGCTGGAGCCACACCCGGCATCACAGCGACACGATCATCGTGGGGCGCGACCCGGAAATCCAAGTCTCGCGCCCGCCTGATCTTCGCTCACACATCCTGAGCATTTTCGCCATCGGGGTCTACCGGGGCTATTTCCCGGGGTTGATCCGCCATGCGCTGGGCAGGATGACTCCTGGGGAGCGCACGTTTGTTCCGGAGACCGAATTCCCAAAAGTCTTCCGTAACGCGCGCATCGTGCTGTTGGTCTATCTCGTGACGATCGCGGCAGCTGCGGGCCTGCAGTCCTGGATGCCCGTCTTTCTGGTGATCGCGCCGCACTTCTTCGGAACGTGGCTGATGATCGTGCACAACACGACCCAGCATGCGGGCCTCGCGGAAAACGTGCTCGACCATCGCCTGAACTGTAGGACCGTCTACATGAACCCGGTGAGCCGGTTCATCTACTGGAATATGAACTACCACGTGGAGCACCATATGTTTCCACTCGTGCCCTACCACGCATTACCCCGCCTCCATGAGCTGATCAAGGAGGACTGCCCGCCGCCTTACCGCGGACTGATCGCCGCCTGGAGCGAGATTCTCCCGACGGTTCTCCGCCAGGTGAAAGACCCGGCGTATCACGTCAGGCGCCAGCTCCCCGACTCGCGTCTGCATGCCGCTGATGCGCTATGCGCAGCCGATGCGTGTCCTGATACCGAAGGCTGGTTGGAGATATGCTCCGCCGCGGATCTCGGCCCTGCAGATGTGCTGCGCTTCGACCACGGCAGAAAAACATACGCGCTGATCCGCGACGAGGATGGCTTGCTCTACGCGACCGACGGCATCTGCACCCATGGAAACACCCATCTCGGCGACGGCCTTGTCAAGGGAGGCCAGATCGAGTGCCCAAAACACAACGGTCGGTTCAATCTGGCGGACGGCGCTCCGGCGCGCGCCCCCGTGTGTCGAGGCCTTGCCACGCATCCGCTTGAGGAACGCGGCGGACGCCTTTGGCTCAATGTGGCCCACCCTGGCGGAGCGGGAGCCCGCATCCGGACCACAATCCGCCTCCGCGTCGTTTCCAACCGCAGCGTGGCCACTTTCATCAAGGAACTGGTCCTGGAACCCGAAGACGCATCCGTGAAGGTCAACTTCACTCCCGGCGATTATCTGCAGATCGACATTCCGGCCTACCGGGAGATCCGGTTTCGTGACTTCGACATTCCGCAACCGTATTCCGAGGTGTGGGAGCGCCAGCATGTTTTCGATCTGGTCGCAAGCAATCTTAAGCCACACCGAAATAACTATTCGCTTGCAAGCAATCAGGAGTCGGAGCGGCTCCTCCGCTTCAACGTCCGCATTGCCACTCCGCCGCCCGGCCAGGATTGCCCGCCCGGCACCGGATCCAGCTACATTTTCTCACTCAAGCCCGGCGATCCGGTCACGGCCATCGGCCCGTTCGGTGACTTTCACATCAAGCCGACCCATCGCGAGATGATCTACATCGGTGGCGGTGCTGGGATGGCGCCCCTGCGTGCCCATCTCTCGCACCTGTTGGAAACCGATCGCTCAGCACGCAAAGTCAGCTACTGGTATGGAGCGCGCTCCCGGCAAGAAATCTTTTATGAGGAATTCTTCCAGCGCCTCGCCAGGGAGCACTCGAATTTCGCCTTTAACCTCGCGCTTTCCTCACCTCTTCCCGGGGATAAGTGGACAGGGCCCACCGGGTTCATTCACGAGGTCGTACTGGAGAAATATTTGGCTGCCCACCCGACCCCCGGTAGCGTTGAATACTACCTCTGTGGTCCTCCGATGATGATCAAAGCCTGCACCAAAATGCTTGCCTCGCTCGGGGTGCCCGAAGGTCGCATCGCCTACGACGAATTCTGACCAAAGCCCTTGAACTCACAAGAACGCATCCTCGCCACAATTGAACGCCGACCGGTGGACCGCATCCCGGTCGATCTCTGGCTCACTCCCGAGGTCCTCGATTCGCTGCGCCAGCATGTCGGAGAGCAGGACGAATACGAGCTTTACCGGAAACTGGGCGTGGACAAGATCGCCTGGATATTTCCCGGCTACGGCACCGAGAGGTTTGATCCGAACGACAGCGAGGGCGTGGACCCCTGGGGGGTGACCACGGTCAAAGTGCGCTCAGGTCTCGCCACGTATCAGGAATATGGCGAAGGCCCGCTGGCGGCGATGGAGGCACCGGCACAGCTCGACGATTTCGCGGGCTGGCCGGATCCCAACAAATTCAATTTCAAAGCCGCTAGAGATCTCGCGCTGCGCGCCCGTTCGTTCGGCTTCGCCACCATCGGACCGTGGATTTCCGATTTCGAGATCTACTGCCACATGCGCGGGATGGAGAACGCGCTGATGGATGTTGTGGCCGAGCCGGAGTTTCTGGGTGCAGCACTTGATAGGATCGATGCGATCCAGACGAAGATGCTGGAGCGTTTTTTGACCGAACTCGGCGATCTTGTGGACATCGTGTTTATTTCCGACGACATGGGCACGCAGGAAAGCCAGCTCATCTCGATCAGCGCTTGGCGGGAGCATTTCCGGTCCCGGCTCGCCGGTTGGTGCAACATAATCCACAGCCACGGCAAGAAAGTTCTCTTTCACACTGACGGTGCCGCGCGGGATTTTGTTCCCCACCTGATCGGGTGCGGCGTGGACATCCTCAATCCCATCCAGCACATCTGCCCGGGCATGGAGCGCGCAAAGCTCAACCGGGATTTTGGCGACTCGGTGATCTTTCACGGAGGCGTGGACAACCAGCATATCCTACCCTTCGGCACTCCCGATGACGTGCACCGCGAGGTGGTGACCTGCCTGGAAACTCTCGGTGCCTGCGGAGGTTATATCCCCTGTTCCTGCCACAATATCCAGGCCGGCACGCCGGTGGAAAATGTCCTTGGGTTGATCGATGCCGTTCACCGCTGGAACGGGTGACTGAATTAGAGCACGATTTTCTGGCTTCCGGAGCGAAGAGGCGATTCGCCTCCGTTCCAAACAAGAACGCCCGTGGTGTCGGGCGGGAGCTCCACAGTCGCCTCGATGGACGCGCCTGAGATCCTGGCGCGAAGGAGGATCATCCCGTTCGGGTGAGGAATATCGCTTTCGATCCATGCAAGAGGACCGGGCTGTGGGGCAATCCGCACCTTAGAGAACCCGGGAGCTGCGGGCCGAATCCCCGCCAGTGAGGCGTGGACATGGAAGAGCGGATGGCTGCCCCAGGCATGGCAGTCAGATCTTGAGGGCTCGGGACCTTCGACGGGGGCCTTCAACCCGGATCGCACAAGGTGTTTCCAGAACTCCAGCTTCTTATGAATCAAGTCGCCACGACCTATCAGATGATAAACGTCGAAAAGGTAGTGCTGGAAATAGATCGTCGCCTGCGCCAGATCTGTGGAACCCGAAGGATCGGCCCACGATGCAGCCGGGTTTGGCGACCGCAATCCTGTGAGCGCGGCAAAAATCTGCGCGTGCTGGCTCCAGTGCTCGTGAGCGGGATCATCCGCGAAGAGGCTGCGGGACTCGTTCCAAAAAGTGCGCCCGATGGATCCGGAGAGTCGGCAAGCGCGTTCCCTATGAAGCTCAGCGAGCTGACGGCGGCCCGCGATCTCCTCAAGTTCCGCCGCTTTTTGAAGCGTGAGGAGGTATTGAAAATTGACGAGCGCGGACACGCTATCCTGCGCCGCAGGCGGCCAGCCCATGTGCCACGCGGGAACCCAATCCATGAACAGCCATCCGGGCGGGCGTTCGAGAAGGCCATCGGGATTTTCAAAAACCGCGAGCGATTCCAGAATACCGCGCACGGTAGCGAGATGGGAAGCGACCCAGGCGAGGTCGTCGCGCCAGAATGCAAAATCGTGCAGCATCCAGATCCAGATCATCGTGAATGTCGCGCTCTCCTGCCTTTCGGCCGACGGGTATCGCTCGGCGGTGAGTCCGAAGGCGTCGCGGGATCCGGCGATCAGATCGATCCCGCGCCTCGGCAGGCGGTCGTCACCAGAGACCACGTAAGTCATCAGCATCTCCAGCCGCGTGTCCCCCATATACATCATCTGCTCGTAGAACGGGCTGTCTACGTAAACGTCGCTCATGCTGGCGCGGAGCCCGCGCTGGCACAGCTCCAGCACAGGTTCGAGCGATGCATCCGGACTGGCGAAACGCGCTTTGATTTCCAGCGGAAATCCCGTGCGTTCGACAGAGAGCGAATGCAGGGTGAGAGCCGATTCTCCGACGCGCACACGCAAGAGCGCATAGCGTCCCGCCCTCCACCAGTGCGAGCGGATGAACCGTGGACCCCCACTCCCGGGAAGAAACCGGTCACCGAATCCCTCAAAAAACTTGCCGTTGATTTCGTTGCGGTTCCCCTTCTCCCATTGTCTGTTCTCGTAGAGCGTCTCGGCCCATAGCCAGGAGATTTCCGATCCCTCGCCGCCCTCGAATTCGATCAGCGGATACCCGCAGAGATAATCTTCAAAGTCCACCAGCACGGTGTGCGCCGTCTCCGGCTCGAGCGTCAACGGATTGCCTTGCCAGAGAGATTCCCAGCTTGAATCGGACTCCCGGTGGTCTTCATCAAACAATGCTCCATCCGGCAGCCAGTTGTGATAGACAGCCCGGATTGTTGCTTCGCGCCAGAGATCGTTTCGCAGCGCCGGGAGCCTGGGTGGGGAGAGGCTCCAGCCCGGTGCTTTTAAACCATAGGGGTTGTTGTCCACGGGGCGGCGCACAGTCTCCGGCGTAACCCAGAGCGCCCGATTAGAGATAAACTCGCTCAGGTCCAGTTCGCTCCCCGGTCCGATGACGTGATACGAAGAAGTCAGCGAACCGGTGGATTTCCAGCCGTTCATTTTCGAAACCCGCCAAGGGGCGAACCCGGTGTGAAACCGTTCTTTCGGAAGTCCGACTGCAGCGCACACAAACCCGGGCTGCCAGCTCATCCGGCCTTCGAGCTTTTCGGATGCGGGCAGCCACCAGACCAACGCCTCGAGCGTGCGGGTGCCGGCTGACGGTTTCAGTTCGATGGACGAAAAACTCCAATGAGGAACATCTCCGCTATCAGGACCGCGCTCGATGAGGGTGCCGTCAAGCGCCAGTTCGAAGCGCATATCCGCGCTGACCTGTAGGGTCAAAGGGCTGCCGTCGCTTTCGAACTCCAACCGGAAGAGCACGAATGAGGGGGCGCCGGGGTTTTTATCCGGATGCCAGACCCATGCAGCCTCGTCCAGCGTGTAGCGAACCTCAACATTAGGTGTTCCCTTTTTGGCATCCGGCACAATGCGGACGGGTGAATTAGCGAATGGGCGAAACCACATAAGGATAATTGGTAATCCGTAAGCTTAGATGCATTCCTCGGCGATTACCACGCCCCATGGCCCCAAAATCATTGAGTCACCGCAGTTGAGTTGTCGGCCATCGAGAAGGGAAATTGCTGGACTGCTCAGCGGAAATACTGCCCTTCGAACTTCGGCCGAAAAGTTGAATCCGTAGTGGAGTTTTTTCCCTTCGGTGCTCGTCGAGGTGCGCCAAAGCAACGGGGCCCGCCAATCCTTTTGAGCGGGGGTGATACCCGCTCGCGCGGCCGCATCGGCCAGGACGGCTTCCAGCAGCGCCGGGCTGATCACCGTGCCCAGATAAGTCACGCTTCCGTCTCCCGCACGGTTCCGCGTGATGGCAGGAAACCGTCCAAAGAACCGGTGGTCATACGAGGCGAGTGTTTCCGCGCCTTCCGGAATTAGAAACTCCACAAATTCACCGCCGTAGCTTTCCTCCGAGGGAACTCCGGCGAACCCGTGCTGCAGCGAGAGCCGTCCAGTGTTTGAAAATTCCTGATAGGAAAAGCCACACAGGTCGCGCAGCACCCCCGGCATGCGTATCGGGCGGACGTAGTGGTTCTCGTTGGCGAATCCGCTCTTGAACGTGAGGACCACGTGTCCGCCGCTCCGCACGTATTCGACGATCTCCGCGAGGATCTCATCTGAAGCGATGTAGAGGGCTGGAACAATAACCAGTTTGTATTGCTGGAGACGTCCGGATAGAGGCGGGACAAAGTCCGCAGCGGTGCTGCGCCGGAACAGCGCGCGGTAAATGGCGATCGTCCAATCCGCATGGTCGGTATCCGGGCTGAACGGACGGTCAAGCAGCCCGCTGTAGGAATCCTGGCTGTGCAGAATCGCGACATCGGAAGCGATGCGCTGCCCAGCTAGTTTATGTCCGATGGCCGCAAACTCGCGTCCGATGCGCTTCATCTCCGAATAGATCCGGTTTGGTTCGAGATCGTGTCCGAGGATCCCGCGCCAATAGATTTCATTTCCAGCATGGCACGAGTGCCAGTGCCAATAGCCCACGAGGTCGGCGCCGTGCGCCACGTGCGCGAATGCCGCCTGACGGAGCTGGCCGTCGTAGGGCGGGCACTGGCCGAGTGCCGTGCCGGTGGATTGCGCGTTGGTCTCTAGGACATAGTAGTTTTTCCCGCCGAGAAGCGATCTCGTCCAGTCGCCGCCGAAGGCAATCAGCGAGCCGTCAAAGCGATCCTGATACGTGTGGTAAATATCCACGCCCGCCACATCGAGCGCCGGGGCGGCGGCGAAGTGGTTAACATCCGCCTGCGGGCCTGCATTTTCATCGCCCCTGAACCGAAAATCAAAATTCTGCGTGATCACCTGACCCTGACGCTGAAGTGACCGCACGATCCCGGCCTGCCAGCCGATGAAGCCGCCCGCGAGATCCTGCTGAAACCGTCGCCATTCCAACAGAGCGGAGGGATTCGTCCAGTCTCCGCTGACGATGTAATGATCCCACGACGAAAGTTTCTGGCTCCAGTAGGTGAGGTTCCATGCGCGGTTGAGATTCTCCACCGTTCCGAACTTGGCTTTCAGCCGTTCGACGAACAGCTTTCGGGCGTGCGGACTCGCGGTATGGTAAGCCTTCGTTTCGTTGTCTACCTGATACCCGAATACCGCCGGGTGGTCCCGCACATGCTCGACGACAAAGCGGATGATTCGCTCCGCGTGGCGCAGGTAGTCGGGATTCGTGATATCCATGTTCTGGCGTCCGCCGTAACCGACGCGGCCTTTGAACGTCTCCACCATGATCTCCGGATATTTGGTGATCAGCCAGGGAGGGGTGGCGTAGGTCGGGGTGCCAACCATCACATGGATGTCCGCCGCGTGCATGGCATCGAGCACGCGGTCAATCCACGCCGTTTCAAAAACTCCATCCTGCGGTTCCCATGAGCTCCACGTGGATTCGCCGATTCGAACAAAGTTCACACCCGCTTCGCGCATCAGGCGGACATCCTCGGCAAGGCGTTCCGAGGGCATATATTCGTGGTAGTAGGCCGCGCCGTAGAGGAGATGAGACAAGGGGCGTTTCATGTGTTTGAGTTTAATGTGTGGTGACTTGCAAAGGGATCCGGGTCTCCGCCGCTTGAACCGGTAGCGGGTTGTCGTCGTTGATTGGATAGCTCTGGTCGCCGCCGGGAATTCCGGAAATGACGAGGTTGCCGCCGGTGATAGCGAATGAGAGGCCGGCGAGGTTGGCCTTCTTTCCCACGGCGAAACCGAACGCGGACTCCGTGACGTCGCCGCTGATGGTGTAGCGAAGGTTCTCGCGGGCGGAGTCGCGGGCGGTGGCGACCGGGGTGGCGTCGAGAGCGGCTGTCCCGGCGGAAGGGGAGAAGAAGACGAGGCGGCCATCGTAGTCAACCGTCGACTGGTTACCGTTGTAGGCAGGGGTGCTCGTGAGTTGAGTGAAATCCATCGTGCCGTTGCCCCGGGAGGTGGTGGTCAGCACGGGATTCAGGAATCGGGTTGCGACGTGGTAGACAGGCTGGCGGGCGTAGAAGGTGCGGATCTGGTCAGCGACAATCGCGACATTGCGTTGAGGAAGGTATACAATGCGCCGGAAGTATGTGGGGAAGGTCGTTTGGCGGTTGGCCTTTGTCGCGCCATTTGCGGTGCCGGTGTTGCGGGATTCCGTGAGGATGTAAGTGGCCCCAAACTCCATCAGGTAGGAATGCACGTTTGCGTTGTTTATCGCATGGATGATTCGCGGGGCGCGGTAGTTGTCCGTGTATGGCGGGGTGAAGGTCAGAGGGACGCCAGTTTGAAGCGCGTTGACCTGCCCGATGAGGGTGTTCGTGGTGGAGGAATTGTTGACAACGAGTTGACCGTCGCGCGGGGTGAAAAGGGCGGTATTGAAGTAGCCGCTCCATTTGACGCCGAGCCACTCGGTGGTGGGAAGAATCTCGTTCGTGCCGTCGAAGAACACGAGGTTGGCGGTGGCGATGCACTCGTGGTCGTCGAAGGCGGTGTTACCGTTCCAGACTCTTAGCTGGTCGAGACCGGCGTTGATGCCGCAGCGGAAGCTGATGGCAGAGGCAGAACCGTCGGGGGCCCAACTGGAGCGGGCGGAGCAGAGACCGTGGATTGTTTTTCCGCCGTTCTTGAAAAGAGGCAGGTCGGTGAAGGCGCTGGGCTTGAGGGCAGGGTCATACCAGAACATCGAACGCCAGTGGTTGGGCCAGTAGTCGTTGCCGGTGCCCCAATTGTTATAGAGCGGCCAGTAAGTTATTGGCTGAGCCATCATGGTGTTGCCGAGGAGCTGAGCGGCGGGATTACGGTAGCGGTTGGCCAGGTAGTGGTAAACGGAGCCTCCGCCCGCACCCTGGATAAAGCCGTCGCCAAAGCGCATCAGCTGGTCCTGCTTCAGCATGGGCGAAAAAAAGAACACGCGTTTGCAGCGGTTGCGATTGTGCTCGCTGTCGATGAGCTGGCCGCCGAGGCCAAGGACCTTTTCCGCGTTGGTGACGAAGTCGTAAACGGCATGCCCGCCATAGGCCTCGTAGCTCCAGCCCTCAATGGTGCCGCCGTCGGACGGCATCATGCCCTGTTGCATGCTGAAGCAGTCGAAGCCCTCGGCGAGCCAGCCCTGGATTTCGGCAGCGGGCAGGTCGGCATCGTGATCACCCCAGAGGGCGAGTCCGGCCATGCCGGGACCAAGGTTGCTGAACCATGCGTGGTTGTAGATTGGGGCGCTGATGGGATTTCGGCCAGAGCCAGTTCGGTTGGCCATATCTGAGCGGAAACGGACGCGTTGCGCGATGCCGTGTTTGAGGCGTTTGCGGAAAGGGGGATCCTGGGCAAGGAAGTCGTAGTAAAACCAGTCATACATGCGGCTGAGCGACGAGATACTCTGGCCGAGAGGGAGCTCGGCGGTGAAGTTGCCGGTGTCGAGGTGCCACTTGATCCAGTCCTTCAGGCGGGTCTGCAGCGCAGCCTTTTTACCGGTGTCGGTTTCGACGAGATAGGCGAGGCCGAGCCAGTCGAGGACATCGGACATGCCACGGCCCGGATCTTCGGCATCGATCTGGCCCGTCTGGAGCGTAGGCGGGAAGGCAGCGTCGAGGGCGGCCTGGCCCTGGCGTTTGATCTGATCCGTGACGACGGCGAAGGCGGGATCGGCGGCGCGATCCTGGAGGACCTGAAGCGGCGTCTTGCCAGCGACAACTGGCAGGTCCGGAAAAAAAAGACGGGGATGGGGCGGGAGCGTTTGGGAAGAGGCGATGATCTCCTCGGCCATGCGCAGGACCTCGTTACCGTCGGCTTTTTTGAATTTGGGGAGATTAGGGTAGGCGGTGCGGTAGGAGATATACCAGTTGACATCCAGACCGCCGAGCATGTTACGGCGGTCTTGTTCGGAAGGTTTCCAAGTCGAAGCGTAGACGTTGAGCGGAAGTGTGGAGCCTGCGGGCAAGGAGACGGCGTCATCGGGTTGGTTCAAGACGGGCGGGGTGATGTCGGCGGCTCCGGGTTCGACCTTGCAGGAGAAATCGTCCACAACATAGATAGGTCCAAGGACGCAGGCTGAGAAGCCGACCTGAATCTGGCCGGCAGGTTTGTCCGCGGTGGCAAAGCCAATGTCGCGTCCGCCCAGTTGGGGGACGCCATCGATGTAAAGCTTGTAGGTGCGGTTGGGGTAGTTGACCACGGCCTCGATGCGGCGGAAAGGGCTGGAGGAGCCACCCGCGAAGACGCCCGGAATGTAATTTGGGACGATGCGGTTTTTCTCGTAAACGAGGAGCTCGCCATAGGGCGAGACGCGCATTTTGACCATCCGAAAATCGGCGACGGAGCCCCACTCGAAGGTGAAGTCGGGGTCGAAGCGGGCACCAAGCGCCGAGGATCGCTTCACAGACGCACCGATGCGGAAAAGCTTGGTGGGAAGCCCCGAAGTGGCGCCGTAGTCAGCAGGTTGAAGGGGAATGAGGACGGCCTCGAAGTTCTTCGTGACCATGGAGCCCAACTGCAGGGCCTGACTGTTGTTGACGCCCCCGGTGCTGACGATGCTGAAGCGGGAATTGGTGGCGTTGGAGGAGTTGACCGCGGGATCCGCGGCGAATGTGGTTGACGCCGAGCTTGGCTGGCCATGGAGCGGCCCCGCTGCGAAGCCTTCCGATGTTTCGAATCCGAAGTTGAAAGCATGGAGCGCCGATGGGGTTGCGGACAGCACTAGAAGCAGGAGTGTGCGAATGGACATGGATTTCATATGGAACGCTTGCGGATAGATTACCAACTCAAGGCGTGAACGAGGGAGCGCCGGTGCGGAAGGAACCGGCAGGCAGCCCCTCATGGCTCATAAGGTTGGGCTCGGCCTTGTTGTCCCAGGCGAAGCGGACTGAGACCGGGCTGGCAACCTCTGGCGAGGAGACGATGACGATGTCCTTGCCCTGGATGACGGCTTGTGCGGGAACGAAACGGCCGTCGGCGCCGGCAATGGTGAACCACGTCAGTGGCGAGCCGTCGCGCGAAACGAGCCCGGAGCCGACATCGCGGAATGTGACGGCAATGGTGGAACCATCGACGCGGTGCGAGGCGTAGAGCGGACTGTCAGCGACGATGTTCGGGATGTGATACACTTTGGAGAGCGCCTGGTTGGCGAGGCGTTCGCCGACTTCACGTTTGCGTCGGGGGTGGATATCGGCGAGGTCGCCCACATCGAGGGTCACGACCATGGCGGTGCCGGGAACGGAGAGAAAGCGGGTCTGAGTTTCCCACATTTCCGGCGAGGGCTCGGGGCGGTTTTTGTAGTCGAAGGGGGCAATCTGGACGAAGAGGAATGGAAGGTCCTCCTGCTTCCATGCCTTGCGCCAACTGTTGAGGAGCGCACGCATCTTATAGAAGTAGGTTGCGTCCCCGCGGTTGGCTTCGCCTTGATACCAGACGAACCCCCGCACGGGAATGCCTTCGAGCGGGGCGACCTGGGCATTGTGGAGGGAGGTCGGAAGATTTTTGCTGAGCACCCGGGGGTCGGGGGTCGGAGCGGGAGTTGGCACGCCCGGCGCGGGCGTGGGAGTTGGTGTCGGCGTTGAATCAGGGGCAGGCGCGTCAAGGGCCGCGAGTTGTTTTTCGTAGTCGGAGACGGCGCGGGCGAGCTTGGGTTCGGATGCGAGCGCTTCGCGGGACATCCATGAGTCGATGCGGGTGGCGCCGACGGCTGAGACGATCACGCCGACGGGAATATTGCCGAGGCCGACGGAAAGGTTACGGGCGAAGTAGTAGGGAACCGAGGTGTAGAGCGCATCAGCAAGCGTGGTCGGATTCGTTTCAAACCAGCGGCCATCGAGATCGTTCTTGGGTTCGCGGGCGAAGGTCTTCGGATTGGTGCGGAAGTGGCGGATGAGAGGCTGCGGCGGGCGGGCGAGTTCCTCGGGAGCCGTGATGCTGCGCTTGACGAATTCGGCCATGTTGGACTGGCCGGAGCAGAACCACACCTCGCCGACAAGGATGTCTTTTGCCGTGACCGTCTCCGCGGCGGTGCGCGCGGTGAGTGTGCGTGGTTCCGTGCTGGCCGGGAGTGCTGGCAAAATGACGCTCCAAGCCCCGTCCGGACCGGCGGTAGCGATGGCCTCGTGGTCAGCGAAGCTTACAGTGACTTTTTCGCCCGGGGTGGCCCAACCGCGCACGGGAATGGGTTTGTCGCGCTGGAGAACCGCGTGGTCGCCGTGGGCGGCAAAGAGACGAAGCGCGGCGGAATCAGCGAAAGACGAGGAGGCAGAGGCCAGGAAAACAAGGAGAAAGAGAGCGCGGCGAAGGACGGTGATAAATCGACTGGTGCAGGCAGTATCGATCAGGAGGTTCCTGGCGGCTGATTCCTGAGCGCGGAGCGAGCTACGTGTGGAAACGGGGACCGATACAGCAAGCCCCAAGCTGGTAGGGAGACAATTCATGGCTCCTCCACTTTAAGCGGAAGTGTTTAACGAGCAATCCGGGACGAATTCAAATCATTGACCAGATCCGCTGACTCCAAGAGGAATTGCTGCTATTTTCCCTCGCTTACCGCAAAGTTATCGAATTCCACAACTGAGCCCTCTCCTCCCCCCGAGGAAATTTCCACGAATCCACGTGCATCCTGTTTCGTTCCTTTTTCCACGAGGAATGGCTGGGTGGTGACCGGTGCGCCGTCGAGCGTTAGTGTGGCTTCGCGGGTTCCGTAATCGAGAGCGACTTCCACCTTTACCCAGCCGGACGCAAAGCCTGTGGACTCGTCCACATATTTGTTCGTCTGGGCCGTGCTAGGCGTGACGACCTTGAGCTTGCCGTCACTCTGAATGATCAGGCGCATACCGCGTCCGGTTTCCGTCCCCTCCGCATCCCGGCCGAACGTGAGCCCAATGGCCTGCCCTTGGCCGCTTGAGGAAATCTGCATATCAAAAGCGATTTTGACGATCCCGGTGTCAACCGCACCCTGCGGGAGTTTGAAGGTGGCTTTGCGGTAAATCTTTTCGTCCGAGGGGGCGGCGCGAATGCCGGATTTGCCATCGTGTCCGATGCCGTCCACGACGGCGATCCATCCGCGATCCCCCTCCCAGGTCGACCCGCCGGGGGACGGTTGACCGATCAGGTCGCCAGCGGAGTAAGACGCCTCCAGAGCCGGAGCATTGAGCGAGCCGGCAAGCAGAGCAGTGAGCCAAAGCGAACAGATACGGAGTTCCGTTTTCATATTAGAAATTGCGATAAAGAAGAGGGGTGCAGAGCGCATTCAAATTTTCAATTGGCGTGCCGCTCGGGATTTCGCACCCCGCGTTGACGATAAACGGATTTTTCGCTTCGCAGTAGCATTTTTCAAGTTTTTCCCGGATGGACTCCGGAGAACCCCGGAGGATATCCGCAACCGGGTCGAGGTTTCCTCCGATAGCGATTTTGGAGCCGAGGGCCTCTCGGACGGTGGCGGGATGAACCATATGGTCAACGTCGATCACGTCCAAGTCTAGCGAGGCGAGCCCGGGAAGGAGATGCGTGATGTTTCCACAGATGTGCATCCTGACCGCGCCGCCCATCTTCTGGATTCCACGAACCAAGCGCCGCTGCCTCGGCAAGATCAGCTTTTCGTAAATTTCGGGAGCCACCTGACTGGCAACGGCATCCCCGATTCCGATGGTATCGGCGCCTTCCTTGATCTGCTCCGCAGCGAACTCCAATGCGACCTCGACGCAAAGATCCATCAAGTCTCCGACATAGTCCTCATCATCCAGGAGATCCATGAAGAAATTGTCGAGCCGACGCAGATCCGCTGCCTCCGCCGCAGGGCCCTCCACCCAGCCCATGATAGAAGACTGCCCGCCGACTCGGGAACGATAGGTTTTTACGGCTTCGATCCTGTCCCTCATCCTCTCGGCCTCGAGTGGTTTTGGGCGCGGAAGCTTGGAAAAATCCGGATCGTCCTCCAAAGGGTGTCTGTCGCATCGCGGCACCATATTGGTCTCGTAGATGATTCTGGCGCCGAATCCCTGCGTTTCCCGGTAGGGATCGGACATGGTATTCATCTGGTCGATGCCGAATTCCTGCGCGCAGGCGATGTTCGCTTCGGTCAGGACCCGGTAATCGGAGGCAAACGCGGCGTAGTTGCTGCCAATGTGTTCCGCGGCAAACTGCATGAGAATCGGGAGGCGGGGAAGGTGGTCAACCGGTTTGCCTTCGAGGGTGGTCACGTAGCGTTCGAGGCTGTTCATGGGTAGAAAGTGAACGGGCCTATGATAAAAAGTGAACGGATGCGGATATCGGGTTTCATTTCAGTGTGGCGGAAAATGTTCCAGGCTGGTCATAGGGATAAGCTTCGGCCAGTTGCATGACTGCACAGATAAACTACCAAGGATCGGCGGCAAAGCACCCTTACTTCCACTGGAAATTTCCGTAGGTCATCTGGCCCATCTTGAATTTTTCGACGTGACCGTCAAAAAAAACGGCCAGAGCCATATCTCCATTGCGGTAGGCGAACCTGCTCGAAGAGCCGGTGGGAGGTTGCGTCCCATCGTCTTGGTCAAGTTTATCTGTTGCCAGTTTGCCGGTCGGCAGCGGGTTGTTTACTGGAGAATTGCCTACCCAACTGGGCCATAAACAGGTCGCGGAATCATGGGTGGAGGTCCCCATGTCGGTTCCATCTGCAACCATGATACAGGTTGCGGGCTTCTGCACCATCGAACTCTTATATGGTGTATGGTTGTTGTCCAACCAGGGATGGACTGAATAATTGGATCTGTTTCCGCCGGTGCATTTGATCGCCGCATTAGGAGAATAAAAAATCCTTTCGCGGGCAGTAAGATCAAGGTTCGGGCTCAGATACAACAAGGAGAGGTTCCTCCAGCCGGTTTGCGGGGTTGGGTTGCCGTCGACGGTAACGTAAATGCCGCCATTGGTGACCATGTATCCGTCGTGGTCAGTGGTGAACAACAGCATCGCCGCAGAGATCTGCTTCAGGTTTGATATGCTGCGTGCGGTGCGTGCAGCAACAAGCGCACCTTTGAGCGTCGGCATCAGCAGCGCCGCGAGAACCGCAATAATGGAGATGACGACCAGCAACTCGACAAGGGTGAAGCCCGATCGAACTCTGGTCCATCGACCTGTGGGGAGGAGCGTAAACATTACCCGAACCTAACCCGGAGATAGCGCGCAGAAAAATAAAAAACCATTCATACCATTGACCGCGAAGGAGGCAGGGAAATGGATCATGATGGCCGCCTCGCAATGAAATTCATCCCTATGGGACTGATACCCCGAGGCTTGCCTCGGCTTTTTGTCGTGCGGTGAAATCAAATTCTTAAATACCTCGGGGCTTGCCCCGAGGATTCTTTACTGTTTTTTGATCCGCCCGACGGTATCTCCATCAATCCACCGGCCGTCAATCGTGGTCTGATGCGGAACAACCGGCACCCCCCGATCATCATGCTGGAGCATGCTGACAAGGAGTTTTACAGCGGTGGATCCGATGATTTCATTGTTTTCGCGAACCCCGGTTTCCCCGCGTTGCTCATCCGCTGCAGCCACATTGACGACGGCGATGTCCTGCGGGATCCGAAGTCCGGCTTCCGGCAGGAGCCGCAGGAGATCACCGTTATGCGAGGTGAGCACAGCTTGGATCCGGTGCTTGCGGATCCATTTTCTCAGAGCCTGCGACGTGAATTGTGATTCATAGTCGTCCGGCATAAAGAATGGGATCCCCTCGAGGTCCGGGAACCGACGGGTGACGATGTCGTAGCCCGCGCCAAAAAGCCG
The DNA here is from genome assembly GCA_964605515.1 of uncultured Chthoniobacter sp. Taxonomy (GTDB): domain Bacteria; phylum Verrucomicrobiota; class Verrucomicrobiia; order Chthoniobacterales; family Terrimicrobiaceae; genus QYQL01. The sequence continues at coordinate 23,273 of CAZSDC010000024.1, forward strand.
CCCGACACGTTCGTGGATGTCCTGAAGCATGGCAAAGCCGATACGGGTGTATCCGCGCTCCGCCAGATGGAGCATGCACCGCTCGGTGTTGCGCAGGTGGGAGGACGCCACCCGGTGAAGGAGCGGAGAATCCAAGGAGAAGCCCAGCGCGATCGCCGAGTATTTCGCCCAGTCAAGATGGAGGCTTGTGTGAGCCGCAACCATCGGTGCCACAATGATTCCGGTGATGTTCCGAGCGCGGAAAACTTTTTCCAGTCGCTGACATTCAGCCCTCCCCCCGGCTGCGGAAAACTCCTCGATTTGATATCCGAGCCGTTGAGCTTGATGGAACATGCCCGCATAGCTTTCGGCGCCCGTGAAATATGCACGCCAGGCATCCGGCTTCGGGTGGTTACTCACAACAGCCAGCGTGGCCTGAAACCGCACCGATTGCTTGACCGCACGGTAGGCATTCAACGCCGACAGGGCAGCATCCGGCTGGTAGCCCATGTTCTCCGCGATTGCCTGAATTCGCTTCCGCGTAGGGACGGGGAGTTTCGGACTGTCCGACAAAGCCAACGATGCCGTGGAATAATGCACCCCGGCTTTGGAGGCCACATCCTTCAACGTCACCCTTCTCAACGGATTCTCTTCGTTCAACGGGAAAGAGGAAAATCGTGTTTTGTTCCCGTGTCAACCAAGTCCCGCAAGCGATGGCATGAAATATACCGGTTTTGATTCCCAAACCAGGGATCGATCGGGAGCTTCCCGGCGGTTTGCGGGCCGAATGCCTCAACCGGGAGCATCTCTGGACGCTGGCGGAGGCGCGCGTGGTCGGCGAAGATTTCCGGGGGGACAACCAGCAGCACATCTTGCGGCCGGGTTTGCGCCTGTCTGTTCGGTGCGCTTTTGTAAATTCTGAGGTGGCGGGCGGCGCCTGGGACTTCCGGTTCAGAGAAGAATCACGGGGAATATTTGAGGTGACACCTATCCGTTGACGGATATGACATTAGATCATAATTTAGGATCGAACAGATTATGAAAAAACGCATGATGATAGCCGTGGTCGCAGTCTTTGTTACCCTATCCATTCTGGATTTTCTGCTGCACGGCCTGCTACTCGGGCCGATTTACATGGCCACCGCGAGTTTGTGGCGGCCGTTGGCTGAGATGAACCGACCGCTCATGTCGCTGGTGACGTTGGTATTCAGCGCTTGTTTCGTGGGTATCTATGGTTTCCTGATCGAGCCGAAATCCCTGGGAGCGGGACTGCGCTTTGGCGCGCTCTTTGGGCTGGCCGCTGGAATGTCTATGGGTTTTGGCTCTTACTGCGTGATGCCGATTCCCCTAACGCTGGCCGTCGGTTGGTTCTTGGGAAGCTGGGTCGAAGCCGTGGTGGCGGGAGCTCTTGTCGGCATGATTGTCAAACCCTCTGCGGGCAAATGAATCTGCGGAATGACACCGCAAATCGAAGCGCACCGAGGAGACAGCTCCAACGCCCCGGAGAACACTCTAGCAGCATTTGAGCGTGCCAATCGACTTGGCATATCGTGGATCGAGCTGGATGTTCATCCCGCGAAGGATGGGACTCTCATGGTCATTCACGACGACACGGTGGGCCGAACAACAGACGGTTCCGGAGCGGTTTGTGAGATGTCGCTGGACGAACTGCTGACTCTTGACGCAGGAGTGAAGTTCTCTCCGGAATTCACTGGCGAAAAGATACCGCGCCTCTGCGATGTCCTGCAAAAGTTCGGGTCCGGTGCAACGCGCCTCAACGTGGAGATTAAGGCATCTCGCCCCGGCTTCGATGTGCCACAGACCGTGGCGGAACTCTTGCACAGGTTCGACAAACAACGCAGGCATGTCGTGTCGTCGTTCGACTTACAGTCGCTTCTCGATGTGCGTGCGATTGACTCCGAGTTGACATTGGCGCTCATCGGGAATGGCCCTGAGATTCTGGCCCAGGCAGAACATCATCGTCTGCCTTGGATTCACTGCAAGCATACGACGATGACCGGGGCAATCGTCGCACGAGCACACGAACAGGGAATAAGCGTTAACGTTTGGACTGTTGACGACCCTGCGACGATACCTTTCTGGAAGGCAATTGGGGTTGATAAAGTCTGCACGAATCGACCTGCACTTTGGTTGGCTGGCTGTGATTCAGACTCGGATGAGTGAAACGCATCAGGAATGCCGATACGTTCGACAACCGGGCGGCAGAAGGCCGGATGGAGCCGGATTCCATGATGAAAACCGCCAATCCCACCAAAGTGCTCTTCGTCTGCGGCAGAAACCAGCGAAGGCTTCCGACTGCTGGAAGCATTTTCAACGACGGCCCAAGAATGCCGGTCCGGCCAGCCCATTGCTCAAGAAAGACCGTGCGCTCCCAGATACTGAACTTTTATTATTGTCCCCAGCCGCCAAGTTTTGTAGTGGATGAATGTAGTTCTCTGCTGAGTTAGGTGATCCAAAAATCCATATTGCACGCATTGCGAAGCGCGTGAATCGTCTGGAAATATTGCAGTGAACCGCCCTCCCCTCTCCATGACATGAAATACATTCTGCCCCCGCTCTGTTTTGCATTTTTCCTCTCCCGACTGTTCGCCGGGCCACCGTCAGGAGATCCGAAATTGGTCCCACTCACACCGGGGGTCTTGTTCGGTGCCTACGCCGACTTTGGCGACACGGAAGATCACGTCACGCTGGAAGGTATCGAGGGCTTTGAAAAGCTCTCGGGAAAACGGCCCGCGATCATTGCCTCATCGAGCTACTGGGGAGAGCAGCGTTTTCCGGCGAAAAATCTCTCGCTGATTTCGCGTCACGGGGCAATCCCCATGGTCTACTGGTCCCCCTGGGACAAGCCATACGAGGAATCCAAAGGCCCGGATCGGTTTTCACTCACAGAGATTCTGGCGGGAAAATGGGACTCGTATATCGATAAGTGGGCTGACGGCGCGAAGGCATTCGGGAAACCGTTTTTTGTCTCGTTCTGCAACGAAATGAACGGGGATTGGTTTCCCTGGTCCGGAGAATTTTACGGGGCAAAAAAAGGCGGTAACGAGGTGTTCAAGAAAGCCTGGAGGCACGTCGTTGACCGGGTGAGAGCCCGCGGCGCAAAAAACATCCTGTGGGTTTTTCACACCAATTCGTTCCCTGCCACCAACGACGTCTGGAACATGATGGCGTCGTATTACCCGGGCTCCGACTACGTGGACTGGCTGGGGCTCAGCATCTATGGGAAGCAGTTCCGTCATCAGGGAAACTGGGCCTATTTCCGCGACCTGATCAAATGGCCCTACCAGGAAATCACAGCCCTCGATCCCGACAAGCCCGTGATGCTCGCCGAATTCGGCGTGGGAGATTTTCCAAAAGCCGGAGACAAGGCCCAATGGATCGGCAATGCGCTCGCCATCATTCCCAAGTATCCCAGAATCAAGGCCGCCATCTACTGGCACGAACGCTGGCAAAACGATGATGGAACGTATAGCAACCTTCGCATCAACTCCTCCCCTGCTGTTCTGGAGGCGTTCCGGAACGGCATTTCTCGACCCGATTGGATTGGAGCAAAAGGGAAGCCCGAGATCCGTTAAGCCGGTCTTTTCAGTCAGACGACCAGCCACGGCTGCATGGGAGAAACCTCGGGGTTTTGGCCTTGACAGCCACGTGTGATATTAGAATATCTAATGCGCTATGACCGTCGAAATTCTGGCCCGAATCCAATTCGCTTTCACAGCTGCATTCCACTACATCTACCCTCCCCTGAGCATCGGGCTGGGGATTCTTTTGGTGATGATGGAAGGAACTTGGCTGAGAACCGGAAACCCGATTTTCCACAACATGGCAAGGTTCTGGACACGGATCTTCGCGCTGACGTTTGCGATCGGCGTGGCGAGCGGGATCGTGATGGAGTTTGAGTT
>CAZSDC010000025.1:0-26502 GCA_964605515.1 uncultured Chthoniobacter sp.
GGACATCGTTCCCGACGAGCTGCCGGTCGTCAACAAGCCCAAGCTCCGCACGGAGGCGCGCGATGTGCGCCCGCTTCCTTCGGTCGAACCCGCCCTTCCCACCCAATGAAGTTTTCCGCCGCTCTTGTCCTTGCCGTTTCTGTCCTGATCTCGGGGTGCGGGTATAAGCTCGGAGAGATCCGCCCGACGCCGATGCGCTCGGTGAGGACGCTGGCCATTCCCACTTTCAAGAACCGGACGTTCAAGCCCCGGCTCGAAGTTCTCTTTGCCGACACCGTGGTGAAAAGGTTCCAGCAAGACGGCACTTACGAGCTGGTTGCCGACGACAAGGCGGATGCCATTTTGTATTGCACCATTGACAAGATCGAGACCCGGGCGCTGCGATCCGTTCAGAACAACGTGCTGGCAACGAGCGAATACGGTCTGAGGGTCTTCGTCCAATATGAGGTGCAGGACCGTGTGACGGGAGCGATCCTGATGCAGGGAACCGCAGTAGCGAACACCAGCTTCTTCAGCGGAAACGATATCCAGACGATCGAACGGCAGGCCCTTTCGAACGCCGCTTCAGATCTTGCAAATATCCTGATGTCAACGGTCTCTGAGGGCTGGTAAGCGGGAGGCATCCCGTGCTAAGCATCGTTCCCACCCCCATCGGCAACCGGCAGGACATCACTCTCCGGGCCATCGAAGTGCTGCGGGCTGCGGATCTTGTCGCGGCCGAAGATACAAGGCACAGCGGCATGCTTCTTCACCACCTCGGAATCAAGAAGCCGTTTGTGAGCCTCCACGAGCACAACGAGGCGGCGCGATCTGCCGAACTCGTGGAGCGCATGGTTGCGGGAGCGCATGTGGCTTTGATCACCGATGCGGGGATGCCCGGGATCTCGGACCCCGGACACCGCTTGATCCGATCAAGCATTGAACACGGGATCCCGCTGACCGTGCTTCCCGGTCCCTCAGCCGTGCTTACCGCCCTGGTGGGATCGGGGTTTCCAGCAGACCGGTTTTATTTTGGCGGATTCCTGCCGGTGAAGAGCGGGCGTCGGGCGGCCGAGATCGCCCGGGCTGCAGAGCGCCGTGAAACGAGCATCTATTTCGAGTCCCCGCACCGGATTGTTCGCACGTTGGAAGCCCTCATGGAATCGTGTCCGAGCCGGCTGGTTTGCGTCGCGAGGGAGTTGACCAAGACGTTCGAAGAATTTCGACGCGGGACGCCGGAGGCATTGGTCGAGCACTTTCAGAAGCATCCGGCCAAAGGGGAGATCACGCTCCTCATTGCGGCGCTGGATAAGGGCGCGCAGGCTTCCGCCGATGAGGAATAGGCTCGCGCAGCAGGGACGATGGCTGAGATTGGGTTTGTCCGCAGCCGTTCTGCTTGCGCTGCTTGGCTTGGCTCTGTTGCGTCCAGCCCGACCCATTTTTCCCTGCGGGTTTCACGCCTTGAGCGGTCTGCCGTGCCTGTTTTGCGGGGGAACCCGCGCGGTTCGTGCGATCCTGCACGGTGATCTGCAAGCGGCAATCTACCTCAATCCGCTTGCTTTTCCCGCGCTCGCGCTCGTCGTGGCGACGGTGGTTGTCCTGCTTATAGAGGCTGCCGCGGCACGTTCGCTGGTGCCTTGGGAGGATTTTGTCCGGCGCTTCGGCCGTATTGCGCCGGTCCTGGTCCTTCCGGCTCTGGGCTTTTGGGTGATCCACATCTACCTGGCGCTCAGGACCCCGAAGCCGGAACTCGTGGATTTCCATAACCCGATCGCGGCCGCGGTGGGGGAAATGGTGCAGCCGATTCACCGCCAGCCCTGAGCGGCAGATGTTTCTCTGGCTTTGGATAATTCGCTTTTTCGAATGACAGATATGCGCTAGAAGCTGGCAGGCCTTCGCGCGGGCAGGTGGCGTGGTGGCGACTGACATGAATACCCAGCCGGACAAGCAGCCTGGCATTTCAGGTCCTGGAAAATGGATCGCGGCATTCCTTGTCGTGGTTCTGATCCTGGCGGGAGCAGGGGCCGGTTTTTTTGTCTCCGAGAGTTCCCGGATCCGGCAGAAGAAGTCCGATGAACTGGCGGCGATTGCGGTCTTGAAATCCCGGTGGATCGCCGACTGGCGCCAGCGGGTTCTTGGCGGAGTGGGTAAGATGGCCGGCTATCCCTTCTTTTCGCATGCGGTGGCTGAGCTTGCGGAGACTCCCTTGGATGCGTTCCTGCTGGTTGCTCTCGCAGAGCGGCTCAAATACGAGCTCGGATGGACAGGCCACGAGGCGATGGCGCTCTACTCACTCGATGATGCTTTGTTGATTGCCGCCGGGGCTTACGAGGAATGTCCCGAGGCGATCCAAGTTGTAAAAGATGCGTTGGCGACCCCCGGGGCTGTTCTCTCACCGCTTTACAAAAGCCGCTCCGGAGATGTCCACATCACCGCTGCATGTCCGGTGAACGGCCCTGACGGAGATCCCGTCGCCGTGCTCGCCGTCACCATGAATGCAAAAAAAGAGTTGTTTCCTCTTGTCGAAGAGTGGCCGGCCCGAAGCCGGACTGCGGAGACTCTGCTTGTCATGCGCGACAGGAACGACGCGTTGGTATTAAACAACCTCCACAATAAGGCGAACTCTGCACTGAACTACCGGATCCCACTCACCGAAGTTCACGTTCCTTCGGTACAGGCGGTAATGGGCAAGACCGGGGGATTTTTTGGCCGCGACTACCGCGGTGGCGAAGTTATCAGCGATCTCCGGCGCGTGGCGGGTTCCCCGTGGTTCATGGTGGCGAAGGTGAATTTGGCGGAGGCGAATGCCGACCTTTACGAGACCATGGATTTCGTGATTATCGTCTTCGTGTGCCTTTCGATCGCCGTGGCCGCCGCGATGGCCGCGCTCTACAGCGGGGGGCAGGTCCGCCTGCTTCGCAAACTCGACGAGGTGCGCGCCGAATCTGAGGAGAACCTCCGGCAGCTCAACGCGCACCTGGAGGAGCGCGTGGCGCGCCGCACCGCCCAGCTTGAGGCATCGAATTCCGAGCTCGAGGCGTTCGCCTACTCGGTCTCCCACGACCTTCGCGCTCCGCTTCGTTCGATCGAGGGATTTGCGGCTATCCTCGAAGAAGAATATGGGCAGAAGCTCGACGACGAGGCAAGGAGGCTCCTCGGGGTTGTCCGGTCGGGCACGCGGAAAATGGATCATTTGATCCACGACATCCTTGATCTCTCCCGGGTCTCGCGGACAGAGCTCGTCATCTCGGATGTGGACATGACCGGGCTTGTCCGCTCGGTGTGGGAGGAGATCCAGACACCGGAGGAAGCGGCCCGCTTCGATTTTCGGCTTGGCCCGCTGCCCGGAGCCCGTGGAGATGTCTTGCTCTTACGCCAACTTTGGACCAACCTCATATCAAACGCTGTGAAATATACCTCAAGGAGCGAAATTCGCCGGATTGAGATCGGCGCGGGTGAGGAAGAGGACAGCCTCTGCTACTTCGTCAAAGACTCGGGAGTGGGGTTTGATCCCGCATACTCGGCGAAGCTTTTCGGGCTCTTTCAGCGACTGCACACGGACGTGGAATTTGAAGGCACCGGAGTCGGGCTCGCCACAGTCCAGCGGATCGTGCACAGACACGGCGGCTCGGTGCGCGCCGAGAGCGGCCCAGGTGCCGGTGCCACATTTTCCTTCATACTGCCAAAGAACCCCTCTTCATCATGACCACGGGCAAGCAGATCGTCGAAGTCCTCCTCGTGGAAGATAACCCCCACGATGCCGAACTCGCCGTGCGGGCGCTGGACCGCCACAACTTTGCCAATTCCATCGTCCATGTATCGGACGGGGCCGAGGCCCTCGACTTTCTGTATGCCCGGAATGCCTACGCTGGCCGCGACAAATCCAACCAGCCGAAAGTCGTCCTCCTGGATCTGAAGCTTCCCAAGGTGGACGGGATCGAGGTCCTGCGCACGATGAAGGTGGACCCGCTACTGCGCCCGATCCCGGTCGTCGTGCTCACGACATCCCGCGAGGAAAGCGACCTCAAGACGAGCTACCAGCTCGGCGCGAACAGCTACATTGTCAAGCCGGTGGATTTTCCGCAATTTGTGGAGTCGGTCCGTCAGCTCGGGCTCTATTGGCTCCTCCTCAACGAACCACCCACGCACTAGGCCATGCCGGAACCAGCCGACCAGTCGCTCCGCCTGCTTTTCATCGAGGACAACCCGGCCGACTTCGAACTCGCCGAACGGGCGCTGCGCCGGGAAAAGCTGCGCTTCGTTTCGCGGTGCGAGCACAATGTCGCCGGCGTCACGAAGGCGCTGGAGGAATTTGTCCCGGACCTGATCATTTCGGACTACTCGCTTCCGGAGTTTGACGGGCTGAGTGCGCTGCGCCTGTGCCGTAGGATCCTTCCCGCAGCGCCATTTATTCTGCACACCGCAGCGCTCGATGATGAGGGGGCGGCAAACTGCATCCGGTCGGGGGCCGACGATTATGTCCTGAAGCAGAACATCGCCCACCTGCCGTTTGCCGTGAACACCGCTATCGCGCGCCGGGACGCCCTGATGGGGCGCAATGCCGCAGAGGCGAAGCTCGTGATGCTTTCCCGAGCGGTCGAGCAGAGCCCGGCGTCAATCGTCATCACCGACCGCGCCGGCAACATCGAATACGTTAACCCGAAATTTCTGCAGATCACGGGGCATTCCGCCGAGGAGGTGATCGGAAATAACCCGCGCATTCTGAAATCCGGCAAGCAGACCGGCGAATTTTACACGGAGCTGTGGGAAACGATCAATGCCGGGCGGGTGTGGACCGGCGAGTTCGAGAACAGAAGGAAGAACGGTGAGCTCTACTGGGAGTCGGCAAGCATCTCCCCGATCCGCGACGCTCAGGGCACGATCACCCATTTTGTCGCCGTCAAAGAGGATGTCACAGCGCGGAGACTGGCCGAGGATAGCGCCCGGCGGGAAGGAGGGCTTCTCAGCCACCTCATAGGCACCATCCCGGACCGCGTCTATTTCAAGGACAGGGACTATCGATTTGTCAAAGTGAACGGATCCGTCCTCCGGGACTTCGGCCTGCGGAGCGAGGAGGAGATCATCGGGCGTCGGGATTCGGACTTTCTCCCCGGGGAGTTCGCGGAAAAATCCCTTGCGGACGACCGGTTTGTCATCGAGACCGGCCAGAACCTGATTGGAACCGAGGAGGTGGAGACCACCGCCGACGGCACGAGGCGCTGGTATTCGACCACGAAGGTCCCTCTGCGCGACCACAAAGGAAAGATCACAGGGCTGATGGGCATCACCCGTGATGTCACGAGTTTGAAGACGACGGAAATCCGGCTGCGGAGCTCGAACGACCAGCTTAGGCAGGCGCTGGCTCGCGCCGGAGATTTGGCCGAAAGAGCGGAGGCCGCGAACCGGTCGAAGAGCGAGTTCCTCGCCAACATGAGCCATGAGATCCGCACCCCCATGAACGGGGTCATCGGGATGACGGACTTGCTGCTCGAAACCCGTCTGGATGCGGAGCAGGCCGAATACGCCGAGGCCATCCGGTCCTGCGGGGATGCGCTGCTCACCCTCATCAACGACATTCTCGATTTTTCCAAGGTCGAGGCCGGGCAGCTTGTCCTTGAGAGCCTCGACTTCGATTTTCGCTCCATGATTGACGATGCCGTGGAGATCCTTGGATTCAAGGCGCAGGAGAAAGGGCTTGATATCGTCTGCCTGGTGGACAAGGCGGTTCCAACATTCCTGAGGGGCGACCCGGGCCGGCTCCGCCAGATCCTCTTCAACCTGATCGGCAACGCGATCAAATTCACGAAGCGCGGCGGCGTCACCGTCCGGGTCTGGGCCCTGACCGAATCCGACAAGGCGGTCGTGCTGCGCTTTGAGGTGATCGACACCGGGATCGGGATTCCCAAAGAAAAGCAGGAGTTTATTTTCTCAAAGTTCACCCAGGCCGATCCCTCGACGACGCGGGAGTTCGGCGGAACCGGCCTCGGCCTCGCGATCTGCCGCCAGCTCGCTCATCTCTTCAAAGGCACCATCGGAGTCACGAGCGAGCCCGGTGGTGGCTCCACGTTCTTTTTCACCGCCGAGTTTGAAAAATCCCCAGAGGATGCGGTTAGGCCGATCCCGCGGGAGGCGGATCTGGCCGGCGCCCGCATTCTTGTCACCGACGATTTCAAAACAAACCGCGTCCTTGTCACCACCCTCCTCAAGCACTGGGGATGTCGCCCGGATGAAGCGGAGGATGGAAATGCGGCCCTGCCATTGCTCAGGCAGGCGGTCGTCGAGGGCGACCCATACGCCGCCGCCCTCCTCGATATGAACATGCCCGGCATGGACGGAGCTGAGCTCGGGCGGCAGATCAAGGCGGACGATTACATCAAAGGCACGCGGCTGGTGATGCTGACCTCTCTCGGCAAGCGGGGGGATGCGGAGAGGCTCTCGGGGGTGGGATTTTCCGGCTACCTGCCGAAGCCGATCCGGCCGGCGCTCCTCAGAAAATGCCTTGCGCTCGTGCTCGGTCGCGAGGAGGCCACCGGGAGCGACCAGGATCTCATTACACGTCATACCGTCGCCGAAACCTCGCGCAGGAGGCTCCGAATTCTTGTCGCAGAGGACAACACGACGAACCGGATCATTGCGATCAAAATGCTTGAGAAGCTCGGCCATTCCGCCGAGGCGGTGGGGAACGGAAAGGAAGCTGTCGAGTCGCTGAGGCGGATGCCATACGACGTTGTCCTTATGGACTGCCAGATGCCGGATCTGGACGGGTTCGAAGCGACGCGGATCATCCGCGACCCGGCTTCCGGCGTCAAGAACCCGAAAATCCCGATTATCGCGCTGACTGCCCATGCCATGAAGGGAGACCGCGAACTCTGCCTTGAAGCCGGGATGGATGATTACCTCTCAAAGCCGGTGAGCCCACAGGATCTTGCCGCGGCTCTCGATCGCTGGAGCGCCCTCGGTTCGCGTTCAGGCGTCGCAGGGGCGGCGGCACCGTCGGTGGATAAGGACGGGCTCCGCGATTTCGACCGGGAGGGATTTCTGGAAAGGACGATGGGCGACCGTGAACTCGCCGCCGAGGTTGCCGTCGCATTTCTCTCGGACGCGCCAACAACATTTGCGAACCTCTCCGCTGCGATCTCCTCAGGGGACGCGGAGGCTGCGGGCAAATTCGCCCACACCCTCAAAGGCTCCAGCGCAAACATGGGGGGAGAGAAGCTCAGCGAGATCGCCTCCCGCATGCAGGCATTTGGCAAGGAGGGAAATCGTGTCGGGCTCTCCGAACTTCTTCCCGCTGCCGAAGCCGCCTTCCAATCGCTCACCGCCGGACTGAAGCGCGAGTTTACGCTCCCGGGCTGAGACGAAAGTTACTCCGACTTGCTCAGCCTTTCGACCGGTTTGTCGTAGAGGAGCGCGTGCGCCTCGCGCAAAACACCGGGGATCTTGTCGCGGAACGGGCTGGCTTTCAGGGCCGCCGAAAGATCCGGGATCTCGGAGGCATTTTTTCCCGGGAACCAATGCCCGGCCTGCCCGAGCAGGTTGTAGCGCATTTTTCCAAACTCCACCATGTCGAGCGATCTGGCGTAGTTGAAGAGCCGCAGGATCTCCCAGATATTGATTTCTCCCGGGCAGTCCTCCCACTTCGGAAGACCATGGTCCCAGTTCCGGCACCAGTCCGCACCAAGGCTTTCCTCCATCGCCGCGACGAGGCGTTGATCGATTTCGGCGACATATCTGTCCGCCTCCGGCAGGAATGCCAGTGACCGGATGTGCTCATCGAAATCAGTGGGCCTGGCCGCCCCGATCGAGAGGGTGTGGATGTCCTGACGGCCGAGGCAAAAGAGGTTGTTAAAGACGATCGGACTGAGCGGTTCGCAGAGCCTGCTGAGTTTCGCCGGGGGCTCGTAGAGTTTTCCGCCCTTGTCGTTCGGGCTGATGATGAAAACCCCCGCGTCGTGGCGGGTTGCGGCCTCGATGGCACGCCCGTTCGAGCGGTTGACCCAATACCAGTGGAGGTTGACGTAGTCGAACTCGCCGGTTTCGATGGTTTGGCAGATCACGTCGCAGTCGCCGTGCGTGGAGAATCCGATAAAGCGTGCGCGGCCTTCCTTCTGGATTTCGCGGGCGACGGCCAGCGCCCCTCCCGGGGCAAGGGACTCCTCGAGAACTGCTGCATTGTTTATTCCATGGAGAGAGAGGAGGTCCACATGGTCGAGGTGCAGCAGGGACATCGAGCGCTCGAAGGATTCGCGGAACTTCGCTCCGCCACCTTCCGGGGAAACCTTTGTCTGGACGATCATCTTCTCGCGCGGGAGCCGGGGCAGGATCTTTCCGAGCTGGTATTCGGAACTTCCATAACCGCGTGCGGTTTCGATGTGGTTAATCCCGCAATCGAGCGCTTTCAGGACCGTCTCCTCAAGGTTCTTCTGACTTTCGTCCGGGATCTCCTCCTCGTCTTTCCAGGATTTCTGAAAGCGCATTCCCCCGCAGGTGAAAACCGGCATATCGAGGCCGGTGCGTCCGAAGCGTCGTCGTGGGATCATAGAGATTTTAATTTGGTGGCCGATTCGATTTCTGCGGTTTGAGGAAACAGGTCCACCGGCTGGATATACCCGACAGAATACCAGTTGCCCAGCTTCTTCAGATCGCGGGAGAGGGTCGCGGGATCGCAAGAGACATAGACGATCGTGACCGGGCGGTATTTGCCAAGGATTTCGACAACCTCCGGAGAAAGCCCCTCCGCCGGAGGATCCAGAATGATGGCGGTTTCCGCAGGCGGCGAGGATTCCAAAGCCTGCGCCAAGTGAGCCTCCACTGCCCCCGCAAGATAGGTTTCGTTTTCTGCTGCCGAGGCTTTCGCCGCCCTCACGGCGCCCGCACTCCATTCGATGCCGATGATTTTTTGAAATTGGGGTGCAAGGGCTTTTGAGAAAAAACCGGCCCCGCAATAGGCGTCCACCAATACCCCGGTTTCTTCGGCGAGCATCTCTGAAACGACCTCTGCAAGAACTTCCGCCGCACCAGCATTGACCTGGCTGAACCCACGGTAATCGGACCGCTCCCTCAGCGTGATCCGTTGGTCCCCGCGCGGCGGGTCTTTTGCAAGGTCGGCAAGCTGCTCGTTTACCGAAGCCGTGGCGATCGGGCACGATGTGGCCGGCACGATGCGGTGGGACTTCCGTCCGTGGAATCCGACCTGTCCATCTGCGACGTGCACAGAGATCCGGTTCCTGTATTCCCACTCGGAAGGCGAGGGGAGCATCGGCCGAACATCCGCGTCCGTGATCCTGCCGATCCTTCGCAGGAGGTCCCGGATCTGCGCGCTTTTGATCTCAAGCTGGCGCGGGTAGGCGATGTGCTGGTAGGCGCAGCCGCCGCACTCTCCGAAGATCGCGCAGCGCGGAGACACCCGTCCCATGGACGCTTCGGTAAGCCGGACGACCTCCGCTTCCAGAAACGATTTTTTCTCCTGGACCACCCGGACGATCGCCCGCTCGCCGGGCAGCGTGAATGGCACAAAGCAGACCCGGCCGTCCGGCAGCCTGCCTACGCCCGCCCCGCCGAACGCGACGCTTTCGATGAATATCGGAATTTCCAAGCCCCCCAAGCTAGCGGAGGAACGAGCGGGCTCAATGATGGATTGCAAATTCCTTCGACTCCCACGCCGCGCTGTGCGAGGCTGGCTTCTATGAAATCCGTCCGCATCGTTGAGCAACTCGCCATTTTCATCGCCAACAAACCGGGAACCCTTGCCGCCGTCTGCGATGCCCTCGCCGAAGACAAGATCAACATCTACGGGCTGACCGTGTCGGACACAGTGGATCACGCCGTGATCCGCATGGTGGTGAGCGACACCCGGCGCGCCATCGCCCTCCTCGAATCCCATGGAACGCTGGTCATCGAGAATGACGTGATCATGATGGAAAACGACAACCGCCCGGGCGGGCTCTCGAAAATTGCAAAGGCTCTCTCGGCCGCGAAGGTCAATATCGAATACGCCTACCTCGCCTCCATGCCCTCGGCCAAAAAAGGCCTGCTCATCCTCCGTGCCAGCGATGTCAAAAAGGCGTTGAAGGTTCTTTCCAATCCGTCTCTTGGGTTGTAAGCGGTCTTGTCTGAACCGGATTGTTTTGGAATATTCCGGAGGCGCTTGAAAATGGCATCCAGGCTCGAACAAACCTTGGCACATCTCGGACTCAGCAGTCTGTATCCTTCATTTCGCAAGGAGAAGATTGATGACTCCCTGATCGGCGGGTTGACCGACTCCGATCTCCGGGAAATCGGGGTTGTGAAACTCGGGGATCGCAAGCGCCTGCTCGCCGCATTTTCTGATCCTGCGACACCCTTCGTGGCATCCGTCCTGCCTGCAACGCCGGCTTCTGCACCCGTTGTTCCAGCGCTTCCGCGATCGAAAGCAGAGGCGAAGGATCAGGGCAATTACGCCGAGCATCCCACCGGGGCGGCGACCGGACATCCGTTTCTCAACAGCCTCGGCATGCCGTTCGTTCCGACCACCCGCAGCAAGACTCTGTTCTGTGTCTGGCTGCTGCGCATCAGTGATTATCAACAGTATTGCAACGAAATGGGGGTCGTGATGCCCACCGCAGATTATCCGCAGGAGCCCGACCATCCCGTCGTCAATGTTTCGTGGACCGATGCACACATGTTCTGTGAGTGGCTTACGAAGCGGGAGATTTGGCTCGGGCTGATCAACTCGCGGTTTCAATATCGCATTCCCCGGGATGAGGAATGGAGCGCGGCGGTCGGGCTGCCCTACGAACAGGGCATCAGCCCGCGCGCCCGGAGCGGAGTCATCGAGGAGTTTCCCTGGGGACCGGATTTTCCACCGCCTCACGGTGCCGGCAATTACCATCCGCGTCTCGAGGTCGATGATTTCAAGGAGACCTCGCCGGTCGGCAGTTTTGCCCAGAACAAGTTCGGCATTTATGATCTTGGCGGCAATGTCTGGGAGTGGTGCGTGGATGAATACGAGAGGGGAAGCACGCTGCGGGTATTGAGGGGGGCGTCATGTTTCAATGACGACCCCGAACTCCTCAGGTCTTCCAGTCGGGACAAATGCCAGCCGGACAAGGGCCGCAACAATGCCGGCATCCGGATCGTGCTTGCCCCGCAATCGGTCGGTGATCCTTGGTATAAAGCCTGAGAGAACGCGGGATGTTCCGATCCACCCGCTCAGTCGTCCCCGAGATACTCGACACGCTTGATGCCTGCGACCCGGAGGCCCTGCGCAGCCGGCGGGACTTGCGGTGGCTGGATTGGTTTCTCGGGGGATCCGGCTGGATTGTTCGTTCGGTTCTTGAACGCCGGGAGCTGGCAGAGCAGGGCGTCGTCGAACTTGGCGCGGGTGAAGGGAGGCTTTGCGCCCAACTGGCGGCCTTGCTGAATAGGCGCGCGGTGACGGGGCTGGATTTTATGGCCCGCCCGGCCGATTTGAACACGGGAGTAGGGTGGAGGACGGGGGACATTTTTCAAATTCTGCCGGAGATCGAGGGAGGGATTGTTGTGGGGAGTCTGATTCTCCACCATTTTTCCAGCGAGGAACTGGCGCGTCTCGGAGAACAGTTTGACCGGTTCCAGCTCGTGCTTTTTTCCGAGCCCTTGCGAAGCCCGTGGTCGCTGCGGCTCTCGCGACTGGCGCATCCATTCGTCGGCCGGGTCACCCGGCATGATATGCCGGTGAGCATTCGCGCAGGATTTCAGCCGGGAGAGCTCGCCGGATTGCTTGGCTTGGACAAAGCCACGTGGAAAGTCTCTGAAGTTTCCCGGCTCTCCGGGGTATTGCAGTTTAAAGCATGGCGGGATTGATCCATCCCGTCAGCATTGCCGGCGGTGGACTGGCCGGCTTGTCGCTTGGCATTGCCCTGCTCCAACGAGGGGTCAGCGTGACAGTGAACGAGGCGGGGAAATATCCGAGGCACCGAGTCTGTGGGGAGTTCATCAGCGGCGTCACGGAGCAGACCTTGGAAAAGCTCGGTATTCTCGGAAGCCTTCGCGACGCGGTGCCGCTCGCCACTTCGCGTTGGTTCGACGCCTCTGGGCCGGTCGCCAACCTGCGTGTGTCGGGCATGGGGATTTCGCGATGGGTTCTTGACCAGAGGCTCCGGGACGAGTTCGTAAATGCCGGAGGAACTTTGAGGACCGGTTCGCGGGCCGTGCCCGGAGAGGGCGTGGTTTGGGCTGCCGGAAAGGTGAAGACCGACGGCGAATGGATCGGAGTCAAATGCCATGCGCGAGCGCTGGCTCCTGCCGCAGACCTCGAAATGCACATTGGCTCGAACGGATACGTGGGGTTGGCCAGGATCGAAAACGGGATGGTCAACGTCTGCGGTTTGTTCCGCAGGCAAAAAGGGATCGGCGGACACGAGGCCCTCTTCCAGTGCCTCCGAGCAGGCGGGCTCACTTTGCTCGCCGAACGAATTTCCGCTGCGGATCCCGATCCCGGCTCATTTTGCGCAGTTGCCGGTTTTCAGACAGGTCGGCAATCCGGGCCGGCGTGCTCAGTGGGCGATGCCGCGAACATGATCCCTCCCTTCACGGGAAATGGAATGACCATGGCCTTCGAGTCCGCAGCGCTCGCGCTCGATCCGGTGCTCGAATACGCCGCCGGAAAACTTTCATGGCAGCAGGCATCCGAGCTCGTTGCCCGGCTCCAAACGCGACGGTTCTCCGGCCGCATGCGTGTGGCGGGGTGGATTCATTATCTCATGCTCGCCAAGCCCGGTCTCGTCGCCTTGCTCGCCAGGCGGAACATGATCCCATCCCAATTTTTGTTACAGCTCCTTCGCCGGTGAGCGCTATTGCGCACTGCCCCAAGGTCGGTTTCTGAGAGGAATGTGCGCCGCTATTCGCGGCTTGCAAGCATTGCGGGAAAGTGACATTTCTTACGCGTCCCCGCCATGACACACCAAGCCAGCATTCTCGTCGTGGATGACGATCCGCGGTGGCTGCAATCATTGAGCCATGTGCTGACGTCTGCTGGATACGACGTGTGGACGGCCAGCGGAGGAGAGCCTGCGATTGCGATGGTTGAAGCCCGGTTGCCTGATCTCATCTTGCTCGATATCCGGATGCCTGGCATGGATGGGTTCGATGTGCTCCGGACGCTCAAGGGGCAGGAGAAAAGCCGGAATGTTCCCATCCTCCTGATCAGCGCATTTGCTGAAACGGATGAGCGGATCGAGGGGCTCAGGCTTGGGGCAGAGGACTCAGTGACCAAGCCGTTCCATGCCGGGGAGTTGCTGGCGAGGGTGCGGATGCAGTTGGAATTGTCAGGCCTGCGTGCTCGGCACGCGTCTCACGAGGCCGTCCTTAATGCAGCAAATGAGGAACTGAAGAGCGAGATTGCGCGTCGGGAGCGGGCGGAGGCGGCGCTTCAATCCCGTCTGCTTGCCCTGACCCAACCGGCGGAAAACCCGGACGGGATACGGTTTTCAGACTTGATCAACATCGAGGATCTCCAGCAGTTGCAGGACCAGTTTTCCAATGCGACGGGAGTGGCATCGATCATCACGGAGCCGGACGGAACCCCGATCACCAAGGCCAGCAATTTTTGCCGCCTGTGCAGCGAGATCATCCGCGCGACAGAAATCGGGCTCCGCAACTGCCAGCAATCCGATGCGGCGCTGGGCATTCCCTGTTCCGCGGGCCCGATTGTTCAGCCGTGCCTGAGCGGGGGCCTTTGGGATGCGGGTGCTAGCATCACCGTCGGAGGAAAGCACATCGCCAACTGGCTGATCGGTCAGGTTCGAAACGAGGAACAGGACGAGGAGCAGATGCTGCGCTATGCCGACGAGATCGGAACCGACCGCGAGGAGTTTCGTGCGGCGCTCGCCGAGGTGCCTGTCATGTCCAAGGCGCGCTTCGAGCAGACGGCCAAAGCCCTGTTTACTTTCGCTCGGGAAATTTCCAGCCGGGCTTTCCAGAACTTGCAGCAGGCGAGGTTCATCGCCGAGCGCCAGCAGGCCGAGCAGGAACTGAAGAAAAGCGAGGCCCGGTTGAGCTTTGCCCTGGAGACGCTGACTGCGGGAGCATGGGATCTTGATCTCGTGGATCACACGGCGCACCGCACGCTGCTCCACGACCGGATTTTCGGATACGAGACATTGTTGCCGGCCTGGACTTACGAGATATTTCTCGAGCATGTTTTGCCCGAGGACCGCGCGGATGTGGACCGGTGTTTTCGTGAGGCGACAGAGGCGCATTGCGACTGGGGTTTCGAGTGCCGGATACGGCGCACTGATGGCGAGGTGAGATGGATTTGGGCCACAGGATCCCACGAGCGGAATGCCGAAGGCAAACCGGTGCGGATGTCGGGCATCGTGCAGGACATCACGGATCGCCGGGCTGTCGAGGAGGCGCTGCGCGAAAACGAATCCAGCCTGGCCACGACGCTGCAGTCTATCGGAGACGGGGTGATCGCCACCGACGCCGGGGGGCGCATCACCCGCATGAACCCTGTTGCCGAGCGGCTGACCGGATGGCCTTTTGCGGAGGCGGAGGGACGTCCGATGCTCGAGGTTTTCCGCATCGTCAATGCCGCGACGCGCCAATCGGTCGAGGACCCGGTGGGGCAGGTGATGGCCCGCGGGGTGACGGTCGGGTTGGCCAACCATACGCTGCTCCTGGCCCGCGATGGCAAGGAATACCAGATCGCCGACAGCGCCGCGCCGATCCGCGATCCGTATGGGGAGATTCTCGGGGTGGTGCTCGTTTTCAGCGATGTCACCGAGCGTTACGAGGCGAGGGAAGCATTGCGCCGCAGGGAAGAGGACTACCGGATGCTGTTCGAGGGGATGCTCGAGGGATTCGCTCTCCACGAGATCATCTGCGATGACTCCGGCCAGCCTGTGGACTACCGGTTCCTCTCCATCAACCCCGCATTCGAAAAGATGACGGGGATCTGCGCGGCGGACGCCATCGGGAAAACTGTGCGGGAACTCATGCCGGAGATCGAACCGGTCTGGATCGAGCGGTACGGGCGCGTCGCGATGACCGGAGAGCCCATTCATTTCGAGGAACACAGCACTTCTTTGGGGAAGGATTTCCATGTCACGGCGTATCGCCCGCAGCCGGGACGGTTCGCGGTCGTGTTCAACGACATCACCGAGAGAAAGGATGCGGCCCAGAAACTCAGCCTGCGGGAATCGTTTCTGTCGGCGATCATCGAAAACCAGCCCGGCCTGCTCTGGCTCAAGGATGCCGCCGGCCGCTTCCTCATGGTCAACAAGGCCTTTGCCGAAGCCTGCGGGCACGAGGGGCCGGAGGAGGTTTTCGGGCTGACGGACACCGACATCTGGCCGAAGGATCTGGCAGACAAGTATCGGGATGACGATGAGCAGTTGATGCGCCGCGGCGAGCCTCTGATGGTGGAGGAGGAGGTTTTGATCGGTGGCGAGCGGGTCTGGCATGAAACCTTCAAGACTCCTGTCCGCGATGATGAAGGCTGTGTGATCGGGACCACCGGCTATTCCCGCGACGTCACCGACCGAAAGACCGCCGAGGTCAGGATCGCGCGACTGGCCCAACTCTACGCGGCCCTGAGCCAGTGCAACCAGGCCATCGTGCATTCCTCATCTATGGAGGAGCTGTTTCCGAAAATCTGCAGAGAAGTGGTGGAGTTCGGCGGGTTGAGAATGGCGTGGATCGGCCTGGCGGACGAGGGCACCGGTGCTGTCTGCCCTGTCGCTTCCTACGGCGAAGGCATGGACTATTTGAAGGGAGTCAAAGCTTCGACGGACGAACGAGAGGCCAGGGGGCGAGGCCCCACAGGCACCGCGATCCGCGAGAACAGGCCGGTCTGGTGCCAGGATTTTCAGAACGACCCAATGACCGCGCCCTGGCATGAGCTGGGCGCGCGCTTCGGCTGGATGGCCGCCGCCGCACTTCCGCTCCACAGGGAAGGAAAAACGGCCGGGGCATTGGTGATTTACAGCGACAAAACACATGTGTTCGACGAAGAGGTGCGCAGGCTTCTGGAGGAAATGGCCGACGACATCAGCTTTGCAATGGACAGCTTTTCCAGCGAGGCCGAGCGACGGCGGGCGGAGCAGGCACTGGTCGAGAGTGAGGAGACGATGCGCTACATCGTGAAGCATGACCCGAACGCGCTGGCCATCTTCGACAACGGGCTCCGATACATCGCCGTCAGCGACCGTTTTCTTCAAGATTACAATGTCAGGGAGGAGGACAT
This sequence comes from uncultured Chthoniobacter sp., assembly GCA_964605515.1. Classification (GTDB taxonomy): domain Bacteria; phylum Verrucomicrobiota; class Verrucomicrobiia; order Chthoniobacterales; family Terrimicrobiaceae; genus QYQL01. Next base: position 16,187 of record CAZSDC010000025.1, read on the forward strand.
CATCGGCAGGCACCACTACGAGGTCTTTCCGGAGATTCCCCAGGAGTGGCGGGATGTGCATCAACGGTGCCTGGCCGGCGCGATCGAGCGGAACGACGACGACAGCTTCATTCGTCCGGACGGCTCCACCACTTACAACCGGTGGGAATGCCGGCCATGGTATCGGAAGGGCGGGGATATCGGCGGCATCATCATGTATACCGAGGTCACGACCGAGCGCAAAATGCAGGAGGAGGCACTCCGGGAGAGCGAGGAGCGGTTCCGCCTGATGCTCCAGCACATCTCGACGGTCTCGGTTCAGGGTTACTACCTCGATGGCACAACCCATTACTGGAACGATGCGTCGGAAGTCCTTTACGGATACACGGCGGAGGAAGCCATCGGAAGAAACCTGCTCGACCTGATCATCCCTCCGGAAATGAAAGACGGTGTCCGCGAGGCAATCCAATGGATGGGGGAGACGCTGCAACCCATTCCGGCTTCCGAGCTCTCGCTCCTGCGGAAAGATGGTTCGCGCGTGACCGTGTTCTCAAGCCATGCGGTCGTCAAGCGGCACGGTTGTCAGCCGGAATTTTTCTGCATCGATATTGACCTGACCGACCGCAAGCTGGCGGAGGAGGCGTTGAAGGAACTCAACAGCTATCTCGAGGAGCAGAAGGCCCGCGCCGAAGATTTGGCCGTCGAAGCGCAAGCTGCTGCCCGGGCGAAGAGCGAGTTTCTCGCTTTGATGAGCCATGAGCTCCGCACTCCGCTCAACGGGGTTCTCGGTTTCGCCGAACTGCTCTCCAGGACCCGGCTTGACGAAGAACAGCAGGAATATACCACGACGATTATCGACAGCGGAAACCACCTGCTCGACCTCGTGAACGACATCCTGGATTTCTCCAGCATCGAAAAAGGGCGCATGCAGATCGAGTCCGCCCCGATCCTCGTTGCCTCACTCGTGGAATCCTCCTGCCGCCCGATCCGGAAAGCCGCCGCGGACAAAGGCCTCGAGTTTTCCTGTGTGACAGCCGCGGATGTCCCGGAGCAGATCACGGGCGACATCCGGAGGATGAGGCAGATTCTCATCAACCTCCTCGGCAACGCGATCAAGTTCACCGCCCGGGGATCCGTGGTTTTGGAGGTTGCGCCGGCCACCACGGAAGATGGTCCGGCCTTGGATTTTTCGGTCGAGGATACAGGTCCCGGAATCGCTCCCGAGACGATCGGGTATCTGTTCAAGCCTTTTACACAAGCCGACTCGACGGTGAGCCGCCAGTTCGAGGGCACAGGTCTCGGGCTCGCGATCTCGCTGCGCCTTGCGGAGGCGATGGGGGGCACCCTCGGCGTGGTGTCCACACCAGGGAAAGGCAGCAGGTTTACGTTCCGGTTCCCGCTCCGGGACGGGGCCGCATCTGCCACCAGCACCGGAAACGGCGACCATTCATCCTGGCGCGACAAATCGGGCGGTTCGGTGCCGGTCGCGCGGTCCGGAAATCCTGTGCTTGTCGTTGAGGACGATTCATCGAGCCGCATCCTTGCGGGCAAAATCCTCGAACACCTCGGTTGCCGGGCCGAATTCGCAGCCAACGGACAGGAGGCCGCCGAGGCTTTCGCACCGGAAAAATTTTCCGCCATCCTCATGGATATGCAGATGCCGGTCATGGACGGTCTGGAGGCGACAAGAAGGATCCGGGAGCGCGAGTCCGGCGCGCGGGTTCCCATCATTGCCCTCACGGCAAATGTGATGCCCGGGGACCGGGAGCGATGCCTCGCCGCGGGCATGGACGAGGTCCTCACCAAGCCGTTCAAGATGGCGGAACTCTCGGACGTGCTCGCCCGCTTTCTGCAGCCGTGAGATCGCAATGATCCGGGTGGTTTTTCCAGCCTGCGTTTGCTTTGGCGCGGGATTCGCCGCGCGTTCCCGCAAACTCGACCGGGCTTGATTGCACGGAGAGAAATGGGTTTGATGGCCGCCATGTCCACCGTCCGGAAGACCATTCTCAGAAAGCCGCACGTCATGGTGTTCCTGCTTGCGGCCGGCATTCTTCACCCGCTCCCCGCATCTGCCCAAGGCATCAAATCGATGATCGAGGCGCTTGGGGGCACACCGAAGCCAGCCTCCCCCGAGCTCACTCCGGCCGCCCAACTTGAATGGGCAAAGTCGCAGATCGAAATCGCGAAAAACGACGAGAAGAGCGAGTCCGGCATCATTTCGCGGCTGGCGGAAGCCGGGCTCCCTGCCTCACGCCTTGAGGATTTCCGGGCGGCGGACCGCGAGATCCAGAGGAATTATCAGGCGGCTTTGGATATCCTGCCTGCATTTTCCGCGGCGGATGGCCCGCAGGACAAGCCGCCGGTGGTTCCCCCGCCCGGCTCGGAAAAGCAGGCTTCGGCGCTGAGAGATGCCCTGCAGCGGGCGTCCATCGCGGCCGAGTCCGCCACGGGCGAGGAGGAACTGATCCGCCGCCTCATCTCCCAAAACCAGGCGCTGCAGACAAACGCCGAGCGCGAGTACAGGCAGTTCCAGGAAGAGGCCGATACCGCGAAAACCCCGGAAGCACGGGCTCGCGCCGGGGTCCAGCTCGATCTCGCCAACCTTCAGAAACAGGCTGCGGAGTCGGCCGTTTTTTTGGGAAAGTGGAGAAGCGCCCAGCAGGAGTCGCTTGCCCGGAAGGCCTCCGCGGAGATGGACGCATTGCGCGCCGCTCTTCGCGCGGGGGGATTCGACCGGCAGATGAATTCGCGCCGCGCGGAGTCCGAACTCGGGGCAATCGAGGAAGAGAGCGCTGTCTCTGAAAAAGCGATAGCCGCCGCCACGAAGGAGCAAACCCGTCTCGCGGGAGAGGCGGCCGCGCTCCGTGACAAGGGAGATTCTGCCGCCGGAAAAAGCCGTGCCGCCGCTGCGGATGTGCTGGCCGATACCGCGCAGAGGCTGGTTTCCGTGCTTCAAGGCAACGCGTATCTCCTCGCCGATGAGAAAGCCCATTGGAGTGCGGTGAAGTCGCTCTCGGACTCTTTTTCTTCCGAGGGGTTGAAAGCCGCAATGGCACAATCCGAAGAAATCATCGCGAAACAAAACGCCCTGAGATCAAGCGTGGATCGCCGGCTGATCGAGGGCAGGGAGGGCCTCGATGCCGCGCAGAAGCAACTGCGGGCAGGCGTCCCGGATGCGGCGACAAAGGCATTCCTAGAGCAGACTGTCGCGCTGGCCCAGAAACGGGTGGATGCGCTGGGCAATCTGGTCTCGAAATCCCGGCAGATCGTCACGACACAGGAGGAATTCCTCGGCGAAGTCCAGTCCGTGCTCGGGCAGGAGAGCCCGGCACGCAGGGCCTCGAGGGCGTGGGACAATTTTTCGCACACGGTGTCGCGGGTTTGGGCGTTCGAATTGTTCGGCGGCGACGGCGTGCGGATCACCGTCGGGAAAGTGGTGATGGGCGTGTTGGGTCTGCTGCTGGCCTGGATGGCCGCGAACGGGATGTCGCGATGGACCTCCCGCACCGCCACACGGCGGTTTCAGATGGCGGAGGACCAGAAGATGATTCTGGAGAAAAGCATTTTCATTCCCGTCGCCGCGATCCTGGTGCTCGCCGTGCTCAACTGGCTGAACATCCCGCTCACGGTGTTCGCGTTTCTCGGCGGCGCGCTAGCCATCGGGATCGGGTTCGGGGCCCAGAATCTGGTGAACAATTTCATCAGCGGAACCATCCTGCTGCTCGAACGCCAGATCAAGGTCGGCGACATCATCGAGGTGGCCGGCAGCACCGGAAAGGTCACGCACCTCGGCAGCCGCTGCTCGCGGATCCGGAAATTCGATGGCGTCGAGTTGCTGGTTCCGAACAGCGCATTTTTAGAAAAGGAAGTGACGAACTGGACGCTGGCCGACCCTCAGCACCGGTTCGATTTCCCCATCGGTGTCGCCTATGGATCGCCGGTGGAAAAAGTGATGAGCCTGCTGGCCTCGGCAATCGAGCGGCAGCCGGAAATTCTCAGGGATCCAGCGCCGGGCGTCTTCTTCGAGGCATTTGGGGACAGCGCCCTGATCTTCCGCATCTACTACTGGATCGAGCTTGCGGGCACGACCGACTCGCGGCAGGTGGGGAGCGAGCTTCGCTGCCGGATCGAGCGCGACCTCCGCGCGACCGGCGTGCAAATGCCATTCCCCCAGCGCGATCTCCATTTGAAGACCTCAGCTCCGATCCCGGTGCGGTTGGAGCAGGGGGAATCTACTTCTTCTCGGGAGGCGACAGGCTCTTGATCACCTTCCATGCTTCCAGGACATTGGATTTCGCTTCATCCCACTTGCCCTCGTCAGCCAGTTTGGACGCGATGGAAAATTTCTTCGCCGCAGGCAGGCACTCCTCAGCGGAATGTCCGTAGAGAAGCGAGATCGACTCCGCCCAAGCGGTCGTGAGCTGCACGCGCTTGGCGTGATCGGCCCGCAGCATCCAGGTCGTAAGTTCAATCCGTGCTGCCGCCGTCGAGTCAAAGCCGGCTTTCGTGTTGGACTTGAGCGTCAGAAAAACGACCTGTAGCGGCATGAGCGCCTTTTCCTGGTCTGCGGCATCGGGCGACGAGTGAAAAAGACGCAGCGCCCGAGCGGTGTCGAAGGCCATTTTCAGCGCCGAAATCGGCGGCAGATTGTACTGGCCCGCATACTCTTGGAAAAGAGGGATGACAAGGGAACCGCTCTGCTTGCCAGCTGAACCTTTCCAAACGGCAATCTGCAACTCCGTCATCCGCTCCGGATCAAACCCTGTCATCGACGATGCTCTCGGCCAGAAACAATAGACGGCAAAGACGATCAGCAACAAAAGCAACAGACGTTTGAGGGCAAACATCAAAACACTAATGACCAGACCGCATGCTTTTGGAAAGCATGAAACATCAGCACCCTGCAAATATTTCTCCTCCACTTGACTTTTTTCAAATCTCCATATAATCAACCAGCTTAATTATCAAAGTGCTTAATAATATGGAGCAAGGCAAACCTTTCTTAAAATGGATTGCGATCGTCGCTTTGGTCTCCCTGACCGGTTGCGGAAAAAAGTCCGCAACGCCCGCAGGGATGCCGCATGGGGGAATGCCACCGCAGGAGGTTGCGGTGGTGACTCTGGCCCCGCAGCACGCGGAGATTGTTACGGAACTGCCCGGACGGACCGCCGCCTGCCGGATCGCTGAGGTTCGCCCGCAGGTGAGCGGGATCATCCTGAAGCGGATGTTCACGGAAGGGGCCGAGGTGAAGCTGGGCGAGCAGCTTTACCAGATCAATCCGGCAACCTACCAAACCTCCTACGACAGCGCGAAAGCGGCGGTGGCCAAGGCGGAGGCGGCGGCGCATGTGGCGGAGCTCCTGATGGACCGCCGCAAAAAGCTGGCCAGCACCAAGGTGATCAGCCAGCAGGACTACGACGATTCGTTCGCGGTGATGCGCCAGGCGGAGGCGGATATCGCCGTGCGCAACGCGGACCTGGAACAGGCCAGGATCAACCTGGAATACACGAAGGTTCTCTCTCCCATCGCCGGGTTCATCGGACGTTCGATGGTGACCGAGGGCGCGCTCGTGACATCCGGTCAGGCAGGCGCCCTGGCCACTGTCCAGCAGCTCGATCCGATCTATGTCGATGTCACCCAGTCGAGCAGCCAATTGTTGCACCTGCAGCGCGAGCTGGCCTCCGGGCAGTTGAAAAATCCCAAGTCCGGGGAGACTTCGACTCGGCTGGTCTTCGAGGATGGCACACAGTATTCCGAGTCGGGCACGCTGCAGTTTTCCGAGGTGAGCGTGGATCCGGGAACGGACTCCGTGACACTGCGCGCCGTATTTCCGAACCCGCGACGGGAGCTTTTGCCGGGGATGTTTGTCCGGGCGATCGTGAGCGAAGGCACCAACGAGCAGGCGATCCTGGTCCCGCAAAAAGGCGTCACCCGCAATGTGCGCGGCGAGCCGACCGCGTTTGTCGTCGGCGAGGGGAACAGGGTCGAGCTCCGTGTGCTCAAAACCGATCGCGCGATCGGCGACAAATGGCTGGTGACCGACGGACTGAAATCCGGCGACCGACTGATCGTCGAAGGGCTTCAAAAAATCGCGCCGGGGGCGGAAGTCCGTCCCGTGGAAATTCCGGAAGATTCCGCGAAATAGGACATGGTTAATTTCTTTATCGACCGGCCGATCTTTGCGTGGGTCGTCGCCATCTTCATGATGCTCGCGGGGGCGCTCGCCCTGAAGACGCTTCCAATCGCCCAGTATCCGAGCATCGCGCCGCCGGCAGTCTCGATTACCGTGAGCTACCCCGGCGCCTCGGCCGAAACCGTCCAGAGCTCGGTCGTGCAGGTGATCGAGCAGCAGATGAATGGCATCGACAACCTCCTCTACTTCTCGTCCGAGAGCACAAAGGACGGGAACATGACGATCACGCTCACGTTCCGCCAAGGAACGAACCCGGACGTGGCCCAGGTCCAGGTCCAAAACAAGCTGTCGCTAGCGATCCCCCTCCTGCCGCAGGAGGTCCAGCAGCGCGGGATCCGCGTGGCAAAATCCACGAAAAATTTCCTGGTCATCGCCGCATTCGTCTCCACGGACGGGAGCATGAACGCTGCGGACCTCCAGGATTTCGTCGTTTCGAGCATCCAGGACCCGATCAGCCGCACGCCGGGAGTGGGGGACTTCCAGGTTTTCGGCGCCCAATACGCGATGCGCGTCTGGCTCGATCCGACGAAGCTTACGAATTACCGGCTCACTCCCGCGGATGTGCGCAACGCCATCGCCGCCCAGAATGTCCAGGTCGCGTCGGGCGAGATCGGCGGACTCCCATCGGTGAAGGGCCAGCAGATCAATGCCACCGTCCTCGGGCCCTCGCGGCTCTCGACGCCGGAGGAGTTCGGGAAAATCCTCCTGCGCGTGGATGCGGACGGTGGCCAGATCCGCCTCAAGGATGTCGCGGAGATCAAACTCGACGGGGAAAATTTTTCTGTTGCGGCGAAATTCAATGGCGAGCCGACCTCCGGCATCGCGATCCGTCTGGCGACGGGGGCCAACGCGCTGACGACAGTCGAGGCGGTGCGGGCCACCATGAAGCGGCTCCAGCCCACGTTCCCGCACGGCGTGCAAGTCGTCTACCCCCTCGACACCGCGCCGTTTGTCGAGATCTCCATCAACGAGGTGATCAAGACGCTCTTCGTGGCCGTGCTGCTGGTTTTCTGCGTGATGTATCTGTTCCTGCAGAATTTCCGTGCGACGCTGATCCCGACGATTGCCGTGCCGGTGGTTTTGCTGGGCACCTTCGCCATGCTTTCCGCCTGCGGATTTTCGATCAATACGCTGACGATGTTCGCGATGGTGCTGGCGATCGGGCTCCTGGTCGATGACGCCATCGTCGTGGTCGAAAATGTCGAGCGCGTGATGTCGGAGGAGGGACTATCGCCCAGGGAGGCGACGCGGAAATCCATGAAGCAGATCACCGGTGCCCTCATCGGCATCGGCCTGGTTCTCTCGGCCGTTTTTGTACCCATGGCATTCTTCGGCGGCTCCACCGGAGTCATCTACCGGCAGTTCTCGATCACGATTGTCTCGGCCATGGCCCTCTCGGTTGTTGTCGCGCTGATTTTTACGCCGGCCCTTTGCGCGACGATGCTCCAGCCGATTCCCAAGGGCCACCGCGATGCCACCCGGGGGTTTTTCGGATGGTTCAACTCGGCATTCCGCTGGGGCACGAACCGCTACGAGGGCACCGTCGCGAACATTCTCCGCCGGAGCGGTCGTTTCATCGTTCTTTATCTGGCGATCGTCGTGGCCATGGTGGTTCTGTTCAAACAGCTTCCCACATCGTTTCTTCCGGACGAGGACCAGGGGATCATGTTCGCGCAGGTAACGACTCCGCCGGGATCTCCGCTGAGCAGCACCGAAAAGGTCCTCGACAAGGTCCGCGAGTATCTCCTCAACGACGAGAAAGGAAACGTGGAGTCGGTGCTGACCGTGGCCGGCTTCAGCTTCGGCGGCCGCGGACAGAATGCCGGCCTCGTTTTTATCCGGCTCAAAGACTGGGACAGCCGTCCCGGAATACAGAACCGAGTTCAGGCCATCGCCAAGCGGGCGATGATGCGCTTCATGAGCTACCGCGAGGCCCTGGCCTTCGCGTTTCCGCCGCCCGCCGTCTTCGAATTGGGCAATGCCACGGGCTTCGATTTCCAGCTCATCGACCAGGCGGGGCTCGGGCATCAAAAGCTCATGGAGGCGCGCAACCAGCTCCTCGGAATAGCCGCGAAAAGCCCCGAACTCGTCGCGGTGCGGCCGAACGGGCTCAACGACGAGCCGCAATACCGGATCAAGATCGACCACGAAAAGGCCGGTGCGCTCGGGCTGACGATCGCCGACATCAACAACACTCTCTCGACCGCGTGGGGATCCGCCTACATCAATGATTTTGAGGATCGCGGACGGATCAAGCGCGTCTACCTCCAGGGCGACGCGCCCTCGCGCATGCAGCCCGAGGATTTCGGAAAATGGTATGTGCGCAACGCCTCGGGAAAAATGGTGCCGTTCTCCGCCTTCGCCACCGGGGAGTGGACTTACGGCTCGCCGCGCCTCGAGCGCTTCAACGGCCGTCCCTCGATGGAGATCCTCGGCCAGCCATCCCCGGGGGAGAGCAGCGGCACGGCCATGAAAGCGATGGAAGAGATTGCGAGCAAATTGCCGGTGGGGATCGGCTTCGAGTGGAGCGGGCTCTCCTACGAGGAGCGCGCCGCCGGCGCGCAGGCCGGCTCGCTCTACGCCATTTCGCTTCTGGTCGTTTTCCTCTGCCTCGCCGCCCTCTACGAAAGCTGGTCGATCCCGACGGCCGTGATGATGTCCGTGCCTCTCGGCATTCTCGGCGCGGTCACGGCGACGTTGAGCCGGGGCTTGGCCAACGACGTTTTTCTCCAAGTCGGGCTGCTGACGATCGTCGGTCTCTCCGCAAAGAACGCCATTCTCATCGTCGAGTTTGCCAAGGCAAATTTCGACCGCGGCATGGGTCTCGTCGAGTCCGCGCTGGCGGCCTCGCGTCAGCGCCTGCGCCCGATCCTCATGACCTCGTGCGCGTTCATGCTCGGCGTCCTGCCGCTCGCAGTCTCCACCGGGGCCGGCTCAGGCGGGCAGAATGCCATCGGCACCGGAGTCATCGGCGGCACGTTCTCGGCGACATTCTTTGGTATCCTCTTCATCCCGCTGTTCTTCGTGTTCGTCTTGCGGCTGTTCCGCGTGAATCCGCGAAAGACCGGAATGGATCCCGAAGATCAGCCGTCGTCTTCGTGACGGCTTGTCTCCGCTCTTGCAAAAGCCTGAATCCCAATGCACACATCACCGGATAAATCCATGAACCCGAAGCTGTCGGAATCATCAGCCGCAAAGACGCCGGGTTCCGCAGCCAGGAAATGGATCGTCGCCGTCGCGGCTGTCGTAGCGGTGTTTGCCGGGCTCGGGGCCTTCAAATACTTCCAAATTCGGGCGGCGATTGCGGGGCACATGTCTTTTGCCATGCCGCCGGAGGCGATTACGACGGTCGTTGTGCAGGAGCAGCAATGGCCGGGAACGCTGACAGCCGTCGGCACGATCAAGCCGGTCAACGGGCTGACCATCCGGGCCGATCTTGCGGGAAATGTCGTGTCGATCGGATTCGAGTCGGGAGCGAAAATGCGCAAGGGGGACCTGTTGGTCCAGCAGGACATTTCCGAAGAGCAAGCACAGCTCCGCGCGGCCCAGGCCCGCCAGCAACTCGCGGAGGCCAACCTCCGCCGGTTCAAGGACCTTCTCGACAAACGGGTCTCCTCGCAGTCGGACTACGACGCGACCGCTGCGGAATATTTGCAGGCGCAGGCAAAGTGCCAGGAGATCAGCGCCGTCATCGAAAAGAAAACCATCCGAGCCCCGTTCGACGGGATGGCGGGAATCCGGATGGTCAACGACGGCGAATACCTCCAGCCCGGCCAGCAGATCGTGCCGTTCCAATCGATGAGCCCGATCTACGCGAATTTCAGCCTCCCGCAGCAAAACCTGGCTGACGTGCACATCGGAAGCGTGGTGAAGGTCGCCCCGTCGGGAGCAGGCGGAAAGGCGTTCGAGGGCAAAGTCACAGCGGTAAACTCGGTGGTTGACGAGGCCACGAGGAATTTCCTCGTGCAGGCGACGCTGGAAAATCCGGAAGGTTTCCTGCGGCCGGGAATGTACGTCGGTATCGAGGTCGTCCTCCCGGGCACGAAACCGGTGCTGGCTGTTCCCGCCACCTCGATCAGCTACGCGCCATACGGGGACTCGGTTTTTGTCGTGAAGGAAATGGCCGACGAAAAATCGGGGAAAA
>CAZSDC010000026.1:0-26463 GCA_964605515.1 uncultured Chthoniobacter sp.
GGGCTCAGGAACCAGGCGGGCGGACGCCTCGGCGACACGGTGTCCACATTCAGCGACTGCCTCCGGGACTTGGGCTTTGAGGTCGGACGATTCAAAACCGGGACTCCGTGCCGGTTGCTTGCGAAGAGTATCGATTTCTCCAAGTGCGAACTGCAGCCGGGCGATGAACCGCCACCAGTCTTCAGTTGCCTGGCCGACACCCTCCGGCGGGAGCAGGATGAGATTTTCACACTGAACGAATGGCGGGACGGGGCATTCTGCGCACGCCAAATCCCCTGCCACATCACCTATACGAACGAAAAAACGCACGCGATCATCCGGGCAAACCTCGACAAATCCCCTCTCTATGCAGGCATCATCGAAGGGGTTGGCCCGCGCTATTGTCCGAGCATCGAGGACAAGGTCGTAAAATTTGCAGACAAGCCGAAGCACCAGCTTTTCCTGGAACCCGAGGGACGCCACACCGGTGAAATCTATGTGAACGGTGTCTCGACAAGCCTGCCATTTGACGTCCAATACGACTTCATCCGCAGCGTGCGAGGTCTCGAAAACGCGGAGATTTTGCGCCCGGGCTACGCGGTGGAATACGACTACTGTCCCCCCACCCAGCTTCACACAACACTCGAGACCAAGCGGATCCAGCGGCTGTATTTTGCGGGGCAGATCAACGGCACATCCGGATACGAGGAAGCGGCCGCGCAGGGGCTTGTTGCGGGCGCGAACGCCGCATTGAAAGTCCAGTCCCGCACCGCCTTCACGCTGGCGCGTCACGAAGCTTACACAGGAGTCATGCTCGACGACCTCGTCACCCGTGGTACGCCCGAGCCCTACCGGATGTTCACGAGCCGCGCGGAATACCGCCTGCTCCTCCGGCAGGACAACGCCGATCTGCGGATCACAGGAAAAGGCATCGCCTGCGGTCTCGTTTCGGGAGAAAGAAAATCCCGCTTCGAGCAGAAATCAGCCCGGATCGCGGAACTCCGCTCGCAGATTCACCGGATTAAAATCGATTCTCTGACGCTGGAACGCTGGCTCAAGCGCGCGGAGAATTCATGGCCCGGGCTTCCGCAGGAGATCCGATCCTCCTACACACCGGAAGTCTGGGAGCAGGTCGAAACCGACCTGAAATATGCGGGCTACATCCAACGCCAGGAGGAGCAAATCGCCCGCACCGAGCGGAATGAAGGGAAGCTGATTCCCGCCTGGGTCACCTACGAGCAGATCAACGGGCTCCGCACAGAGGCCATTCAGAAGCTCGCTAAAATCCGACCCGAAACTCTCGGTCAGGCCGCACGAATCAGCGGCGTCACTCCCGCAGACATCGCCCTCCTCGGCATCTGGCTCGCCCGTGGGTCAGGATCGCCGGACTCGAAATCCTAGTCGCCGATCGTCACCGGGGTCCCGACAGAAACCTTGTTGTATATGATGGGAGCAATTTTCTCGGGGAGGCGGACGCATCCGTGTGAAGCGGGATAGCCGGGGAGAATTCCCACGTGCATCCCCTCCGCACGCTGGCTTTGAAGCGTTTCTCCGAAGCGCATGAACCACTTCATAGGGGCGCCTTTGAAGTGTGTGCCGCTGGGGGCAGAATCAATTTTTGCGCTCACTCCGGCGCGGACGATCAGGTCGTTTTTGTCCACGAATGCGCCGTAGAGGCTAGAGCGGTGGTCCGGATCTTTCTGCACAATAACGAAGCTGCCCTTCGGGGTCATGCCGGCCCGCTTCCCGGTGGAAATCGGCGTGTCAATTCCCACCTCATCTCCGACTTTGAGGAATGCCCGCTGTTTTCCCAGGGAAACATAGACGCTCACATTCGCCGACGTCGCCTGATCGAGCACTCTCGGAATGACTTTCGGCTGGTCCTGCTTCCGGATGATCTCGGCGACAGGCTTTTGTTGTTTCTCCGGTCGGGCTCCCTGCTGCTGGGCTCCGACGGCCTGACAAAACGCGAGGATTCCCGCCAGGCCCATGGCGATCGCTGCGAGATCCGGAAGACGAAAGATGGGGCGTGCCGTGAGTGTCGCTGACATGATCATAGAATAACCACCCACCGCTTACAGCTTGGCCCTCCTGAAATCAACGACATTCCATGCCGGTCTGGAAATGAGGATTGCCCTTCGCTGTTTCCTCGGTGAATATGCGTGGAAATACACTCACTATGCAAATCGCCATGATCGGTCTCGGAAGGATGGGTGCCAATATGGTGCGCCGTCTCCTGCGCAGCTCCCACCAATGCGTTGTCTTCGACACAAATCCCCAGGCCGTCGCGGAACTAGTGGCCGATGGAGCGGTCGGGGCCGCCTCGCTCGCGGAACTCGTTTCCAAACTCGAAAAACCGCGCGCCGTCTGGATCATGATCCCGGCGGCTATCACGGACAAGATCGTGAACGAACTGGCGGGCTTGCTGGAGTCCGGCGACACGATCATTGATGGGGGGAACTCCTATTTTCGCGACGACCGCCGCCGCAGCGAATCCCTGCGGCCAAAAGGAATTCATTATCTCGATTGTGGAACCAGCGGCGGCGTCTGGGGCCTGGAGCGCGGATACTGCATGATGATCGGCGGCGACAAGTCCGCAGTTGACCGCCTCGATCCGATCTTCAAAACCCTCGCCCCGGGGAAGGGCACGATCGAAGTGACCCCCGGACGGGACAAACTGGGCGGCACGGCGGAAGATGGCTATCTTCATTGCGGGCCCTCCGGTGCCGGCCACTTCGTGAAGATGGTCCATAATGGGATCGAATACGGCATCATGGCGGCCTTCGGCGAAGGTTTTGACATTCTTTCCAACGCCAATGTCAGCACCAAACAGGCCAAGCAGGATGCCGAGACGGCCCCCGCCATGCATCACGATCTGGATTACGAACTGAACCTGGCCGATATCTCCGAAGTCTGGCGCAGGGGCAGCGTCATCAGCTCGTGGCTCCTGGATCTATCCGCGGCTGCCTTTGCAGGTGACCCGAAACTTGAAAAATACTCCGGCCGGGTTTCCGACTCCGGAGAAGGCCGCTGGACGATCATGGCCGCCATTGAGGAGGCCGTGGACTGCGAGGTCCTCACCGCCGCGCTCTACGCCAGGTTCCGCTCACGCAAGGACCACACGATGGCCGAGAAGGTCTGCTCGGCGATGCGGTTCCAATTCGGCGGCCACCTCGAGCGGCCGGCCGGAGGATAGGCCCCGGCTCAGGAAGCTTTCCGGGTGGATCGTATGATTTCCACAGCCGCCGCGCATCGCGCGGTGATCGCTTTCCAGTCGGCCGCGTTAACGAGTTCGCGCGGGGCCAGCCAGGAACCTCCGAGCGCTCCGATGATCGGCTCGTCAAGGTAGGCGGACATATTTTTTTCGTTCACCCCTCCAAGCGGGATATATTTGAGGCCGAGGTGGGCGTAAGGTGCCGCAATATTTTTCAGAAAGGAGAGCCCGCCAGAGGGTTCGCTCGGAAAAAACTTGAGCAGCTGGCACTCATGTTCCAAAGCCGATTCGATGTCCGATGGAGTGGCGATCCCGGGAGCAAAAGAAAGACCGGCCGCGCGGGCGGCGGCCAGGACGTTCCGATTGGTTCCAGGCGCCACGCCGAATGCCGCACCCGCATCCTTCGCCGCCTGGACCTGCGCAGGGGTCAGGATCGTTCCCACTCCGGCAATCATCTCGGGAGCGGCGGAGCGGATTTTTTTCAAGGCCTCCAGCGCAGCCGGGGTGCGAAGCGTCAACTCCATGACCCCCACCCCACCATCGAGAAGCGCCCGGGCAAGAGGGACGGCATCATCCGCGCGATCCACAACAAGGACCGCAATGACACCAAAGGATTCAATTCGTTTGGCCAACTCGGGATCAAAGGCTTGAGACATAAATAGTCGCACATCATGAAAACGGACGCCCTCCGGTGCAATCTCATTTTCGAATAGAGTCCGGTGAAAAAATCGGTATGTTCCGGTCTGAATGAAGTCCGTCTCCCTGCACCTCCTGATTGCCATCCCGCTGGTTTTGGCCGCACAGGAAGTCACCATCGACAATACGGGGTCGGTGGAAAATCCGAAGCCGACCTGGGAAACACAGAAGCAAGCCCGCACGTATACCCTGGCGATTCCAGCGCCCCGGGGCCAGATCACCGACAGGAACGGCCTCCCTCTCGCGCAGAGCCGGCTGAGTTACAATCTGGCCATCAATTTCCCGACTCCTCTGGATTGGCAAGACTCAAAAGTTCTCTCCTTTGCGCGCCAGCAGATCACTCTTGCAAAAGGCCTGCTGAAGCGGGACATCCAGATCTCCGACCAGGCGATCCTCAACCATTATAAAAATCGCGGGGTGCTCCCGCTGGATATTGTCGAGGACCTCCTCCCCACCGAGCTGTCCGTCATCCAAGGGGGGCTGCCGCAGGAACTTCTCCTCCGCCAAACCTACGTCCGGTTCTATCCGAACGGCACGCTCGCTTCGCACATGATCGGGTATACCGGCCGCGAGGCTCCGCTCTCAACGCGGCCGATTGAAAACAACGACCTCATTTTTCCCGAGAGCGAAGGCCGCGAGGGGCTTGAACAAATTTTCGACAACGAATTGCGGGGCCAGCCGGGCGTCCTGCACATCACCTACGACAAGAGCGGCAGAAAGACTTCCGAACGCATCGCCAAGCAGCCGGTGCCGGGATACAATGTCATCACCACGCTGGACGAAGATCTGCAGCGGCTTTGCGAAAAAGTTCTTGCAGAGAACACCAAGCGTGGAGCCCTCGTGCTGATCGAGCCCTCCAGCGGAGAGATTCTCGCGATGGCCTCCCACCCGGGGTTTAACCCGAACGATTTTGTGCCCGTCGTCCGTCCGGCAATTTTTGATGCCTATTCCAAAGACCCATCCGATCCGCTCGTGCCACGCGCGTTCCGATCTGCCTACCCGGCAGGTTCGACGTTCAAGACATTTGTCGGATTCGCCGCCCTGGAGTCCGGAAAACTCAAGCCCGGCGACCAGTTCAATTGTCCGGCGAGTTTCGATGTCGGAGACCACACGTTCAAGAACTGGAAAAAATCCGGAGCCGGTTCGCTGAACTTCAAGGAGGCGCTCACCCAATCCTGCAACACCTGGTTCTATCAGGTGGGACTGAAAATCGGCGCGCCCACAATCATTGACTACGCGCACCGGCTCGGACTCGGACGGCGGTCCGGAATTCCTGTGAAATCGGAATCCGAAGGCAACATCCCGACCGATGAATACATGATGCGCGTCCACAAGCGAAAAATCAAAAACGGTGACGTCGCGAACATGGCTATCGGCCAAGGAGACATCCTGATCAGCCCGCTGCAGATGGCCCAGGCGATGGGGGCCATCTCCCAGGGCGGACGCTTTCACCAAACCCGCTTGGTCAAACAGGTTCAAACGATCAACAACCGGGTCGTCGCCGCTTACCCGGACCGGGTCCGCGAAGAAATTCCCGTCACGCCGGAAATTGACGGGCTGATGCGGAAGGCCCTCGTCGCAGTGACGAGCGACGGACAGGGAACCGCGCACAGCGCACAGGTGAAGGGAATCAAGGTCGCGGGGAAGACCGGAACCGCCCAGTGGGGGCAGCGCACTGCGGCGTGGTTCACAGGGTTTGTGCCGGCTGACGATCCGCAATACTCGTTCGCAGCGCTGTATGAGGGCGAACCGAATGACAATACCGTCCACGGCGGATCCCATGCCGCACCGATTATCGGAAAACTGCTCAAGCAGATTTTCGCCCCTGCAAAACCGGCAGGCGGAGACTCGAAAAACGAAGACGCGGAAAAATCCCAGACCGTTGATGAATCGAACTGACTGACGACCTGCCAGAATTTTGAAAAATTTTCCGCTCCCCGCTTGACAGCAGCATCCTTTTCAATGCAGCTTCGGCATCACAAAGTTTGCCACCAAACTTTCAATAATTAACACCACAACCTCATGAACAAAGTAGAACTCGTCACAGCAGTACAGAAATCCCTTGGGTCCAGCAAAGCCGACGCCGAGCGCGCCGTAAATGCCGTCATCGACGGCGTCAAACTGGGGATCAAGAAAACCAAAACCGTTCAACTGATCGGCTTCGGAACATTCAAGGTCGGCACCCGCAAGGCCCGCATCGGAGTGAACCCAAAGACCGGCGCCAAGATCAAAATCAAGGCCTCCAAGAACGTGAAGTTCTCGGCTGGAAAGGCATTCAAAAGCGTGCTGTAAAGTCAGCCCGCGAGAGTTTCCCTCCCGCAACCGGGAAAACCCGTTTCGTCGAAAGACGGACGGGTTTTCTCATTTTTTCCCGCGGCAACATGGCGGTGCGCAGAGAATGATTGTCGAGGCCTTACCTGTTGATTTCTCAGGGCAACCGTCCAGCCCGTTCGGCCAGTATTCCGGCTGCAACAAGTTCGGCGAGATGCTGCCTCATCACGGGGGATTGAATGCTGCGGTTTTCACCGGGGCTTGAGATAAATCCGAGTTCGCACAAAACGGCCGGCTTCTGGTTGTTGCGCAGCACGTAGAGCCCGCGGCTTTTAATGCCGCGGTTGCTGGTATGATAGGCCCCGAGAGTTTCTTTGAGAATATTCGCGGCGAGGCGCGCCGAGCGGGTGTCATGGTAGTAGATTTCGATCCCGTGCGGTCCGGATCGTTTGACCCAGTTGTAATGCACGCTCACAAAAATCGCCCGGCCGCTTCTGTTTGAGATGGCCGTACGATTGCAGAGCGGAACCGCATAGTCGCCTTTGCGGGTTTCAATCACGTGCAGCCCGTGCTCGCGCAGGACGGAGGCCAGTCTGCGGGCGGTATCCAATGTTAGCGCCTTCTCCGGTGCCCCATGACAGGACTTGGCCCCCTGATCCCCTCCTCCGTGGCCTGCGTCCACAATCACCGTGTCAAAGACACCAGCCCCGGGACCATATTTCCCTCCCGTGGACTCGCAGGAGGCAAGAAACAATGCCGCCAAGATGAAAAGAACCCCCGCTACAAAGGGATGTTTTGCGCCGTGTAAGCGCGTCTGATGATCTGGTAAATATCTCATGGCAGTCAGTTTCCTGCTTCTTCCCAGGAATTCTTCCCCCGCAAGATAGGAAGACAGCAGGATGGTGCAATCATTTTAGTCTCGATTTTCCCGACAGAGGGCGCATGGATGAAGACTTATATGCTGAGCAAACGCATCATCCCGTGCCTCGATGTCACGGACGGACGAGTCGTCAAGGGGACAAAATTTCTGGAACTCCGCGATGCCGGGGATCCGGTGGAATGCGCAAAAGCCTACGACCGCCAGGGTGCGGATGAACTCGTTTTCCTCGATATCACAGCTTCGAGCGACAGGCGTGCTACCATGGTCTCGGTGGTGGAGCAAACCGCAGAGCAATGCTTCATGCCGTTGACCGTGGGCGGTGGCATCCGGGCGGTGGAGGACTTTCGCACGATGCTGAGAGCCGGCGCGGACAAAGTCAGCATCAACACCTCGGCACTTCAACGTCCAGAGTTGATCTGTGAGGCAGCCCGGGCGTTCGGCTCGCAGTGCGTCGTGGTCGCGATCGATGCCAAGCGCGATCGCCCAGACAGCTGGCGTGTCTATACGCATGGCGGCAGAAACCCCACCCCCCGCGATGCGGTGGAGTGGGCCAAACAGGCAGAGGAACTCGGTGCCGGGGAAATTCTGCTCACCAGCATGGACGCGGATGGAACGTGCGACGGCTACGATATTGAACTGACGCGCGCCGTGAGCAAGGCGGTAAGCATTCCGGTCATCGCCAGCGGTGGAGCCGGGACGCTCGACCACCTCGCGGACGTGCTCGAACAGGGAGCTGCGGACGCCGTCCTTGCGGCGAGTATCTTCCACTTCGGAACATACACCGTTGATGACGCCAAGTCCCATCTCGCGGCACGGGGACTTCCGGTCAGGAGGCGCTTCATTGCCTGACGCTAGGTTCTGCGCAGGAGCAGCCGGTTCGGCATCTGTGATTTTATGCCATGCTTTTTGAGGCGGAAAGAGTCCATGCCGACCGATGCGCATCAAACCCGATTTTGGGATAATAGCCCTCCGCCCTTGGTGCCGCCAGAAGGATGATCTTGGCTTGACTCCCAAGCTTCGACTGGGTGAGGCGAATCAGCCCGACTCCAACTCCCTTCTTCTGGTAAGCCTCATCGACGGCCAGATCCGACAAATAGCAACAAAACTCGAAGTCGGTAACCGAACGTGCGACGCCGACCAACTTCTCGCCATCCCATGCAGTGCAAAACAAGTTGGAATGCTCGATCATTGCCTGGATGCACTTCGGATCATCAACGGGGCGACGTTCCGCAAGAGTTGAACGCTTCAGAAGATCTACAAACTCATCCCCTCCAATTTTTCGGGCGGATTCAAAGCGAATGTTCATTTCCGTCTCGAACGTTAGAGCGTAATTTGGTGAATATTGAAACAGGTTTATCGCAGCCGATTTGAACAGGCTGCCGCGCATTCGGAAGCTGTGATCCCGTCATCGGTTCTCCAGGTTTTTTCCAGTTCCGACGGCAGGAAATTCACTTGCATCCACGTGGTTATCCTACCCCCGCCCAGCCCTGCTGTCGAGCCGGGTCTTTGAACGGAGCGGCTCACCGGACGGCGCGCAGGCGGTCGAGGACATCCCGGGCGGCACCGCTGTCAATAGCCTTCGCTGCAAGGTTCATGCCGGTGGCAAGATCTGGTGCCACTCCAGCAACCACCAGTGCGGCACCGGCATTCATCTGCACAATGGTTCTCGCGCCATTGCGGAGATTTCCCACAAGAACATCCGAGATGATCCTCGCATTGAAGTCCGCCGTCCCTCCTGAAAGCTCCTCCACTGGGATGTGTCCGATTCCGAGTTCCTCAGGTCGAATCAGGAACTCGCGGGCGGAAGCCCCCTCTTCCCAAGCGGAGACTTTCGTGACGCCGAGCGGGGAAATTTCGTCCAGCGAAACAGGACCGGTTCCGTGGACCGCCCAGGCCCGCCGCCGGCCCAGAAGCGCGAACACTTTGGAATAGACCGGGAGCAGACGCTCGTCGAAAATCCCCGCAAGCTGGAACGAAGGTCTCGCCGGGTTCAATAATGGCCCCAGCATATTGAAAATGCTGGTCTCGCCGCGCTCCGCAAGAAATTTTCTCACTGGCGCGATGGCTTGGAAAGCGGGATGGTAGTGGGGCGCAAAGAGAAAACAGCAGCCCGCCGAGTCCAGAGCTGCCGCCGAGCCTTCCGAAGGAAGGTCAATTCGGACGCCCAGGGCCTCGAGGACATCGGCCCCTCCGGATTTTGAGGTGATCCCCCGGTTGCCGTGCTTTACCACTCGAACCCCGCAAGCCGCTGCAACAAGCATAACCGCAGTCGAAACATTGAAAAGTCCAGCCTTGTCTCCCCCGGTCCCACAGACATCGAGACAGCCTTCGCCGGAAAACGAAACCGGCCTGGCGCGATCCAGTAGCACCTCCACAAACTCAGCAACCTCTTCCGAAGATTCCCCCCTTTTATGAAGCAGGCTTAAAAATTCCGCACGGGACTCAACCGATTGTCGCCCGTCAAGCAAGTCCGCGCACGCACGCCGGATTTCCTCGGCAGCCAGCGGAGTTCCTGAGAGGAGGCGGGAGCGGAGTTCAGTCATGTCGTAGCCAGGATCGCTTTCAGTTCGAGAGCGGGCCACTGACCGGAAACATTCGGGCGGTGCAGCCATCCGTAATTGAGAACAGATCCGCATTGCGCGAGGAGGATTCGCGATCCGAAACCAAGGGCACCCATCCCCATCACGGCCAGAGGTAGCGGGGAAGTCTGAAACAGATCCAGCAGCCGGCACACGTCAGCGGGAGATTCCGTTCTGGTCGCAATCTTCACGATGTCCGCTCCCTCATCCCCAGCCTGCGTGACAAGATCCCTCAGCCTTCCACTCGACGGGGTCATTTTGAAATCATGAAATGAAGCCACTACCCGGATGTTGCGCTGCCGGGCGGAGTCAATGACCCCGACAAGGGGTGAGAACGACCTCAACTCGATGTCCACGAGTCCGGCGGCAGGGAGAAGACTGGTAAATATTTCTCCCCTTCGCGTGGCAGACAGCTTCCCGCTCCCACCCTCCAGGGAATGGCGAACGGTCAAGATCCAAGGGAACCGCGAGGGCGGGATGCGAAGATCGCACGGCAGGCAGTCGGCTCTCCATTCCAGGAAGTCCAGCGCGCCTTCCCGCAGCTTGAGAGCTGCAGAGAGCGCTGCGGGCGAGTCCACGATCCCCACTACGCTTGGCTTTGACTTTTTATTTTTTTGACGCATCAGTGCAATGCAGATAACCGTTCATGCCCCCATTCCAACATCGGTTGCATGGCGCAAAACCATGAGTGCACGCAGACGCGAAATCAATCTCCAGTTCAACCAGTTCATAGACTCGCTCCTTCTGGGCGCGGTCTTCTGGTTTGCACACTTCATCCGGCTCAATGGAATTGTCATCCTCGACAATCTCTGGACCATCGACGGGTTCGGAAAATTTGTTTGGATTCTTGCTGTGGTCATGCCGTTCGGCCCGTTCCTTCTGGAGATACAGGGGTTCTACAGCTATCCGCTGGAAAAGTCAGTCTGGAAATCGCTGAGGCAGATGGCCGCCGCCGGATTCTGGCTGTTTGTGCTTCTCTCAGCCGCTGTGATTTTTCTGAGGATTGATGTCCCGAGCCGATCGGTTTTGATTCTCTTCGCAATCATTGCCCCTGCCGCGCTGCTCCTGCGCGAACGGTTGTCTGTCTGGCACTATGTGAGGCTCCTCCGGCAGGGGGCGGTCGGGGAAAGGATCATCGTTGCTGGCGAGCGGACGAGCATGGGGGAATTGCTGGGGTCGCTTTCCCCCGAGCAGAAGTTGGAAGTTCAGATAGTTGACGTGATCGACCTTGAAACGCACGGCGTGGAGACATTGGTTGAATCGCTCCACCGCCACGCGGTGGGCCGCGTCGTGCTGTCCTTTCATCGCATGGAGTTGGACAAGGTCCAACGGGCGATCGAGGCCTGCGAGACCGAAGGCGTCGAGGCGTGGCTGAACGCGGATTTTATCCACACTTCAGTGGCCCGTCCGTCATACGAGATTCTCGCCAAGCGGCCGATGCTGGTTTTCCGGGCATCTCCAGAGCTTTCCTGGGCGATGCTTGTCAAGGCCTCCATGGACCGCGTTCTGGCAGCTGTCGGACTCGTGGTTCTTCTCCCGGTATTCGTGCTCGTCGCAGCTCTCATTCTCTGGACATCGCCCGGACCGGTGTTCTTCCGCCAGAGGCGTGCCGGCCTCCACGGAAAGCCGTTTGAAATGTGGAAATTCCGCACGATGTGTGCCGATGCGGAACGCCTCCAGGGCGAACTGGCCTCCCGCAATGTCATGCAGGGACCGGTCTTCAAGGTGGAGGACGATCCCCGCGTGACCCCGTTCGGAAAATGGCTGCGGCGCACCAGCATTGATGAGCTGCCCCAATTGCTCAACGTATTGAGGGGCGAAATGAGCCTCGTCGGCCCCCGCCCGCTTCCGGTCTATGAGGTGGAGAAATTTGAGCGCGCCTCCCACCGCCGGAGGCTGAGCATGAAACCCGGCCTCACCTGCCTCTGGCAGATCCGGGGCAGGAACAAAGTCACGGACTTCCAAGACTGGGTCCGCATGGATCTGGAATACATCGACAATTGGTCCGTCTTTTTAGACCTGTATATTTTGATCCGAACAATCCCCGTCGTGTTGGCGGGAATCGGAGCAAAGTAGGGCTTTCCGCTCACCCGCGATTGACTCCCGCGATCTTCGCGCGATGATGGGATATGCAGGAACCGCGCGCCATAAGCATAGAAATCCCCACCCCCTTCCAATTCGGGTCGGTCAGGGATGCTGCTCTGCGCGTCCGGGAGTCACTCGGGCAAACAGCACAAATTGCCGTGGCGTTTATCAGCGCCGACTACCTTCCGCACCTTCAGGAATTTGTCGAGACACTCAGGGTGGACGGGCACATCTCGAATGTCGTCGGATGCACCTCCGGAGGCAGGATCGTTGATACGCGCGAAGTGGAAAAAGGCTCCGGATGCTCCATCCTGGCCCTGTGCTGCGACGCGGGCGAGCCGGTGGCGCTTGATGCGGCCGAGATGGCCGGGCCATTGCCCGGCCCCCGGCCGCACGCCTCCGTCCTGTTGGCGAACCCTTTCCGCTTCGAGGCGGACGATTGGCTGCGGACTTGGAACAAAGTGAACCCGGGAGCACCTGCCGTGGGCGGTTTGGCCAGCGGAGGAGAGGATGACGATGTCGCAGTATTCCTCAACGACCAGTTGGTAGACGCCGTTTGTGTGCCGCTCGCCGGACGGACCACGATTCTCCCGCTGGTCAGCCAAGGCTGCCGTCCCATCGGCGAACCGCTGACAGTCACCCGAGCCGAAAATAATATAGTTTACGCCTTGGGCGGACAGCCCGCCTACGAGGTTCTGGAAACCGCATTTGCGACATTGAGCGATTCGGAAAAGTCCGTGGCCAAAGGAAATCTGTTCGCCGGACTGGCCGGGACCGAATACCTGGAGGAATTCAAGCCGGGGGACTTCCTTATCCGGACCATTATCGGGGCCGATCCTGGTTCCGGAGCGGTAGTCATTGGAGGAATTCCGCGCACCGGACAGACACTGCAATACCAACTCCGGGACCGCGACATCGCCAAGGCGGATCTCAAGCGCGTGCTCGCCACAGATGCGCTCCATGGCGTGCGCCCCTTCGCCACTCTTCTATTTTCCTGCCTTGGGCGGGGCCAAGGCTTTTTCGGCAGTCCCAACCATGATGCCTCCGGATTTTTTGCCGCGGCGGGGAGGGCTCCGCTTGCCGGATTCTTCTGCAACGGCGAGATTGCGCCCGTCGCGGGAAGGAATGCCGTTCACGGTTTCACGGCTGCAGCTGCATTATGGATTGAAAAATCCGATTAAGCAACGAGACTCCCTTCAAGCTTGAAATTAAAAGTTCTCATAGCAGCCGGAATCCTGGTCCTCGCCTTCACGGGATGGCGCGGATTGCTTCGTGTGCCAGAGCCAAAACTCACGGCAATCAACAAGCCTACGGCCACTGCCACCGTGGACGATGTGGAACCGAAATTGTTTCTTTCCGGCGAGATTACCCCCGCGTTTCAGGTGGAGGTCAAATCCGAGGTGGGCGGAAAGGTGAAAAAGATAAGCGTTGTCCCGGGCCAGTCCGTCTCAAAGGGCGACGAGCTTGCAACGATCGACGACACCGATCTGCTGACTGAGAAGGCTTCCGCAGAAACCGAGATCGAAGGAGCGAATCTCGCCGTGCAAAAAACACGCGGAAACTACGAACGGGCCCACGCACTCTTTGATCAGAAACTCATCAGCAAGGAGGTCTTTGCCAATCTCGAAGCGGATTTCAAGATCTCCGAGAACACGCTCGAAAAGGCCAAGAGAAAATTGCAGACCGTCGATGACAAGCTGAGCAAAACCCGGATCCTCTCGCCAGCAACCGGCACGATTCTGGATGTGAATGTGAATGAGGGGCAAGTGGTGGTCGGGGCCGCCAGCGTGAACTCGGGCACTGTCCTGCTGCTCTTTGCCGACCTCTCCCGCCTGCTGATTAACGCGCACGTCAACCAGATGGATGCCGGGCGCCTCCGCGTCGGACAGGAAATGACGATCCGGTTTTCCGACGACGAAGCAAACAAAATCCAGGCTGCCATCGAATTCATCGCCCCCGTCGCCACGGTGAAAAACAACATCAAGGGCTTTGAGGTGCAGGCCGCAATTCAGGAAAATCAGAGCCAGCTCAAACCGGGAATGACGGTGAGCATGGAACTCGCGGTTGGACGCGCGAAAAACGTCGTCACGATCCCCGTCGCCGGAGTCTTCAAGGAGCAGGATGAGAAGGTCGTCTATGTGCGCAAAGGTGCCACGGTCCAGCGGCGGGTCGTCGGGGTCGGCCTGACTGATATGTCCAAGGCCGAAATCAAGTCTGGCCTCGCGGAAGGAGAGGAAATCCTCCTCGTCGATCCGACGACTTTCCCGTCGGGAAAATCCTGAGCCTCCCGTGTCGCTCATCCAGCTTGAAGGCGTCAGCAAGTTTTATCGGGTCGGAGACCAGGAGATTCGAGCGCTCGATTCCGTGGATCTCCGCATCGAGGAGGGCGAGTTTGTTTCCATCATCGGTCCAAGCGGCAGCGGAAAATCGACCTTGATGCACCTTCTCGGCTGCTTGGATGCCCCGACTTCCGGGCGGATGGAGATCTGCGGCAACGATCTGAGCCGCGCCTCCCAGAACCGGCTGGCCGGGGTCAGAAACCGCGAAATCGGGTTTGTGTTTCAAGCCTTCAACCTGCTTTCCAAGCTGGACGTGGTTCACAATGTCGAACTCCCCTTGGTCTATTCCGGGCTCCCCGCCGCCGAACGCCGCTTACGGGCCGAAAAAGCCGCGAGAGACGTTGGGCTTGGTGACCGGCTGGCGAACCGTCCGGTCCAACTCAGCGGCGGCCAATGCCAGAGGGTCGCCATCGCCCGTGCCCTCGTCAACAATCCCCGGATCCTCTTCGGTGACGAACCCACCGGCAACCTCGACTCCACCACTGGGGAGATGATCCTCCAGATGTTCAAGGACCTCAACGCCGCCGGGAAGACGATCGTCCTCGTCACCCACGATTCCGACATCGCCAAAATCTCCCGCAGGGTCATCGAGATCCGCGATGGCAAAATCCGTCGGGAATATGCCCCATGAACATCCTTGTGGCATTGCAGATCGGTCTCCGGGAAATCGCCGCCCATAAATTTCGGAGTTTTCTCTCGATGCTCGGCATCGTGCTGGGAGTGAGCAGCCTCATCGCCACTCTGGCGCTCACCACGGGAATCGAGCGCGGCACGCGGGCGTTCATGCAGCAGGTCGGCGGGCTCGAATACGTCTCTGTCGTGAACAAAGAAATCTCGAATGCAAAATACGAATTCTGGAATCTGTCGCCCGGCCGCACGCTCCGCGACGCCAGAGCCATCAAGTCCGCGGCCCCGCTCGTCTCGCACATCTCTCCCGAACTCGCATTCGGAGCGGTGATTTCCGCGCCGGGGCACTCGGACCGCAAGCAGGCCCGCGGAGTCTTTCCCGATCACTTCGTGGTCGCCCGACATGAGCTGAAGGCCGGCAGATTCCTGACCGACCTCGACGTCGAGCGGGGGCTTCACAGCGCGGTCATCGGGGATGACATTGCCTCGCTCCTCTGGCCGGGCACGGACACGCGCAAGATCGTCGGACAGCAACTGCGGATCAATGACCGGCCATTCGAGGTGGTGGGGGTGCTTGTAAAATATGAGCGCGATGAGGACCGACGGCGGCGGGAGGCCGGTAAAACTGGATCGCCCACCAAGATGGAACGACGGTGGGATCCCTTCCGCCAGAAAAATGAGTCCATTCTCATCCCCTTCTCGACGATGTTTTACGAGTTCCGCGCCGGGGCATTCCCGATGGATTCCATGGAGTCGGTCCGCCTCGACGGACTGGTCGTGAGGGTGGGAGATCTGGACAAATTCCGCCCTGCTCTCGATCAGATCCGGTCGGCATTGGAAATCACTCACCGTGGAGTCGATGACTTTGACTTGGACACCCGCGAGGAATGGTTCGACCGCATGGAATCGAGCATCCGGGCCACGAAATTGAGCGGAGGCCTCATTGCCACAATCAGCCTCTTGGTCGGCGGAATCGGCATCATGAATATCATGCTCGCAAGCATCTCCGAGCGCGTCCGGGAAATTGGCATCCGCCTCGCGGTCGGAGCCATGGGACGGGATATTTTTCTCCAGATCATCGTCGAGAGCGTCACCATCGCATTCATCGGTGGCCTGATCGGCGTGCTCGCGGCGACCGGTCTCATCCAGATTCTCAAGCTCATGGCCCCCACGGAAAATGTGCCGATCATGACCTTGGGCGGGATTCTATTCAGCGTGGGATTTGCGATCCTGGCCGGGTTCGTTTCAGGCATTTATCCCGCCCTGCGGGCCTCCCGTCTCAATCCAATCTCCGCATTGAGATACGAATAGGAATTGCTACTTCAAGAAGTCCGGCCTGGATCCCCGGGGAAGCGATGCCGGGGCAAACAGGAATTTGGGAGAAGGAGGTTCGGCCTGCGGGTTGAGGCGGAGGAGAGTTTTTACGAAGGCGCCGAAGGGCGTCGGGGTGGACCAGTCGGGCTTGAGCATCGCCGGACCGACCGAGCTGTGCCAGCACCAGGCCATCCAGTGAAGATTCCGGCCTTCCAGCCAGTTCGTCGCAAACTTTGCGCCGAAATCCGCAACTCCGCCGCGGAAAAACGGCGGCCCCATTTCATCGAATCCCCATTCGCTGACAATGACAGGATAGGCAGCGGAAAGGTTGTCAAAAGCTGCCGCCCACCGGGTTTCATCGTTGTTCTCCTTGCCTGCGTAAACATGCCAGGAAAACGCGACATTCGGATCGGTCGGCAGGTGCTCCCGGATTCCTTTCAACGAATACGCCCAGCTCCCGCCCGCCACGATGATCAGGTTGTCGGAGTGCCGCCTGACGATGGAAATCAGGCGCTCCCAGTAGGGGTAGAGTTGCCTCCACTCGTCAGCATCCGGCTGCCAGCTGGCAGGCCCCTTCACCGGTTCGTTCCAGATCTCGAACGCCACAGCCCCGTTCTGACCGAAGACCCGTGACGCCTCATTCCAAAAGTCGCAGGCCAGCGAAAAATTCGGATCGTGGAAGCCGGCCGGCTCGCCGGGATCCGAGGGCTTTGCAAAGCCATCCGGCCAGCCGGTAATGTGCCAGTCGAGGATGACGAAAAGCCCGGCGGCTGTAGCAGCATCCACCTCCTGACGAATTCGATCCATGACACTGAAACGTCCGCCATAGAGCTGCGCGTTGCGCCAGACGTAGGAGTGGAGGCTGATCCTCACGACATTCGCATTCCACTTCTCACGCAGATCCCCGTATTGCGAAAGCGGCTGGTCCGCGCGGTCGAGCACGGGATCCCCGATGCCTACCCCGCGGAGCCGGACCGGGCGGCCCTGGTGGACGAGTTCGTTCTCCTCGCGGCGCAATCCGGTCACGTGCTCGAATTCCTGCGCGCCCGCATCCATCCCGAAACCGGTTCTCCTCGGCCTCCCGAAAAAATCTTTTTCTCCGGGAAATGGTTGGGCGGGAGACGTATCGATCGCCGGCGATGATCGCTGCAGAGTGGCGGAGGTCCCGGAGAATTCCGGGTCGGCAAAAAGCGCCCCGGGATCCCGGGTGGCCAGACGGAGCATCAGAAAACCGGTTTCAAGTTTTCCCGCACAGCAGAACATCGCCCCCTCGGCACCATTTGGAGAAAAGTAAAAATTGCGGAGAAACCGGCTTCCCGCGTCAGTGGGTTCGATCGAAAAAAGCCGCCTTCCGGGTCCCGAGACGACGATATTGTTCTCAATAGTGGGGTGGGCGGCGTAGCGGATCCAGAGTCCGCCGGCAGAAAACGGCGACTCTCCATTAGCCAGAATGGTGTTGTTGCGGACGAGTGTGTCTCTCGCGGGATGGAGGTTTCCCAGGACAATTCCCGCCCTCGAGTTTTTTCGCACGATGTTGTTGCGGACGATGCCACCGGAGCCTGCGATCACAATCCCCTGTTCGAAGCCGGAAACCATATTCCGCTCGATCAAGGCTCCATGGGCGTTGGCGACGAGGATGCCGGTCCCTCCATCATCTCCCCGAAGCGAGTTGGCACGCAAGACCACGCCTTCCGGGATGCCGGAGACGGCGATTCCTCCGGCGATGAAAAAGCCCTCCCAAGTGATCCATGAGGCCTTGGAGATCACCACGGCAGGAGCCCCCGTCGGGGACTTTATCGTTGTTCCCTCCATGCCCCGGATAGTGATCCGAGCGTTCATCGTCCCGGATCTGCCAACCTCGATTGGACCTTGATAAACTCCGGAATGGACCAGGAGCGTTTCCCCCGCCTTGACCCGATCCAGCCCGTGCTGAATGGTGAGCCATGGGGATTTCTCGGTGCCGGAACCCGCATCGTTTCCCGCTGGAGACACATGGCGTGTCTCCGCCCTCAGTCCCGGCAACACGAAAACGGCGCAAGCGAGGAGCAATAGGTTTCTCGGGGAATAGGCGCTGCCTGTCATGGGGTCTGTGGGTTCTAGCGGAAAACCGGAAGGCTTGTCACCAGCCGATCACCAATATTTTCCGCGCTGTCACAACGAATTGCAGCGAGCGCCGCAAGCAGGTATCGTGCCTCGAATATGAAGCGACTCCTTGACTATTTTTCCACTCTGGGACGAAAGCTCCTGGAAGTTCGGGATACGCCGCACGCTGTGGCAGGTGGCGCAGCTATCGGGATGTTCATGGGGTTCACTCCTCTGTTCGGAGTGAAGACGCTCCTGAGTCTGCTGGCCGCATATCTGTTGCGGTGCAGTAAGATTGCGGCAGTTATCGCGGTTTCGCTTCACGACGTGATCTGGCCGTTTTTGCCGTTCTTGTTGGATCTGGAATACAAGGTCGGATACTTTTTGCTGACCTCACCGCACGTTCTGCCTGCCAAAATGGTTTGGAAAGATTTCCACAAGGCGGACCTGCTGAATTGGACAAAGTTTTTTGAAGTCGGGAGACCCTTGATGGTCGGCTCGCTTTTTGTTTCCGCTCCTGCCGCGCTTCTTACCTACGGTGTGATGCTATTTTTGCTCAAACGGCGCGAGATGCGCAGGCTCAAACGTGAGGCCGATGCGCTCGCCTCGCAGGCGGGGCATTAAATCCTGCCCACAATGACGTATCCGCTTTGGCTTCTATTTATTGGGTGGACGCTCGGCGGATTGCTGTTGCCATTTTTCGACCGGGGAGCATTCGACTGGTGGGATAAGGTGTGGGTTGCGCTCTTTGCTGTGGCGGCCTACGCAGGAATTGCAGCCCGTTCCGGGCTCTCCTCCGCACGCGTTTGCGCCAGCGTGGTCTTTGTCTCGTTTGCGGCAGCCCTTGCCGCTGCGGTGCTGTGCGGGCCGCTTGCGCCACACTTTACACCACAGGCTGGCCCGAAAATCGCCGGGGTGTTCCCGCTTCTGCCGCCGCTTCTGCTCTTCGCACTCCTCAGCGCCTCAGAGCGGGTCACCGCCGATATTTTTCCTTGTGCCGGGCGGGCCGGCCATGCTGCCTGGACGGCTCTGGGATTTGCGATTTGCGTGGTGAATGGATTGGCATTCCTCGAAAAGACGAGGGGCTGGTGGGTGGAAAATCCCGGCGGCGACGGGTGGAGCGGAGCGGTGGCCATGACGACCGTGCTTGCATGCGCTGCGTTCGCGCTGGCATTTGTCTATCCCGTGGATTCCCGCATGCGGCTAAACCGCTTGAGTGCCGGGCTGGTCGCATGGCTTTCAGTAAATGGCCTTTTCCTTGTCGCAAATTTTGCCATGTTCCTCAAATGACGATCTTCGAATTCGTTCGCAGCAGGCTGCAGGGCGAGCCGCCGGTACATCCGATAGATCGACGGATTGCCAAGCGCTGGGTGAAAGAGCGTTTGAAGCGGATTTATCCTGAGCTCCGCCTCGATCCCAAAGCCCTGGAGCAGGCGTATCAGGACCTCGGGATTGAACCGCGCGAGGGAACCGGCAAGGGCGGAGCCACAGTTTTCGAAATCACTCTGCCGGGGGAGGTCCGGTGAGCTCGCTTTTCGTGCTCGGCCCGGTCCTGGTGTTTTTTGGGTGGGCCGCATGGGCCTACAACCGACTGGTCGCCGCCCGGAACCAGCAGGCCGAGGCATGGAGCGGCGTTGATGTGCAGCTCAAGAAGCGGTCGGATCTTGTCCCGCCGCTTGTCGAATGTGTTTCCGCCTACCAGAAGCACGAGGCTCATGTATTCCGCGACGCCACAACCGCGCGACTGCCATCGGATGTCACAAGCGAAATCCGCAGCCTCCTCGCCGTCGCCGAGGCGTATCCGGAACTCAAGGCCGCAGAAAATTTCCGCAAGCTCATGAGCCAGCTGGTCACGATCGAAGATGATCTTCAATACGCCCGCCGCTATTACAACGGCTCGGTGCGCGATTACCGGAACCTCGCAGAGTCGTTCCCCTCGAACGTCATCGCCGGTATCTTCGGGTTCCAGGCAGGCGCATTTTTCGAGGTGGAATCCGCGATCGAACGAACCAGTCCAGAAGTCAAGCTGTGAAGAAACTGGTAGCCGCGCTCCTCACCGCCTGCATGCTCCCGGGTTTTGCCGCCGAAGAAATCCGGAGCTTTTCGAGCCGGATCGAAGTCCTGTCCGATTCGGACATCGTCGTCACGGAAACCATCCGCGTGACGCCGGAGGGGAACCAGATCAAGCGGGGGATCTACCGCGATTTCCCCACGCTGTATTCCTCGTCGCTCGGCCTCCAGACAAGCGTACCGTTCGAGCTGTTGGAAGTCCTACGCGACGGGAAACCGGAACCCTACCACACCGAACAGAAGGCGAACGGCCTCCGGATCTACCTCGGTAACGCGAACGTCTTTTTGCCACACCAGGAAACGACCTATACGATCAAATACAGGACCGGCCACCAGTTGGGATTCTTCAAAGGCTACGACGAGCTCTACTGGAATGTCACCGGCAACGGGTGGTCGTTTCCGATCCTCTCCGCCTCCGCCTGCGTAAACCTTCCGTCCGGCACCAGCCCGCGTTCAGTAGAGGCCTATACAGGGCGGAATGGCAGCAAGGAAGCCGACTTTAAAATCACGGACAAACCGGGGTGCGACGCATCGATCGAAACAACGAGCCCTCTCAGGCCCGGCGAAGGCCTCACAATCGTCGTTACGTGGCCTAAGGGGTTTGTCAATGCGCCTGCGCCTACGGACAGGGTGATCTCAGTCTTCTCATCGAACCGCGGCGTGGTGAGCGGAGCCATAGGTCTGCTCGCCGTCTTCGGGTATTTTCTCGTGAGCTGGATTCTAGTGGGTAGGGACCCGAAACACGGAGTCATCATCCCGCTCTTCGCGCCGCCTGAGGGATTCACCCCGCAGGAGGTGCGGTATCTTGACAGGCTCGGCGCATGCGACAACACCAGCCTCTCCGCCGCCGTCCTGCACCTGGCCGTGCAGCGCGCCCTCACGATCACCGAATCTCCAGGCAAAGTTTATACGCTGAGCAAAGGGGATTGCTCCACGCTCGACGATGCGCAAATCCGTCTGCAGGAAGCGCTGTTTAAAGGCGGTTCTCCGCTCATCCTCGTGCAGGCGAACCACTCCACGCTAGCGGCCGCGAAATCAGTGCTCGCCAAGGATCTCGCCATTCAGGTTGGCCCCTGCTTCGCCCGAAACACCGGAGTCTGGGTGGTCGGGCTCCTGGCCACTCTCATCCCGCTCGGCCTCTCTCTTCTCGATGTGCGTGACAAGCAGATCGCGCTCTTCATGATGGCTTGGCTGAGTATCTGGTCTCTCGGCTGCGGCGCACTTTCCTTTTCGGTTTTCAAGGCATGGCAATCGAAAAGCTTTCTCACCGCGATGCCCTTGACTCTTTTTTCGATCCCCTTTCTGGCGGGATGGTTTTTCGGCATGTGGGTGCTCATGCACTCTGCCTCGCCGTGGGTCTGTGGCATTTTCTTGGCGGGCATCACTCTCTGCGCCGTTTTTCACCACCTTCTCAAGCGTCCGACCCCCGATGGCCAAAGACTCCGCGACCAGATTCTCGGGTTCAAAAAATACCTCTCTGTCGCCGAGGCCGACCGGCTCGGCCTGGAAAACCCGCCCGAGCGCACCCCGCAGCTCTTCGAAAAATTCCTTCCCTACGCGCTGGCCCTCGGAGTCGAGCAGGCCTGGTCGGAACAGTTCGCGGATGTTCTCGCCGCCGCAACGCACGACATGGATTCGGGCCCCTCCACAACGGGCCTCGTCCTCCCCCTCGCGGTAGCGTCCTCATTCACAAGTTCGTTCAGCAGCGCCATCTCGTCCGCCTCCACAGCACCCGGCTCCAGCTCTGGCAGTGACGGCGGCGGCTCCTCGGGAGGCGGCGGAGGAGGCGGCGGTGGCGGAGGATGGTAGATCGGCGATCTAGTTCAGCGGGTGACTGTCCATTAATCCCGTTCCCTTTTGATCAGGGTCAAAATTGAGAACGAGCATTTCCGGGAGGGCGAGCGATTCGACCTCCTTGAGTTCTTCCGCGCTGCTCTTCATGAATGCCGCCAGCTCGGTTTGAAGGCTGAGCGTCTTGTGAGTATTTCTCGCCGCCACAATCGAAAACCCGATACGCCTGTTCGCGGCGATCAACTTTTTCCGCTGGTTTTCGAGATTGAGAATGGTCCAGTTCGCCCCCTGGATGGTTTCCTTGCAGGTCTTGATGTTCAGTCCCAAGGCGGCCGAACCCTGAGCGTTCTCCAGCGCCTCTTTTGAGAGCAGGGCATCCTGCGCCTCGCGGATTGTCTTCTCCGCCTCGGCAATGATGGATTTCGCATACGGGATATGAACGGCCTCGATTTTGTCCATGTAGTTCTTCTGGATCTTATCGAGCGCCATGAGGAGCACGGTGTAGGTTGCGTAATATTTCCGCGCGAGGCCCTTATCCGGCTGCGCCAGCACCATGAGCTCGAGCTCCTTGGTCATGACCCGAATGCTTCGAAAGCTCTGGGCGAGACCGATGATATCGTTCCGATCCGGGGCGGCGCAGAGGTTTTTCACGCCCTGCACATCAATCGGAAACCCCTGTCGCTGGAGTGCGTGTGCGATCCTTTCGGCGAGTTCGTTATTCTCTGCCGTCGAGGTCTGGATCTGCTTGTTTGCTTCCTTCGTGGAGTCCAGGCTGCCGGCCTTTGAACGGGCGATCGCCTCGGCGGCTGCAGGGTTGCTGGTCTTCATCGCCACCACGTCCGAATCCGAGACTTTGGCGAGTTCCTCGCTGTTCGCGATCCTCTTTCTGGCGACGCTGATGAGCTCATCGTTCTCACGATAGGTCTTGATGAGGGAGTAGAGCTCCGAGCTGCCGAGTTCCACCGCCAGCGCTTCGAGCATCTGGGAGATGGAGTTCTCGTTGGAAAGCCGGTCTTCGCGTAAGAGCGAACGCTCCGGCAGCATCGCGTTCCGGTCGAGACGCTCGGCCAGTTGCTGGGCCAGCTTGATTTTCTCCGGGTTTGGCACCTCTTTCTCGGGAGGGTCGGGCAGAAGCTCCACCGTCGTCCCGTTCGGTTTCGCCACAGTCACCGATTGTTGCGCGACCCAAGGGGCTGTCCAGCTGCCGCTGATCAGACGTGCCAGGAGACCCGATTGATAAAGCGGATAGGCCAGCCCAATGGCCAGCAGGGCAAGAATCCCTACTGCCGACAGGATCGATCCGTATTTTCCTCCACCGAGAGGCTCACGCGATGGTTTTATGTGCGCCATCGCAGAACGGCTGATTGGCGGACTGCTTGCACTGGCAGAGCCATGCAGGCCCGGATTTTTCGGCAGTGAATTTCATGGGTGCGAAGCCGCTCCCCTTGTGTGCGCCATCGCAAAAAGGCTGGGTGGCTGAAAGACCGCAGGAACAGAACCAGTAGTCCTTTCCGGCTTCCAATTCGACTTTGGCAGGGGCCTTTGCAGCAACGTGTGGAGTCATAATCTGATTCTCACCCAAGATCCCTAAAACCGAAAGTAAAAAGATCAGCCGAGCAGTTCCCGAAGCTCCCCTACCCTTCGGGCAAAAAGGTCGAGCGCAGCCTGGACCGGAGCAGGCCCACTCATGTCAACCCCCGCTGCCGCAAGGGTTTCTATCGGATACCGACTTCCCCCGCTCTTCAGAAAGGTCAAAAAGCCGGTGGGATCCCCGGATTCCAGGACCTGCGCGGCAAGGGCGGCAGCCGCCGAGATGCCGGTCGCATATTTGTAAACGTAGAACGCACTATAAAAGTGCGGGATCCGGAGGCCCTCAAGTTCGAGTTCCGGATCGAGGGTAAACCGGGGTCCGAAATACTCCGCGAGAAGTCCTCGATAGATGCGCTGGAAGGCGTCGAGAGTCAGCGCCTCGCCGGCTTCCTCGGTCGCGTGAATGTCCCGCTCGAACTCCGCAAACATCGTCTGGCGGTAGAGTGTGCCCCGCAGATCGTCAATCTGGCGGTTGAGGATGTAGGCGCGGGTCTTCGTGTCGTCGGTTGTTTTGAGCAG
Organism: uncultured Chthoniobacter sp.; assembly: GCA_964605515.1. Taxonomy (GTDB): domain Bacteria; phylum Verrucomicrobiota; class Verrucomicrobiia; order Chthoniobacterales; family Terrimicrobiaceae; genus QYQL01. Next base: position 24,037 of record CAZSDC010000026.1, read on the forward strand.
ATGCTCGGTGAGCAGGATCTCGTTGAACGTCGAGGCCACTTCAGCAAGAAAGATCGGGTAATGGTAGTTCTGATAAAGCTGCTCACGCTGCGAATACCAGGTGTGCATCGAATGCCCGGCCTCGTGCGCGAGAGTATATACGTCGGAAAACACATCCGCCTTGTAGTTCATCATGATGTAGGGCGGGCTGGTAAAGGTACCGTAGGAAAATGCGCCGCTCCGTTTGCCCTTGTTTTCGTAACGGTCGCACCACCGCCCGTCGCGCAGGCCAAGGCCGAGGGTTTTCACGTATTCACTTCCCAGCGGAGCAACCGCCTCAAGAACCCGCTCGACCGCCTGGTCCCACGGCACGTCGGCCTGGACGTTATCCACCATCGGGACGTAAGTGTCGTAATGGTGGATCTCTGCGAGCCCAAGGACGTTGCGGCGAAGCTCAAAGTAGTCGAACAGCGCCCCGAGGTTCTTCCGGACGGTCGAGATCAACCCGTCGTAAACCCCCACCGGCACGTCATCTCCGAACAGCGCAGCCTCGCGGGCGGACGCGTAGTTCTTAGCCCTCGCCTGGAAGACATCCGCACGCACCGAGTTCGTGAGGCTCGCGGCCAAGGTGAATTTGTGATCGGAAAACTCGGCGTAAAACTGGTGGAATGCCGAGCGCCTGACCGTCGGGTCACGCTGCTGGAGGAACGAGGAAAACGAGCTCTGCGTCAGTTCGCGCTCATTGCCGTCCCCGTCGCGCAGTTTGCCGAATTTCATGTCCACGTTCGTAAGCTGGGAGAACGTCTCGCCGTGCCCGCGAAGTGCGGAAGACCCAAGGGCCAGAAGTCGCTCTTCGGCAGCGCTCAGCGTGTGGGCGCGCAGCCGCCGCAGCTTGCGCAGAGGGATCGTCCACTCACGCAGAACCTCCGAAACAAGATACGAGTCAAACGTCTCATCCGGCAGCGCCTGGATTTCCGGGGGGAGATACGAAAACGCCTCACCTACCCGAACGAGCAGGCTTTCGAGCCGAGCCTCTCGATCGAGTGCCGCGGCGTTCGAGCTGTCTTCGGTCACCCGCAACGACGCGAACTGGTTCAGCCGCTCGATCCTCAACTCGACGGTCTTCTCGAATTCCAGGCATTCGGCAAGAACGTCCGCCGACTCACCGATCCGACCACGGAAGCGATCCACGGCGGAATATTCTTTCTGGAGACAGTCGAAGTCCGCCTCCCAAGCCTCATCGGATGGGTAGAGCGGAGACAGGTCCCATGTGTCGGAGACAGGGACCTCGGAGCGGGTTGGGATTGCAGGCATGGCCGCGCATTATACGCATGTCCCCGACACAACTGCAAACAGCAGTGTGCCCGCAGTAGGCGCAGAAAGCAGTAGTTACTTTCCGCCTGATTTGAGCTTAAAATTCAAACAACTTTCCGAGCACGCCCTGTCATGGCGACATAGAATTAACATCTGACGCAGAACGCTCTATTCCCTAACAACTCGCGTCGCAAGCGCCGCTATTTTTCTCCCTCGCTATGAGATTTTCGGGTTAGCCGGTTGAAAAGATTCCCCGGAGCCTGTGGCGGCGGTCTATGACAATCGCTCACAGTCATTAGGATTGGATCCATGCGACGTTACAACACGCTCAAAGACGAAGGGGCTCCGCCTACGCCGCGACAGACATCTGGTTCACTGCCGAAGGGCGCACTGTGGCAAACTCTGGAGAACGCTCGTAGAATGTTGGCGGCTCACCGCTTTCTCTCGTCAGCTCCTTTTTCAACGCCCGGAAAACCCAACGTCCCCCGAGGGAAGCCACCACACGCGATGTCCAGCCAAACTGCTTGTTCAGGTCGCGCAGGACGGAATCCGCCTCGCGATACATCGGGGAGCCTTTTGGATACCACTGCCGGGTCGCCCAAAGGACCGCGGAATATTGGTGCGGGAGCGTGCAAGCCTCGCGCACGAAGCGATTCCTGACCCGCTCATCCGGGTGCTTGGAATACTTTTTCCATCCCCGCAGCGTCGCGCGGGCCATGCGCATAATACTCGGCCCGTTGGCCTCAAAATCGCGAGTGAACGCCTTCAGCAGGAATCCGGTTTCGTCGCCAGCCGGGATGTGCGGATGCTTATGCGCGAACCGGAGTTGGCCGTGAATGTCGGAAGGATCCTCGCAATCCGGATCGATCAACGTTCCGTTCTTCCGGTGCTCCTCGAAGAGCGGCGTACCCGCCACCGGGGTGTAGAGCATGAACTGGTGGAACTCAGTGTTGTGCGAAACCGCATGCTCGATCGCTTCGTCCAGGTTCTGGGGCGTGTGCTCCTCCAGCCCGATGATCGTCGAGCCGAGGATGCTGATCCCGTGCGATTGCAGTTCGCTGACAAGCTCGTGAGTGTCGGTCCCGGCAAGCTTTTGATACTGGCTCTTCTTTCCTTCCAGCCCCATCCAAACCC
>CAZSDC010000027.1:0-26433 GCA_964605515.1 uncultured Chthoniobacter sp.
ATCAATGGACCTCCGGACCTTCTCCGCAGTGTCGATGGCTGGAGCGTTTTCGACCCCGCTCATGCACCAGGCTTCGCCGGACAATTTTGCCAACGTGATTCTTGCCCTGGATGAGATGAGCCGCCTGGGCTATCGCAAGATCGGGTTCTTCTCACACTTGGAGCCCCGCGAATGGGCCAGCCGGCGGTTCGCCGGAGCATTCTTGGAGTGGCAGGAGGATTTACCGGAAAGGTGGAGGTCCACGCCGCTGCTGCACGACGAAGATGCGGTAGATGCGGAAACCACGTTCAGGAACTGGGTGAGGAAGCACCGGTTTGAGGCAATTCTCACCACCAGCAGCCGGAGCGCGCGGTGGCTGGAAAACATCGGCCTGCGGATCCCCGAGGACATCGGCCTGGCGCATTTGAATCTGGCGGAGGACGTTGTTGCATGGGCCGGGATCGATCCGCTCATCGAGGAGGTGGCGGCTGCGGCGGTGGATTTGCTCGTCGGCCTGATTCACCGTCATCAGACCGGAGCGCCATCGGTCCAGAAGATCACGACCATCCGCGGAGTCTGGGTGCCCGGCCGCACGCTGCAGGTTAGCGGCGGTTAAAACACAAAGGTCGTGATCGAGTGGGGCGGGATCGTGAGTTTGACGATTTGATCCCCAGTTTTCAACTGATAATCAATACGCCTCTCCATTCGATTCATGACCGACGTTCTTCCAATCGTGAGGTTGCTCTGGGAGCCTCTAAGGTCTTGGGATGGGTGCCAGCAAGCGCGCTTGGGCTTCCATCCCTCTTCTGATCATTTCGGCCAAATCAACGGGAATGGACAATTTGGCTGCTGGGGGTGGGCCAAAAACAAATGTATGCACCTCTCCTCGATTTCTGAAGACATACGGCAACCGGGATTCCGCATCGACTAACGCCATGATGGGTTGCGCGGCCAACATTGCTTGAATATTCTTGGCATCCACATTGGGCCCGGCAGCGTCGAGGACCGATGCGCCTCCTGGAACAAAAACAAGGCAACTGCGCCCGCCGATGGACATCCGTCCGAGATAAGTGGTATCCGAGACCCATTCGAAATCCGAAAACCCGGTTGCTGGTTGCTTCTCAAAGTTGGGATCATTTGACTCCGGGGAGTTTTTCGATTCCATCCACAACTTTTGCCCGGGGAAAAGGGTGTATTGGGAATCGCCGAGATACCATTTGTCCTTGATCCGTCCGGCTACGTCAACGGTCTCAACCCGCATCGTAGTCCCGGTTTTATCCACCACCATTTTCCGTGGTCGTGCGGCCATTTGCCGTGACAGCGGTATTTTGTCGCCGCCCGGTTTCTTGGCGGCATCCTCGGGATAAGAAAAAACCACGGTCCAGTTCGCGAAATCAGGGGCTGATTTGAACAGGGGGCTCTTCGGTTTTTCCCGGCTGAAATCGGTGCCACTGATTGTCATTCCACCTGAATCGCTGTTGACACCCTGGGAACGGGCTGTGCTGGCAGAGAGCAAAACCGCCGTTGCAAAGGTGATGAGCAGGGATTTCTTCATTCTGTAACCGCTTCGATTTGCTTATCTATAATTTTGCCGGTCAGTCGGTCAATGGCCAGATGCACCCAGAATCGCTTCTCGCCTTCCACTACAAATTTGTCGGGAGAACCGGCGTTTTGCGGATAGCGTCCGGTTTGGGCGATCACGTCAATCATCAGATTCCAGACCCGCGTCTGGCCGCAGGCGGCGAGTGCGCGAATGGGGGCTTCGCGGAAGCGCTGGATCAGCGGGGCGCTTGCATTGGTCAAGACCGTGGAATCGAGCGCCGCGCTGAATCCGGCATAGGTGTAGTTGGTGCCTGATATGGTTTCAAGAAACGTGTATTGGTCGGTTGCTCCCGACGTGGCCCCAGGATTGGGAATATAACGTCCGACGAGTTCGCTGACATTACTTAATGGCCCCCGCCAGGCAGCGGAGTTGTCCGATGTGATGCTGATCAGCTTGTTGGCCACGTTCAAAGCATCCCCGGTCCCGGTTGGCGCCAGCGCATAGGAAGGTGGTGAGGCGAGTTGTTTGAGCTCATCGCTATACGCACCGGCGACTACCGCTTGCACCACCGGCGCATTGCGCGTATTCAAGTTCAGCTTGCCTGCAATGACCCCGTCCTGCGGGGGGTCATTTAAGCAAAAGACATCCAGCAGCGCCGTATCCCCGCTTTCCGGGGTGAAGAAATCAATGTTCTTCCAGGGAGTGCCGCGGCTGGCGTAACTCAATTCCGCAACATTCTTGAACGGGCGGTTGAGGATAAAAGGCCTGCTCTGGCTTTGGCCATTGGCCATTGCAGCGGGCACCCCTCCCGTGCCAATGGTATTGGCAGTGGCGAGAGGCAACCCTGTCGTGTTGTTTCCAGTGAGCGTTGTATTTGCATAGGCTCCCATCGCGCGGCGGCAGACGCCATCCGGGTCTTCATAATACAAATGCGCCATGGTGGAGTTATCCTTGGCCAGCACTGATATAGCCGGGTTGTTTTGGGATAAGAGCCCGTCGTAGAATTTCGGGGAGGTGAGCGACCCATTACCTGCGGCAGCGTGATACGCTGGTCCTGAAAACCAGCGCATCTGAGGAGCCTGCCCTGGCGAAAGCTTCCAACCTGGCACTTGATAGTTATCCGCTTGACCTTTATCAACTCCAGCTCTGTTAGTCATGAGGACAGTGAAGTCACTCGCTCCGATATTTGTATTGTTGCTAGCAGTGGTATTCAATAATTGAACCTCAAAGGCAGGCCCATTGTTGGGAACGGCGGTTGTCCAAGAGCTCTCAGTTCCCATGCCAAAGCGAGCTGTTCGCGGGTCGTATGCACAAGCAGGACTCCCCCATGCCCCCAAGTCATAAGGGTTCAGATACTCCTTGTTTGTATAGTCTGCGGTGTTGGGGCAAAATATTAGAGCACCATTACCTTCAATTCCCGGATACTTCTCGTCATAAGTGAACCACATGCCCGAGCCGGTTGGATACTCATATTGGACACGAAATGTATAGAACCCAAGGTTCGCTCCGGAAACGCCCGGAACGACTTGATTTTTCTCGTTTAACCAACTTCCTTGAAAAATATAGTTTTTATTGGTGGACTGTTGCGCGGGATCCAATGTGTTATATGTGACATTGCTGACTATTGAAACTGGTGACCGACCTACAAGAAAGCCAATATAGGACTTGTTGTTGGGATTACTTACATCGATTGCCGCTGAGCCCAGGGCGTGCCCGGCGCCCATTTTAAGGGATGATCCTGTGGGGAAATTCGGCCTCCACAGCAAAGTCGGTTCCCGGAACAAGGCTCCTGCATTGTCTTGAAATTCCAGAGCCGAATTACAAGAAGACCCTGAATCAAAAAGTACGGTGGATGGTGATTTGTCATTCGGGCCAGGTCCGCTTGGGATAGACGGAGCTTTGTATGAGGGCCCGGTAAAAGTTGTGTTCGACGTGATCTGTTTGCCAAAACCACTAGGATTGGCATATACCTGCCAATTAAAAGCAGTATCACCGGCATTGCAGGTGAGCAATAATATCCGGAAATTCGTCGGGCGAATGGCCTTTGACGTAGCGGTTGCGCAGTTGGTATCGTAGGGATTCCAAACATCCGGTATACGCAGAGCCGTCGCTTCCCCGGGATCACTGAGCGTTGTGTTGCCTGTTGCGGTCACCATGGGGACCGCATGTTTGACGATCACATTCGCTGTGGATAGATCTCCAGTCGTCGTGGATGGGACATCCTTGAAAGTGACCGTATCGTTATTTGAAAGCAAAGGGACAGGTTTCCTGGTGCATACCACAAACAGGCGATCGCGGTAAGCATAGGGGAGATCCTCGGCACCGGCGACTGTTTTGGTGGAAGTGGCGAAAGAAAACTGGATTCTAGTCGGGTAGCTATCCACATCGGATTGATCCATGATATTCGCCATGATCTGCAGCACTTGATAATCCGTGCTTCTGTCCAGATTATACTGGAATTGCTGAAAACCATCCACCTCTGCGGCTTTGCCCAATGATCCCACATTGATGCTCGCCTTCAGGAGTTCGACAAAATCCGGTTCCCTAGTGGAGACGAGATCGTTGAGTCGGCCAATGACGTGGCCGCCGGGTTTATCATGGTCGTAGATCCAAACCCTGTTTGGGCCGTCCCACTTCAATCCGAAATATTTCTTGATGTTTTCAGGAGTGCCTTGCTGCAGGAAACTGGCTGGGATCCCATACGTGTTGACGAGCGCCCACATATCGTAATCGGGGTCTGTCGTGCTGGATGAGCCTGCGTTTCGATTGGCGCTGGGTCCATTATACGTGAGCCAGGCGAGGCGCTTGAGGGAAAACCGTTGTTTCACGAGCGGTTCGCCGACGCTGGCTGTCGTGCCGTCATTGCGGTTAAACGCTCCGGTGACGCGAACAGCCAGGAAGGAAGGGTTGATCTGGTCCTCCTTGCGATTGCCATCTGGATCATTGCCAGCCGCATCATTGTTGCCTTGGTAGGTAAGAGGGTTTTCTGGCAGGGTCTGTGTTGCGGGACTTGCTGGCGAAACAATTCTTGGCCGGCTGGGATCCGGCGCAAACGACGGCTGTTCCAGGGCGCGGGTGAAGTGGGTGAGGCTTTGGAACACCTGGTTGGTTGGGGAGAGGCCGAGCCCGTTTTGAAGGAAGCTGGTGAGTTGCTGGCGGCTGGTGAACATATGGTCGGACTGGCCGTTGTATAATGCCGTACCACTGGCTCTGAGAAAACCTGTCGGGTTTGCGAGGACGGATTTGTAGTAGTTGGTCGCGGATGCCGCAGTGAACCCGGGGCTGGAAAAGGAAGAGCCGGGCGCTTGGGTCGAGGCCCAATTGCGCCAGGCGACCAGCTTGTCCACTTGTGCTGACGTGAGGCCGACTTGGGTGAGGTCAGCATAGGAGAGAGCAGGTTTATATGTTGATTGCGAAGCGGTGGCGGTAGAGGGATATCCCGCCACATTCGCATCCAGCAGGCCGCCTTCGTCGTAGATCGCGCAAGCGTAGCGGCCGACGACATAGTTTGCGGCCGTCGGATCGGTCGTGACAGCCGTCGGATTGGATCCGTCGCGGCCGACGAGGATCCAATCGGGAGCCGTGAAGCCTGTGGAGGCTGCGGGCGCGAGGTTGTTCGTACTGGTCGGGGGCATGAGAAGCGGCTTGTTCCAGCGGGCGAGCGAGACCGAGCGGCCGTTTTGCGAGGAGGCTGTCGTGGGAACCGACGCCGCGCGGTTTGTTCCGCCGGTATAGAACGGCTGGCCGCTCGTGCTGCGCTTGACGAGGTTTTGCAGCCCGTTGGTTCCCGAGGAGCCCACCAATGCAGGGGCGGCGTTGGTCGAAGAGGCTGGCGTGTAGATCGTTCCGCCAGCCGTTACGGTCGGGTTGGATCCTGCCACGATCTCCTGCTGAAGATCGCCGATGATAGTGTCCATCGCCCCTTGAGCGAAAATCTCGACCTTGGTTTGGCTGCCACTGCTGTTGGAAATTACCCGTTCGCTCATGGCTCGCGAAAAGAAAGCCAGCACCAAGGCGGTGAGCAACACGACAAAGGCGAGGACAATGATCAGAGCGGCGGCGGACGAGGAACGGCCGGGGCGCAAGGCGTGAAGCCCGGCGCAGGGCAGCGGGCCGGGCTTCATGCCAGCCGAGGTTTTTTTCGTGCTCATTTGTTGAGGTAAAACGTGCGCTGGTAGATGCGGAGCTGCGAGGCGGCTGCCTGTGGGATGCCGCTGCCCGTCAGATAATTGCCGTTCTTCCAGGTTTTGGCAATCGGCGTGGAGCCGGCTGCATCGGGCAGGGCGGTTGCCATGCTGTCGTAGCCCGCAATAATTTTGCGGCTGGTGTTGTCGAGCAAGGCGATAGCAACGATGACGGCCGACACGTCCTGGACACCGATCGGATTCCAGACCGCAGCTCCGGTCGTGGCATCCGTGCAGATGTATCCGCGGCTTGTCGCGGTATTGAACCAGCGCGAACCCGGGGTGTAGCCGGCTGAGCGGTCTGCGGTCACCGTTGGTGCGGCAGACGCCGCGAGGTTGTTGGTGGACGTGGAGGGGTTGGTCACCGGCATCGTCGAAACGGTTCCATCGGTCAAAAGAAAGGCGAGTTCCATCCGGTAAACGGTATCGCTCAGGACATGGTAGTCCTGGTCTGCCCCGTCGGTGTAATGGTTTGCGGCGGAGCCGATGGTATTTGCCCAGTTGCCATCCAGCGTGCTGGCCGGGTCCGGGGTGGCGGAGCCGGTCGGATAGGCGAAGAAAACCATGCCGCCCGGCGCGGTGTTGTCCTTTGTCGCCGCCGCGTCGTTGCTCGTGGTGCCATCCCACGCGAGCGTCTCGCCGAGCCGTTCGAGGACCGGGTAGCCCGCGACGTAGATGGGGGGTTGGTATTTCGGGCTGTTCGTGCTGATGCGGTAGCCCACAAGAGCCACGGTGTTTTTCGTGGTCGAGCCGAGGCCGGAGGCGGAATAAGCCGGCGCCTCGCTGAAGAAGAACATCGCATCGTTGCCGGGCTGCTTCGCGAAAATGCAATCCACGTCCGGCCGCTTGACCATCTTCGCGAAGTCGTTCGCCATGCGGTCGAAGATCATCCGGGCCTGGCTGTCTGCGTCCATGCGTTTAGTACCGCTGGTGGCGACTGCGGTGGCGCTGATCGTGAGCTGGGCGATCAGGACGGTCAGCATGGCGAACACGGCCATGGACACGAGAAGCTCGAGAATAGTGAAGCCGCATGTCCGGGCCACCGGTTCGTTTTTCGTGTGGCTAACCATGCTATTTGCGGCCAATGGCGGTGGTGACTTCGTAGGAGCCGGACGCCGAAGCCACCGGTGCGGACGCCGGCCATGTGATCCTGATGTTCGCGAATGCCGTCGGCGAAGCCGGGTTGATCGTGATCGTCGCCAGATACCGGGCGGACGAATTGCCGACAGTTCCATCCTCGGCAAAATAAAAGGGAACGGAGGCCGACGGAAACGGGATCGCATATTGCGGGGAGGTGCTGGAATTGCGGGGCGTGGAGCGCAAATCGGCGACGATCGCCCGCGCAAGGCTGGCAGCCGCCGTCTGCTCCACAGAGGCCCGGTTGCAGTTGATCCCCGTCGGCAGGAGGCCAAAAACCGCGAGAAGGCAGAACGCTGCGACTCCGAGAGCGAGAGTGACCTCGACTAGGGTGAAGGCCTTTTCGAAACGTGAAAGGTGAAACCTGAAACCTGAAGATTTCCGGTCTCCGCTTTCCGCTTTCCGCTTTCCCTTCTTCATGGCCGATAAATCCGGGTGGTGCCGGACATGCAATCGATCTGGATGGCGGCGACATTGGTGGAGAGGTTCGCGCCGCGAGTTTGCTGGAGGCCGATGTCCATGTATTGCGCGATGGAGTCAGAGTTATTTTTTGACTGGATCCTCGCGATGCCCTGCGGGTCGAAGTTGACGACCTTTTGGAACGAGTATTGTCCGAGGCCCGTTGCCGAACCGATGGGCCAGTCGAAGGGGGTCACCGAGGTGCAGGCCGAGTTGCCGATTTGATAGAAGGACGAACTCACCGTTGGTCGGGTCGTGCCGCCGCCATTCGGGATCGTCGAGAACTTGGGAGCGAGGTGGATGTTTTCAAAACGCTGGAGCTTGCCGATCGCCACAAGGTTCGAGGAAAGGTTTGTGTCCGACCATGCGGGGGTCGGGAGGCTGTTCATTGTGACATCATACCCGCGCGTGCCATCCTTGGAAGCCACCACTGCGACGGCGACCCTCCCTCCAACCGTCGGGTCCGCTGTCGCCACCTGCGGTTTGACGGAAGCATCCACGGACGAGTCCACCTCCGCGATCCCCACGAAGACATAGGTGTTGTTCGCCATCGCATACGCCCTGGCTTGTTCCAGCGTGCCGGCGATGTCGTAGGCGGCTTTGGTGACGTTGCTTGCGCCCTTGATCGAGTTCATCGCGGGAATCGCCACCGCCCCCAGGATCGCAAGGATGGCAATGACGACGAGAAGTTCGATCAGCGAAAAGCCTCTCCGCTCAGCCTGTGCAAATGGGGGTCGGGGGATCATGGCTGGAAGAACTCACCCAACTATCGGTTAAAGGGCGTCGAATTCCAGTGCTTTAATGCGTCCGGCCGCCGCGCCCGCAGGTTTCCAGAACCAGCCTTTGGTGTCCCAACACTGCGCAAAGGCCAGATTGTCCACGAGGTATTTATAAGATGCGATCGCCTCCTTGGTTTTCCCCTGCTTCTCAAGGACCTGGCCCTGGATGAAGTAGCATGTGCCGACATCGTTCAAGGCCCACTGGGCAAAAATCTGCTCCTTTTCGGTCAGCGGAGCCGTGAGCGCCTTCTGCTGCTCAACCGCTTTCGCGCCGTGCGTTTCGATGCACTTCGCGGCATATCCGACCGCCGATGCAAAGTCTTTGGCCTCGCTCGCCTTCCAGGCTTTTGAAGTCAGTGTCGCGGAGTTGAAGTCTCCGAAGTCGAGCGGTGCTGCGGGAGCGGCGTCCTGCGCGAGGACTTTGCCGAGGGTTCCGAGAGCGAGGAGAATGAGAAGGGAGGGAATTTTCATGAGGAATGTTATTGCAGATTTACTAAAACATCTCCCACGCAGCGGGTCAACTAGAAAAATGCAATTTTATGCACTATAAAAACCGCCTGCCTCAGCTCGGATCGGACCGGCCCCTCGGGGAATTTTTCAGCCGGCCGACGGTGCGCCCTTCGCGCATCCGGCTTCCGATAAGGATGTGTTGCGGGGAAACGAACCGCTTGCGCATGAGATCGTGCAACCTCTTGGTCCCGGTGAACCCGATCTCGCGGTAGGGAATCATGACGGTGGTGAGCTCCAATTCGGCGGCGGGAGCCTCGATGCCGTCGAATCCGGTGACCGAGACATCGCGGGGGATCCGGAGCCCGCGCGCCCGGAGCCCAGCCATGACATCATAGGCCTGGTGGTCGGCCGCGCAAACCCAGGCCGTCACCCCGTCGCGCACCCGCTTCGCTGCGTGGCTATAGCCAGCTTCGAGGTCCGGGAAGACGGTGGGGTAGATGTTGATGAGGTCCTCGTCCGGCACACGAATCTGCAAGCGGCGCATCTTTTCGACGAAGGCGCTGAACCGGCGGTACGACCATCCGGGCTCAACGTCATATTCCTTCGTGTAAAACCCGATCCGCCGATGGCCGAGTTCATACAGGCGGTTGATGACCGAGGATATCCCCTTGAAGTGATCGACGTCCACGCAGTCCAGCGGGTCGGAAACATACTGCTCGACCAGGGAGACGACCGGCATCAGCTTGTGGAGGCCGTCCACCACCTTGCGCGGGAAAGGGTAGATGAGAAGCGCCCCGCTCCAGTCGCGTCGCTGTAGCGGCTCGATCTCGCGGTAGGAAGCTCCCGACAGCGAAGCCTCCGCCGGATTCACATATCTCAGATCCAGGCGGAGCTTGTGGAGTTGTGCATACTCGCAGATTCCCGCGTAGATCTCGACGCCCGGGCTCTGGTAGTCCGGCCGGAAATATTCCTCCACCTTCGTGCAGACCAGCACCCCGATCGTCTGGCCGGTGGTCATCTTCTTCTTAGACTCCGAACGCATCTCCATGTGCCGGTAGCCCAGCTCCGCCGCGAGCCGGAAGACCGTCGCCCGGGTTTCCGGGTTGATGCCCGGGTGGTTGGTGAAGCACCGCGACACCGTCGCCCGGGAAATCCCGGCGCGGTCCGCAAGCAGTTGCTGGTTGATCTTCGACATAGGAATTCTTGCGGGAAATGGGTTCCCGTATCCGATCAGAATGAACAGAATGCACGCAGAGTGCAAGTTTATGCACGCGATGGATGTTCGGCAAAAAAACACTTGCAGGGCAGTGCACATTTATGCAATCCTATCCCCGATGTTTTCCTCACCGCCCCGCTCTTCCCTTCCATCGAATGCCTCTCGCGTTTTCCGCTTGTTCCGGCTGCTTGCCCCGGCCGCGCTGATTTTTTCAGCCGTTCCCCTTGCTGGGGCGGGGTCGGTCGTGAAGGTGGAGAAGAAGGCTGATGGGGCTTATCAGCTTCTTCGGGACGGCAAGCCGTTTTTCATCAACGGGGCCGGAGGGACTCAGAATCTCGACCAGTTGGTCAAGTATGGGGGAAACTCGATTCGCACTTGGGGGATCGAGCAGCTCGATCAAAAGGTCGACGGCAAGACCCTGCTGGACCGTGCCCAGGAACTTGGTCTGGCGGTGACCGCCGGGATCTGGGTGAAGGCCGAGCGGCAGGGATTCAACTTTTCCGACGCCGCCAAGGTCTCGCAATTGCAGCAGGAAGTCCGGGCTGCGGTTAAAAAATACAAAGACCATCCCGCGCTGCTGATGTGGGGATTGGGTAACGAGATGGAAGGACCGACCGGAACCAATACGGCGATTTGGAAGGTGCTGGATGACCTTGCGCGCATCATCAAGGAGGAGGATCCTAACCATCCGGTGATGACCGTGATTGCCGGGGCCGCCCCGTCCAAGATTCAGGGCGTCCTGGCGAACTACCCATCAATCGATGTGCTGGGGGTGAATGCTTATGCGGGGGCTTCGGGGCTCGGCAAGGCGCTCATGGATGAGGGATGGAAGAAGCCGTTCGTGCTTACGGAATTCGGTCCGGTGGGGCACTGGGAAGTTCCGAAGACATCCTGGGGAGCCCAGATCGAGCCCACCAGCCGGGACAAAGCAGCCAGCTACTACGCCACTGAGACCAATGTGCTCAAAGACGGGGCGGGATTCTGCCTCGGCAGCTACGTATTTCTCTGGGGACAAAAGCAGGAGGTGACCGCGACCTGGTATGGAATGTTTCTGAAGTCCGGCGAAAAGCTGCCCACCGTGGACGCCATGGTCCGTGCCTGGTCGGGGAAGTGGCCGGAAAACCGCTGCCCGAAAATCATGAAGTTTGAAACGTCGCTCCGGGAGGCAACGGTCGGCGTGAGTCAGGATTGCAAAGCTTCCGCGCAGGCGGAAGACCCCGAGGGGGACGCGGTAACCTACGAGTGGGAAGTGATCCCCGAGAGCACGTCCGTCCATGCGGGAGGCGACGCTGAGAGCGTGCCTCTGCCCGTAGATGGTTGCATCCTCTCGCAATCGGGTGGGGATGTCACCCTCCGCGCACCGTCCAAAGCCGGGGCCTACCGGCTCTTTCTCACCGTCCGGGACGGGAAGGGCAGCGCCAGCGCGGACAATGTGCCATTTCTGGTGAAATGACGAGCTCCTCCCTTCTGGTATCCGTTCCGTCCCGCCCCGCAAAGCGCAGGGGTCCTGCCGCGCATTCCTCGCAAACGGACGGCTGCCGGGACGAGCGGAAAGCGCTGGAACAAGCCTTGATCGACGGCGAGCCGTATTTCGTCATCCGCGACGTGTCTGCGATGCCCCCGTTTCTGATGAGCATCGTCAGCGACAGCGATCTCTGGCTTTTTGCAGGAAGTAACGGTTCGTTCACGGCTGGTCGCACGGATCCCGACCATGCGCTGTTCCCCTATCAGACAGCGGATAAAATCCTTTCATGCCCCGAATCTGCCGGGGCCCTGAGCATTTTTCATGTGGAGCACGCAGCGGGCTCCACCCGCTGGGAACCGTGGCGCGGGGATCCTGCGCCCGGGGTGAAACGTAACCTCTACAAGCATGCCATGGGCACATCGGTCGTGTTCGAAGAGACGAACCATGGCTTGAGGTTCCGCTGGTCACTCGAAATCAGCGGGCGATACGGACTTGTCCGCCAATGTGCGCTGGCGAACAACTCGGACGAAGCGGTTTTTGTAAGATATCTCGATGGTTTTCACCACCTCCTTCCAGCCGGGGTGAACGAAGCTCTCTACTCGCGCTACAGTTATCTAGCCTGCGCCTACATGCGCCATGAGCGCGAGGGCGCCTTGGGGCTCTTCACTCTCAATTCCGGCGTGACCGACCGCGCGGAGCCCAGCGAATCGCTCCGTGCTGCATGCGCTTGGTCGCTCGGGCATCCAGATCCCCGCTTCCTTCTCTCCGAGCGGCAGATCACCGCGTTCCGCGCGGGAGAAGCCGTGCTTGCCGAAGACGATGTGCGGGGGGAATTCGGAGCCTGGCTGGCGATGGACGCGATCGAAATCGCTGCGGGTGCAGAGCATCGCTGGACATGTGTGGCGGACACCTCGCTCGACCACGCTTCCATTCTGGCGCTTGTCCGGGAGCTTGAGGATCCGGAAGTGCTGCAAGCCGGCCTGGACGCAAGCCTCGTGGCTGGTCAGGGAAGTCTGCGGCGCCGTGTGGCATCTGCCGACGGCCTGCAGAAAACGTCCCAGCCGGACCATGATGCCCACCATTTTGCCAACACGGTTTTCAACTGCATGCGCGGCGGAGTGCCCGATGACGGCTACGAATTTCCGTCCGATGACTTCGCGGGCTTTCTGCGGAAACGCAGCCGTCCGGTTGCGGCGCGGCATCTCGCGTGGCTGGCCTCGCTCCCCGCGAAGCTCGACCGGGACGAGCTCCAACAGCTTGCCCGATCCAACGGAGATCCGCAGCTGATACGGCTGGCGCGGGAATATCTTCCCCTGCTCTTCAGCCGACGCCACGGGGATCCGAGCCGGCCTTGGAACCGGTTTTCGATTCAGCTAAAAGACGATGCCGGCCGGCCGGCCTACGGATACCAGGGGAACTGGCGCGACATCTTCCAAAATTGGGAAAGCCTGGCGCACAGCTACCCGCGATTTTTGGAGAGCATGATCGCAGTCTTTTTGAATGCCTCCACTGCGGACGGCTACAACCCATATCGGATCACCCGCGACGGGCTCGAATGGGAGGTGCTCGATCCGGAGGATCCCTGGAGCCAGATCGGCTACTGGGGCGACCACCAGATCGTCTATCTCTCGCGGCTTCTCGAGGGCCTGCAGAAGCATGAGCCCGGGAAGCTTGCAGCCGGTCTGACCGACAGGCTGTATTCCAGCGCGGTCGTTCCCTACGAAATCGCCGGATTCGAGGATCTGCTGCGGGATCCGCGCCAGTCGATCAAATTTGAGACGAAGCTTCACGGCGAGCTGCTCCGCCGCGCGGAGGAGATCGGGAACGATGGAAAATTGCTCGCCGGTCCGGATGGTGAACCGTTCCTTTTCTCGCTCGCCGAAAAACTGATGGTTCCCGTGATGGCGAAGCTGAGCAACCTCGTTCCCGGCGGCGGGATCTGGCTGAATACCCAGCGCCCGGAATGGAACGATGGCAACAACGCGCTTGCCGGCTGGGGGCTTTCCGTCGTCACTGTGTTCCATCTCCGCAGGCATCTCCTGCTTCTCAAACAAATCTTTTCGGAGGCGGACACCGCTGTTCCTTTCTCGGTCCCATCTCTCGGATTTCTGCGCAGCCTGTCAGCCGCCCTGAAAGATTGCCAAACCAGCAGCCCGATCGATGACCGGGTGCGCCTGGGATTAACCCGCAGCCTCGGGCTCGCCGGCGAGACCCACCGCATGGCGGTTTACACCCGAAGCTGTCCGGATTTGGAGTCCGTTCCGACCGGGGAGCTTTGCGATTTTGTGGATCTGGCGCTGTCCGTCATCGAGGACACCCTCCGGGCAAACTGCCCCGCGGACAGCCTGGCTCACAGCTACAACCTTCTCATCCCACATGACGGCGGCGCAGAGGTGGGCCGGCTCACCCTGATGCTCGAGGGCCAGGCCGCCGCCATCGGCAGCGGGTTCCTGCCTCCAGCCGACACGCTCCGCCTTCTCGGTGCGCTGAAGGCCAGTCCGCTCTACCGCGAAGACCAGCACAGCTACATGCTCCAGCCGGATCGCGAGCTCCCGTCGTTTCTCTCCAGGAACAGACTCCCTTCCAACGCCGCGGAGCGGTCGGTCCTGATTCGACGGCTCCTCTCCGCCGGCGATCTCAGCCTGGTCTTGGCAGATGCAGAGGGAGGGCTACATTTTCACCCGGACTTTAGGAACTCCGCGGATCTCGAACGCACACTTGATGCCATGGCCACGCGTCCCGGATTTGAAGCGGACGCCGTCGGCGACCGCGCTCTGCTTCTTCAGATATGGGAAGAGGTCTTCCACCACAGCTCGTTCACAGGACGCAGCGGTTCGATTTTTGGATTTGAAGGGCTCGGCTCGATCTACTGGCATATGGTCGCCAAACTTCTGGTTGCCGTGCAGGAATGCAACAGGGCCTGCAAGGACGCGGCCATGGCAGACCGGCTCGCCGCCGCCTATGCGGACATCCGGGAGGGGCTCGGGTTCCGGAAATCCCCCGAGGTCTATGGCGCATTTCCGACAGACCCCTATTCCCACACCCCACGCCATCGCGGTGCTCAGCAGCCGGGAATGACAGGGCAGGTCAAAGAGGAAATCCTCACGCGCCTCGGCGAGCTTGGAGTCGAAGTCCGGAACGGACGGCTCCATTTCGAACCCCGTCTTCTCGAAGCGGGGGAATTTCTAGCCGAAGGCGGCACATTTTCCTATGCCGCCATCGACGGCCGGGAACTCGATCTGGAATTGCCTGCAGCAAGCCTGGCCTTCACTTGCTGCCAGGTGCCGATCCGCTTCCAGTTGGCCGCCGACGAAGAAATCCGCGTCCACTGGACCGATGGCCGAAGCGAATGCGTTTCAGGAAACTCGCTGCCGGCCGGGATCAGTAGCGAAATCTTTTCGCGCTCGGGCAAGGTCGCCAGCCTGACGGTCAATGTGCTCGCCGACCGTCTCTCCTGCTGACACTATCGCCCCCACCCCCTTTCCTTCTATGCAACTCATTGACTGGCTCCTCGTCTGCTTTCCCCTGCTCCTGCTCCTCTTCGTCGCTCTCTACACGCGGACCTATATGAAGGGCGTGGCGGATTTCCTCTCCGGGGGAAGGCTTGCGGGACGCTACCTGCTGGCGGTGGCCAAGGGCGAGCAGGGTGTCGGGGCGGTTGTGTTTGTCGCCATGTTCGAGATGATCTCCAAGTCGGGCTTTATTCTGACATGGTGGGGATGGCTCAGCGTTCCCGTGTGGATCGTCGTGAGCACGAGCGGATGGGTGATCTACCGGTTCCGCGAAACCCGCGCGCTCACGCTCGCCCAGTTTTTTGAAATCCGTTACAGCAAGTCGTTCCGCATCTTCACCGGATTCCTGGGCTTCGGCGCGGGCATGGTGAATTTCGGTGTGATCCCGGTCGTGGGCGCGAGGTTCATGACCTATTTCTTCGGGCTTCCTCAGACGCTCACGGTCCTCGGCTGGACATTTCCCACCCACATTCTGCTGATGGCCGTGCTGCTGGGGATCTCGTTGGCGCTGACGCTTTCCGGCGGGCTCATCACCTTGATGATCACGAATTGCCTCGAGGGCATGATGTCGCAGATCCTGTTTTTGGTGATCATCGTCGCCCTGTTGATGATGTTCAGCTGGGGCGAAATCAGCCATGTGTTGCAGGCCCGGCCACCGGGCCAGTCCGTGCTGAATCCCTTCGATTCCATGGGGCTGAAAGATTTCAACATCTGGTATGTGCTCATGGGCATCTGGGGCGGGATTTACCGGACGATGGCCTGGCAGAACCAGAGCGCCTACAGCACGGCCGCCGTGACCGCTCACGAATCGCGGATGGGCAACATCATGTCGAACTGGAAAGGCCTCGGGAATACCGCGGTGATCACGCTTCTCGCGGTTTGCGCGATGACGTATCTCGGGCATCCGGATTTCGCCGAACAATCCGCCTCGGTGAAGGCGGAGGTGGCGCAGATCGCCCAGCCGCAGATCCAGACGCAGATGACGATCCCCATCGCCGTGGAACACATGCTGCCGGCGGGGATCAAAGGCATTCTATGCATCATCCTGCTCATGGGCGTCTTCGGCGGCGACGGCACGCACCTCCTCTCGTGGGGCAGCATTTTTATTCAGGACGTGGTGGTTCCTCTGCGCAAGAAACCGTTTGCGCCCGCGGAGCACATCCGGCTGCTGAGGTGGTCCATGGCGGGCGTCGCCCTGTTCGCATTCCTCTTCGGCTGCCTGTTCAAGCAAACCGAATATGTGATTATGTGGTGGGTCGTCACCGAGGCCCTCTATGTCGGGGGAGCCGGCGTGGCCATCATCGGCGGGCTTTACTGGAAAAAGGGAACGACGGCTGGCGCCTGGGCCGGTCTGCTTTCGGGATCCGGCCTTGTGACCGGCGGGATCGTCGCCCGGCAGATCTGGGGGGACGGGTTCCCGCTCAACGGAGCGCAGATCTCGTTCTTCGGCTCGATCTCCGCGTGCCTGGTCTATGGAGTTGTTTCGCTCCTGACATGCCGGGAGGATTTCGACATGGACCGGATGCTGCACCGTGGGGCCTATGCGGTGGCTTCCGAGCGGAAGTATGAAACAAAATCCAGGAAGCGCGTGACCTGGGGCAAGCTCATCGGATTGGACGAACACTTCACCCTCGGCGACAAATTTCTTGCAGGCGGACTCTTCGGATGGAGCCTCCTCTGGTTTGTCGTGTTCCTTGTTGGAACCGCATGGAACCTGATCGCCCCCTGGCCGATCGAAGTGTGGTCGCAGTTCTGGTTCATTGTCGGAATCGGCATCCCGATTTTCTTTGCAGCGGTCACCGCGGTCTGGTTCTCGTGGGGCGGCATCCGGGACATGCGCCTGTTTTTCCGCCGGCTCAAGGAGGAGCGTGTGGATGTGCTCGACAACGGCATGGTGGTCAACCACCACAATCTCGAGGAAAGCAATACCCCGTAAACCCGAGAGCCTCCATTGGGCGTGATCTGCGTCGAGCAATACTTCTCGCAAGCGGCGCTGTAGCGCACTACGGAAAGCCGATCAGCGCGTTGTCAAAGAGCCTGCTGCCGGCTCTCACGCAGGGGAGCTTCCAATCGCGTGGCGGCCGAGCTGTCGGAAACGGAGGTTGTCATCCGGGCACGGAAGCGTGTTTCATTTTCATCTCCGGCGTGCAATTATTCTTCAGATCTCACGATGACAACTCGACCTCTGGGCAGAACTGGCTTCAATGCCTCCCGCATCGGGATCGGCGACATCGCGGACCGGAACGTCCCGCTTGATCAATGCGCCCTCACCCTCCACAGGGCGATGGATTTTGGCCTGAACCTGATCGACACCGCGCCGGGTTACGAATCCGGCTACAGCGAGGAGATTGTCGGAGCCGCATTAAAGGGCAGGCGCGAAGGCATGTTCGTGATCGACAAGGTGGACAACCTGCTCGAACCCGTCGCTCCGCAAGTCGACGCCAGCCTCAAGGCGCTGGACATTGACCACACCGACCTGTTCGCTTTTCACGCCGTTTCCGAGATCGGCGTGTGGGAGAAGCTTGCCGCGCCTGGCGGCGGCATGGACCAGCTTCAGGGTTGCGTGACGGCCGGCAAGACAAGGTTCCGGGGCATATCGAGCCACAGCCCGCGGGTGTTGCTTGCCGCCCTCGCCAGCGGCCTGTGCGACGTCGTGATGTTTCCAGTCGGGCCCTATGTCGATCCGCGATACGTCGAGAAGGTTCTTCCGGCGGCCAGGCAGATGCAGGTTGGAACGGTTTGCTTCAAGACCTTCGCAGCGGGGAAGCTGCTGGGGGACACTGCCGGTTACAACCAACCTCTGCAACAACGTCCGCGGGGGAAGCTCAGCTCTGGAGGCGCGTCCGGCCTCGCGCCGGAACTGCCCCACCTGAGCGTCGATGAGTGTCTGCGGTATACGCTCACGCTCGATCCTGACGTGGCTTTGCTCGGAATGAGCTTTCCCAACGAGCAGGACGCGGTTCTGGAGGCCTTCAAGACATTCAGACCGCTGAGCGCGGACGGCCTTTCTGACATCCGGTGCCGGGCGGAAGCTGCAATTCAAGGCAAGGGTCCCTGCTGGTGGAACCCGGAGGACTAGCAAACGCACTCCGCTGCTTCCGGGCCAAACCGGAATCGAAGTCCCGGTTCATGATCCATGCCAAAATTTGAGCTGACACTCCCTCAGATTGGGGTGCTGCTTGCCCAACTCCTTGAGACAGGGTAGAAATGACGGGCAGGCGATCCGACTTGAAGAGGATCAGAGCCTGCCGACCGACTCCATGAACACGCAAACCGACAGAACGGGACCATGATCTTCCGACACTTGGTCCTCAAGAGTTTCTCCCGGCTGAAGAACGGCTCCCTGGCGCTTTTTCTGCCCGATGGAACGAAGCAAATCTTCGGGGGCGTTTACCCCGGAGTCCATGCGGAAATCCGGATTCTCGAGCGCGCATTTTTTAGGCGCTGTGTGCTTTTCGGGGCCATTGGATTTGCGGAGAGCTTCATGGCGGCCGAGTGGGAGACGCCGGACATCACCAAGGTGATCGCCTGGTTTATTCTGAACTCCGGCGATACCGGCGCATTGCAAACCCACCGCTCGAGGGGAACCGGGGTTTTCAATATCCTGAATCTTGTCAACCGTTCCATCCACCGACGCCGGCCCAACAGCCTCGAGACCAGCCGGAAAAATATCCGCGAGCACTACGACCTCAGCAACGACTTTTTCAAGCTCTGGCTCGACCCCACGATGACATATTCGGCCGGATATTTTGATGCTCCCGAGACCACTTTGGAGGCCGCTCAGGTCAGGAAATATGATCTACTGTGCCGGAAGCTCCATATCTTGCCGACAGACGAAATCCTGGAAATCGGGAGCGGGTGGGGAGGATTCAGCATCCACGCGGCACGGCATTACCGTTGCAAGATTACAACGGTGACAATTTCCGAGGAGCAGTTTGCCGAGGCTGCGGTGAGGATTCAAGCGGCAGGGCTCTCGGATCAGATCGAGCTGCTGCTCTGCGATTACCGCACCATCCGGGGACGGTTCGATAAGGTGGTCTCGATCGAGATGCTCGAAGCGGTCGGCGACCGTTACGTGAACCGCTACTTCGAAAAAATCCAGGAGGTGCTCAAACCGCACGGCCTCCTCGCGCTGCAGGCGATCCTCTGCCCGGACCGCCAATACCCGATTCTCCGGGATGGCGTGGATTTTATCCAGAAGCATATTTTCCCAGGATCGCTCCTGATGTGCAACGCGCGGATCTCAGAAGCGATGGCCGCATCGGGTGACCTGAACCTCCTCGACTACGAGGACATGGCCCCGCATTACGCACGCACGCTGAAGATCTGGCGGGAGAATTTCGAATCCAAGCTCGCCGAGGTGCATGCGCTGGGGTTCGACGATGTGTTTGTCCGCAAGTGGCGGTATTATCTCAGCTATTGCGAGGCGGCCTTCGGCACCCGCCACATCACGGTTGCCCAGATGATTTACTCAAGGCCCGACAACATGCGGCTCACCTCTCCGGTTTACACCGCCCTGGGAACGCAGGGCGCTCCGCCCGCTTGACAGCCGGAAATTTAGGATCATTTTGGTTCCCGAAACCACCCTCAAGCACAATATGAAAACCCTTGTCAGCAGCATCCCTGATGGACCACAGGCCATCGGCCCTTATTCGCTGGGCGTCGTCGCTGAAGGGCGGTTTGTCTTCGTGTCCGGCATGACGCCGTTCAATCCTGCAAGCGGAAAAATCGAGCGGGGCACAGTGGCCGGGCAGACCGTGCTGGTTTTGGAAAACATTAAAAAAGTCCTTGGAGCCGCTGGAGCTTCGCTTTCAGATGTCGTGAGCTGCCGGGTCTATCTTTCCAATCTCACGCCGGAAACCTTCAAGGAAATGAACGCGGTTTACACCCGGTATTTCGGCGAGTCGCTTCCAGCCCGTGCCACCATCGGAGCCCAGTTGCTGGGATTTGATGTTGAAATCGAATGCGTGGCGGCTATCCCTGCAACAAAACCATCCCTATGAAAATTGCACAGGAATTCCGGGAGTTCATCTCCCGCGGAAACGTCGTGGATCTCGCCGTCGGCGTCATCATCGGCGGCGCCTTCGGAAAAATTGTCACCAGCCTGGTGAACGATGTGATCATGCCGCCGATCGGGGCACTGATGAAGGGGATCAATTTCAACTCGCTCTTCATCTGCCTCAACGGTCAAACCTATGCGTCTCTGGACGATGCCAAAAAGGCCGGAGCCCCCGTGATCGGTTACGGCGCATTCATTAACACGGCCATCGAATTCCTGATCGTGGCCGCCTGCGTGTTCGTGCTCGTCAAGGCCGTCAACAAGATCAAGCGCGTCGAGCCGCCCGCTCCGCCTGCTCCGCCAAAGAGCGAGGTTTTACTCGAAGAGATCAGGGATCTGCTGAAGAAGTAGGATCGCGGGCAAGCAGCGCACACTCAACGCTCCAGAAGTCAGGTTCCGATTGCCGCATCGCGTAAGCCTGCTGCATACGCCTCGAAGACCAGACGGATGCTGTCCCGGACTTTGCGGAATGCTTCAACGACTTCCGCCTCGGTTCCCGACGCGTGTGCCGGGTCGTCGAATCCCCAGTGATAACGCTTCACCTGTCCGGGAAACATCGGGCAGGCCTGATCCGCGTTGCCGCAGACTGTGACGACGATCTCCACCTTTCCGGCGAGAAAGTCGTTCATGTGTTTCGAGGTGTGCCCCGAGATGTCGATGCCGATTTCGTGCATGACTTCGATCGCCTTCGGGTGCACGTAGCCTGCGGGTTTCGATCCCGCGCTGCGGACGTCGATCAGATCGCCGGCCGCGGCGCGAAGTATTCCCTCGGCCATGTGGCTGCGGCAGGAGTTGCCGGTGCAGAGGATGAGGATGATGGGTTTCATGATTTTTGAGGGAGAATTCCGCGATCATACCAGCTCCTGCTTGCGGTGCAGATGCGGCATACGGAGAGCATGACCGGCACCTCGACAAGGACGCCGACGACTGTCGCCAGCGCGGCGGGCGAGGTGGCCCCGAAAAGAGTGATCGCCACGGCCACGGCGAGTTCGAAGAAATTGCTCGCGCCGATCAACGCGCCAGGGGTTGCTACATTGTGCTTCACGCCGAACATCCGCATCAGCCCATACGCCAGACCGGAGTTGAAATACACCTGGATCAGGATTGGGATGGCGAGCAGCAAAACTGCCGTCCAGTTTGTGAGAAGGTTTTCCGCCTGGAACGCGAAGATGAGCACAAGGGTCGCCAGCAACGCGAAGATCGTCACGGGGCGGAACATCGGCAGAAACGCCTTGTCGAACCACTCCAGCCCCTGCGATTTGATCAGCAGGGTGCGGCTGATCCACCCGGCCGCCAGCGGGATCACGATAAACACAACGACTGAGACCAACAGCACCTGGCCGGGGATCGTCACCCCGCTGACTCCCACGAGAAACATGACGATCGGCGCAAAGGCGAAGACCATGATTAGATCGTTGATCGCCACCTGGGCGAGCGTGTAGGGGCCGTCTCCATCGGTCAGATAGCTCCAGACAAAGACCATCGCGGTGCAGGGGGCGGCCGCGAGGATGATGAGCCCTGCGACATAATTTTTTGCGGTCTCGGGATCAATCCAGCCAAGCCAGCGGGAAAAAAGCGTCTGGATAAAGAACCAGCCGAGCAGAGCCATGCTGAACGGCTTCACCAGCCAGTTCACAAACAGGGTGATAAACAGCCCTTTCGGCCTGGCAAAGACGCGGCCGATCCCGCCGAAGTCGATCTTCAACATCATTGGGTAGATCATCAGCCAGATGAGCACGGCAATCGCGATGTTGACGTGGGAATCGCGGCCGAATTCCAGCAGGCTGATCTGGCGCGTCAGGTCGGGGGCGAGCTTCCCTGCGGCCACGCCGACGACCATGCAGACAAGAACCCAAAGGGAAAGGTAGCGCTCGAAAAAATCCAGCCGCTTTGTGGAGGGGATCATCGGATCAACAGCACTCCCCGGGGCCGCAGCAGCACGAGCCGCCCGCCCCGTTTTCCTTGACCAATGCCTGGCCGCCAATCACGACGCGTTTGATCGGCACGTTTGATTCGGGATGTTGGGTGAGCGGGGCCTCGTTCGCCGACTGCTCGATTTCGTAATGTTCGGGGTCCTGGCAACACGACTCCGGGATGGTTTCGTAGATGTATGTGGGCATGTGGTTTGGGTTAGAGTGAAGAGAAAGAGGGGTTGCTCTCGTGAACAAGAGAGAGCAGCGCCGGAGCGCCGACAGGTTCATCGGCCTGCCAGCGGATCAGGGCGACGCGCTTTGCAAGATGGTCCGCGATCTCCCGCAGATACCGATGTTCCGCCGCCTCGCGTTGCCGGAGCAACGGATCACTTGATCCGCACTCAAAAAGGCTCTGATTGATGATCCAGCCAAACGGCTCGATCTGCGCGCGGCGAAGATCCTCCTGCAAGGCGGCCGCTTCATGCACGGGCGTGGCCTCCGGTAGCGTGACTAGAAGAATGCGGGTGAACTCCGGATCCCGCAGCCGGTCGAGTAGCCGCAAGACTTCCTCGGGTTGGGTGGACCTTGCCTGGCGGTTCAACTCCCGCTGGTAGGACTCCGTGGCATCGAGCAAAAGAAGGGTGTGGCCGGTCGGAGCGGTGTCGAGAACGACAAACTTGTCCTTCCCCTTCGCGACCTCGCGGGCAAATGCGCGGAATACCGCGATCTCCTCCGTGCAGGGAGAACGAAGATCCTCTTCCAGCAACGCGCGCCCCGCCTCGTCCATCTTTGCCCCCGCAGTCAAAAGGACGTGACGCCGATACTCACCGGTCTCCGCAAGCGGGTCAATGCGGCCAACCGTCAATCCCGGCACCTCGCCGGCCAGAGCTTCGGCAACATGCGCCGCCGGATCCGTCGTCGAAAGATGCACGGCATGCCCGCGCTCCGCGAGTGCAACGGCAATCGCCGCCGCGATGGTTGTCTTTCCAACTCCGCCCTTGCCCATCGTCATGATGACGCCGCGCCCCGAGGCGGAAAGGTCGGCGATCAAATCGTCCAAACTCCCAAACCTCAGATTTAAACCTGGGGGGACAGCCGCCGTGCCGTCCCATTCTTTGGATTGGGAATCCAAGTGGGCGCCGACAGCGCATCGCCGTCCGTTTGCTTCCGATCCTTCCTGAAAAATTGCGCGCAGCCCGTCGATGCCAAGAATATTCCGGGACCGCAATGCCACCGTGGATACCGGGAGCGAACTGAGAAACCCGGACGCGCGCTCGATCGCGTCTTTCCCACGTCGTTCCAGCGCGGCTGCCAAGGCATCCCCGGGGCTGTGGGCTTCAAAGACCCCATTGATAATGAGCAGCTGGTTTTTCACGCCGAGCTCATGCAGTTCACGGGACGTGCGTTCCGCTTCGCGCAGAGAGGCCGCTTGAGGACGGCTCACAAGCACGAGGGTCGTGAGGTTTTTGTCGGCGAGCGTTTCCACCGCCGCGGAGTAAATGGCCCGCTGCTTTTCGAGGCCCGCCAAGGGGCCAAGGCACGAAGCCCCGCTCGTATTGTTGTCGAGAAAATGGTCCCACGCCTTCGCCAGGCTCATGAGCCGGAGGGTGTGGCCGGTGGGGGCCGTGTCGAACACGATATGGTCGTAGTCTTTGCCCTCATCGGGATTTCCGATCAGGCCCGTGAACTCATCGAACGCGGCGATCTCCACGGTGCAGGAACCGGAAAGCCCCTCCTCCATGCTCCGCAGGGCAGCCTCCGGCAAAATTCCACGCATCGGACCGATCACCCGCTCGCGATAGGCGCGTGCCGCTTCCTCCGGGTCAATGTTCAAAGCCTGAAGTCCGCCAATCCCAGGAACTGCTTTCGGCGTGTTAGTCAGCGTGATGCCAAGAACCTCATCAAGATTGGAGGCAGGATCCGTGCTGACGAGCAAAACGCGCCGTCCGCCTTCCGCGAGACGCAATGCCGTCGCGCAGGACAGGGAGGTTTTTCCTACACCACCCTTGCCCGTAAAAAATAGATACCGGGTCCAACCCTCCTGCCGCGCTGCAAATGCCGGGAAGATCATGGCGCCACCCCCGCCGCCTGCATCCAGCGGGCCCGCTCTGCGGCATCGGGGTAACTGCCTTTCAAGACAATCTCGCCATCCCAAAAGATGATCGGGAGAGCCTCGACCCCATCCGCTTCAAGCACCGCCTTCACCTTCGGGTTTTGCACAAACGCCATCGGCTGCTGGCCGAGCCCATAGCGCTCGACGGTAATCCCCCCCGCGATGAGCCGGTTCAGAAGCGCGGAAAACTGCGCCAGATCGGGATCGACGTCCGGCCCGCAGACCCCTGTCGAGCAACACATCGGCGGATCATAAATCTGGACGGCTTTCATGCTTTTCCGCAACGGCCGCGGAGCGAGCGCAGTTTTTTCAGATCCTCCCGGAAACGCCGGTCCGAAACCGAACAATCCTGCAGGCAGGCCAGGTGACGCGTGAGCTCTGCCGATGGCTTTTTCGGAAGGGAGTAAATCATCCACGTTCCCTCGCGGCGGTTTTCGACCATGCCCCGCTCGCGAAGATAGGAGAGATGCTGCGAAACCCTCGCCTGCGGAATCTCCAGCACCGACTGCAAGTGGCACACGCAGAGCGGGCCTCTCGTGAGCAGTTGGATGATCCGCAAGCGCGTCTCATCACAAAGGCATTCGTAAATCCGGACGATAGACATGAGGAATATATATTCGCATGAACGAATATTAGTCAATGCGAATATATTTCGTAGCCGGAGGAATCCATCGAAACCCGGGCCGCCGAGCAGGCCGGCGGCAAAACTCCGCTTTACGCCAGCAAATTCCGGTGGTATGGGGTCCGCATGAAAACCCCGCTCTTCGCTTTGGCACTCGTGGCCTTCGTCTCGCTGACTTCCGGTTGTGCGATCGCCGAGAAAACTCAAAAGAACAATGCGGCGGCCCAGGCGTGGCTGCAGGCCAACGACAAGGGGCGCACCAAGTCCAATTTCGAAGGGGTGTATTATTCCCCGGACTGGGGAGCGGTTGTTCTCAAACAGCGTGACGGAAAAATCACGGGCGCGATTTCGTATTTGAAGGTCAAAGGCATCGCGGCAGGCAGGAACGCCTATCTTCTGCTCGTGGACGACGACTGGGTTGGGCACACGATGATCCTGACGCGCAGGAACTCCGAGGTCGTGGACGGCGCGTATTCGTCCCGCATCCCGTTCTCGAAAAAGGATGCCCTCCCGATCCACTTGGACAAAATTGTTTATTGAGATGAGAAAGATTGCCGGGCTGCTCCTGGTTCTCGCCACGCTTTCCGGGTGTTCGTATGTGACCGAGTTCAACGACGCGCGCTACAACCGGAACAACAAGACCGGGGACAATTGGCTCTCGGACCAATCCGAGCCGGCGGCGATCAATGTCACAGGAAACTGGACCAGCAACGACTGGGGGCATGCATCCTTCACCCAAACCGGGCGGAAGATCACAGGAACCATCGGGGGCTACACGGTGCACGGGGTGGCCAGTGGCGCGCTTGCCTACCTGCTCATCGCACAGGGCGAATGGTATTACTACAGCGCCGTGCTCGAACTTCAACGGCCCGGTCTTCTCACGGGCCGGTTTTCGCGGGCGATCCCCTACGTGGAGAGCGTGGGGCGTCCGATGCGGCTGGAACTGCTCGCCCATTGAAGCGGATGGCTCAGTAGTATCTCGGTGGCTGCCCGGTCGATTCCAGAACGGAGAGCCAGATGTCGTGGCGCGGGTCCACGGTCCGTCGCGCAGACGTGGCCACGGAGATCGGAACATGGACATAGACTTGGTGCCAGCGCGCGACGATGAGCCCGGTCTTGCCCGCCATCCCCGCATGCACCGCTGCCTGGCCTAGCCGCATGCAGTAAATCCGGTCCTGCGGCATGGCCGGCACGCTCCGGATCATGTAGCTCGGGTCGATATACTTCAGGGTCAGCGCCGTTCCGCATTTTTTGAAATGCTCGGTGAGCTTTTCCTTCAAAAAATGCCCGATATCGCCGAGCCGGAGATTGCCGGAAGCGTCGGTCTCGCCGCTGGAGCCGAGATGTTCCTGGCCGGCGCCCTCGGCTGTGATGATCACCACGTGCCCGCGCGAAAGCACCCGCTGGCGGATGACCTCGAGAAATCCATGCGGGCCATCCAGGGCAAACGGGACCTCGGGAATCAGGACCGCGTTGACCTCGCCGCTGGCGAGGGTCGCGGCGCAGGCGATGAAGCCGGAATGGCGGCCCATGAGTTTGACAAGACCGATCCCGCCGCGGGCGCTGCGGGCCTCGGTGTGGGCGGCATGCACGGCCTCCACGGCTTCTGCTGCGGCGGTCTCGTAGCCGAAGCTCTTGTCCATGTAGATCATGTCGTTGTCGATGGTCTTCGGCACTCCGACCACCGCCAGCTTTGCCCCGCGCCGCCGGGCTTCCTTCTCGATGGCCAGCGCCCCGCGCTGGCTGCCGTCACCGCCGATGACGAATAGGATGTTGATATCAAGTTCCTGCAGCCGGTCCACCATGCGGAGGACGTCCTGCGGTCCACGCGAGGTGCCGAGCCATGTCCCGCCGAACTCGTGGATGTTGGCAACCGCCTCGGGCGTCAGGTTCACAATCGCGTGCCCATATTCCGGGATCAGTCCCTCGAAACCATAGGGGATGCCGTAGATCCTGCGGACGCCGTAGCGGTAATACGCCTGCATGACAATCGCGCGGATCA
>CAZSDC010000028.1:0-25736 GCA_964605515.1 uncultured Chthoniobacter sp.
CGACTGGAAAGGAGGGAAGTAACATGCGCGCTGCCATCATTGGTTGCGGCCCCACCGGGCCCAGCCGGGGCGGTGTCCATTCGATTTCCTATGCCCACGCCCGCGCCATGTGCGCGGCAGAGCTTGATCTGGTCGCCTTCTCGGCCCCTCAGCCACCTTGAAAACCAACCTGCCCTCGACGGCAAGGGTGTCCCTGAACTACCAGGCTGCCGAGCGGCGATACATCCTGCATCTGCTCTACGCCAACACCATCAGCCGGGGAGGAGCCATGAGCTTGAGCGGTGGGACGGTTTCGACAACCGGCCTCACGATCGAAGTCATCGAGGACCTTCTCCCCTTGCATGACATCAGCGTCACATTGGCGAACCTGCCCCGGATCTCCCGCGTGACCATCGAGCCGCAGGGGCAAGCGGTGGAGTTTGTCCAACAAGGCGGGGCACTTCGCCTGCAACTCGGCGAATTCACCTGCCACCAAATGATCGCGCTCCATTTGGAATAGATCGAATAAATATGAGCGATACAGACAAAATGTCCCAGCACCGGGTTGCTGCCATCGAGCCGTGGCACATCACCGAGGAGCAGTTCCGACCAGAGCGCAATGAAATTGCCGAGGCGCTTTTTTCCCTGGCCAACGAGTATATGGGGACGAGGGGAAATTTTGAGGAGGGATTCGGCGGCGAGCCGACACTTTCGGGCTGCTACATCGGTGGCATCTACGTCAAGGAGCAGCAGGCGTATCCATGGAAGCGGAAGGCGTTCCCGGATTTCGTGAACTCCATGGTGAACACCGCGAATTGGCTGGAGATCCTCATCGAGGTGGATGGCGAACCGCTCGATCTCCATTCTTCCCAAGTTTCTGAATACCGACGGTCTCTCGACATGCGGCAGGGAATTCTCACGCGCCAGCTTGTGTTCACCACGCGGAGCGGTGCCGTGACCCGCCTGTCTTGGGAACGTTTCGTGAGCCATGACGACCCGCATCTCGGAGCGATCCGGCTGTCGGTTCAGGCGATTGCCCCCTTCATGAGCCGAGAGAACAACAGAGGCCCGGTAGGAGTGTGCTGTGATTGGCCCGAAGCCGCGGAAAGCCTTCGAAAAATACGCAAACTCCCGTGTCACGGTCCTTGAATCGAGATGAGGGAAAAATCTTCCCGCGCCCGGAAGCCTTCCGAGGAGACTTTCGAGCCGACTATCGATCGGAGTCTTCACTGCGGGACCGGAGGGTTTCCGTTTCCCGGGAACAAAAATCAAGCGCTTCGTGGCCCAGTCGATATTCTCCGCGCTCAGTGCGAGGAGGTCGGCGGGGCGGGCACCTGTCGCCCAGAGAAGATCCAGGAAGTTCCGGAATTCCTGGCTCCTCGCGCGGCTGCGGAGGAACCGGTGGGCGGTTGCGGTGATCGTGAGGTGATTCTGCATGCTGGTCCTTTCGGGTTTTGCAGAAATTCTACCGATTCTCCCGAACCACCGTTACAGGGCAGAGGAGGGGTATTACCCTCCTTGTGTCTGCCTTCGAACGAATTGTGGTTTTCCCTTCCGAAAAGGATCACTTTCAGGACCACCTGTTTTAAAATCGCCCTTTTTGGCGTCACGCCAAAAATACACCCTGTATTTATCAGGGCTTGCGGGCGGTTGAGGGACATGGCGGAAGGGGTGGGATTACCTCCCGCCTTCCATAAGTTACTGATAATCAGATGTCGATAGATCGCGCATGTGTGCGATGTGGCTTATATATGTGTGACAAAAACTGATTCATTGGCAAGAAAATTTGCCGGATATATAAAAGCCGCTTCGCATGTTCCGGAGATTCCTTCCAGCACTGAACTTTGAGCACGTCGTTTCAGCGAGAACAGCACGGCAGGACAAAATGGAGGTAATGGTTCATGTCGGCAGTATTTCCGATGATCCGGGAGATATTCAAAATTTTCTGCATTACCTCGGCTCACCGCCTTCCGACCCCAGATTTGATCCGGCTGCCTTCGGTCGCATATTCACCCGCCAGCGCAATGGGAGACCACCATTCCTCGATCAGCTCATCAGGCAGCGGGTCACAGGGAATCAGCCGCTTCCCCCTCCATTGTTCAGCGGCTTGTTAGAGATACGAAATCCCAGGCCACCAAGTTCAACTTGGACTCTGAATGCTCTTCTTTCGTTGAATCCCACGCGATTTGTCCGGCACCAGCAGTTTCCAAGACCGATCAGCCGTCTCTTACTGGAAAGACCTCGTTTCGAGCATGTTCTATATGAGGCTGAGCCATCCCTCAATGTTGATGGGGAGTTTGCTTTGATCGACTCGGATAATTGGGTTCCTGATAATCGCCATTGGAGCCTTTTTGCGCTTCCGAGATTCTGGCAGCGGCATCTGCAAGCCTATCTGACAGGAGCCGTCGCGGAGGTTCGTGATGATCTTCGTCGTGCGACTGAACATGCAAACGTGAGAATAGAGAGGTCGGCAGAGTCTCCCTTCAGTGTCCTATCTGTCGAAACCTACTGGGAGTTCTACTCCGATGATCCCATTGGAACCGTTCTTGCGCTGCATCCAATGTTGGAATCGTTTGCGGCATCATCCGTGGATGCTCGGGACTTCACGTTATCGGTGGAAATAGATGGGCACGAGAACTCGCGCCGACTCCGTTTGACGACCCGTGTAGGTGAGACTCTGAAAATATACGCCAAGACGAATCGGAGGGTCCGCTTTGAAATTACCCACCTATTGAGCGGTCGCAGGCCGTTCAGACTCGACACAGGAGGGCATACCTTTGCCACGATAGAGGGCGTGTTGCCTCTTGTGGGGAGGCTTGCCTCGATTTCAGCAGAGCGGGTCAACGAGGTGCTCCGGCACTTCCGGCTTCAATCTTCCGCCCCTGACGGACAACACACGGTTCTGAAATTGATCGGTGATGTCCAATCCGCCGTGCAAGACCCCGAAAAGGCATTTGCGCTTTTGCAAATTCTCACCAGCAACGATTCCCTCGTAGTGGGTCCTGGAATCCCGTTGGGAGGCATCTTCCGAGCAGAACTCGCTCGATTGGTGAGACAAGGCATATTGCGAAGTTCAAATCGGAGATATTCCGTCACCCCCCCTTATCGGCAGGCTTTGACAAACATGCAGCAAACGGGAGTCGGTTTCCTTCTTGGATGTAGGAACAGACGCAAGCAGCGTTCATCACAGCAGCCCTGATTCCTGTTTACATCTCATGCGCAGTTGAAGGAACTCGGTCTCCTTCATGCTCAATAAATAATTTGGCCTTCTACATCCGGTTTCGGCGGAGGCTCTCCTGAAAATTCCATTGTGGCATCGTCAAGCTGGCTGGCGACCAGCGGAGCGATCTCTTTCACTCGGTCGGGGTAGTAGGCGAACGGAAGCAATTCCTGAAGCATCCGGCACAAAGATACGAGATGCTCGTCGCCCGTCCATTCCGCTCCGTCAAATTCAACCGTCATTCCATATTGTTGGATCCGGGCGATCATGTTTTTGATGAGGACAACCGTTTCACGAGGTTTTTCATGGCGGGCAATCCCTCGCCGGATGATCGCGTTTTCTTGGCAGGCTGCGCATTCAAGATAGGAGGGGCATCCCCGCCAAGTGACATGCGCCCCTTCCTGCCCCAGTCCTTCGGGTAACGTCTTTCGAGCCACCACGCAGCGGCCTGCCAGTGCTCAGACACCGCTTTTTGAATAAGAACGACATTTCTGTGCTCCGCAATGGCCATTGCCCTTTTAAGCGACTGTTGAAACTCACGTAACTGGTGCCCCGCTGGGGCGAATTTTGCCTCTCGCCGCCAACGGAAAAAAGTCGGTTCACTGATTCCAGCCATGGCACACGCGTTTAGAATCGTATTCCCAGCGATCAGGGCATCGTAAAGCCGATTCATTCTGCTCTTGTCCAGAAGCTTAGATCGTCTTCCGGTCTGCTTTTTCTCCGGGGACATCGTTATACGGTGGATATTCCGGCGCACAGGAGCCTCACCACGGGCTTTTTCTGCGGTAGAGGGGAGCCTTACCCTCCTGCGCGTTGCTTGGGCTTCTGTGGCTTTTGAAGGCATCGCTTTTATCAAGCTCCGGTTTGGGGATCGCTATCGAAGACAAACCCACGGTTCCGGGTTTCTCGCCCAAACCGTCTCTGGTTGCAACAGCCTCTTGCGATTCAAAACGTAAGTCGTCTCGTGCATCCCGCCGCAGGAAAAATAGAACATTCCGTCCAGATCGAGATACCGCCATTTCATCCTGTGGTAGCGTCCGTCATATCCAAATTCGCGAATCATCTCCGATACGCGGATAAATTCTCGTTCATCAACGGAGGTTCTGAAAGTGAACTGGTGGGCCTCACCCCCGCACATGGTATCTGTCCACGGCACTGAGTTGACCCAGGCGCGGAGATCATCACGAGTCATTGGCAATGGAAGCCCCGACTGCACCATTGAAAAAATTGGCCCCGTGTTCCTTTCCTCCGGGGCAGCATAGGGGAGTTTCGTGATTTCAAAAACCTCCTCTTCACTGGCCACTCGGCGCACTTTGCCAGTTTCCAGAATTTCAAACCCGCCCCGAGCAGGAAGCCATTTCATTCCCATGTTTTTCGCAGCAGTCGCAATGGTGATGATCGTATCCATGCAAGAGGACCGTTGAACCAAGGAAGAAAACCATGCTTCCTCACTGGTCGTAAGCAGGCGGAATGGAAAGTATGCTTCATTGAAAAGGAATTGATAATGGTCGCGTTTGATCAGGCGCGTCACGATCCCAGCGTTTTGCAACAGTTTCAAAATAACCTCCAATCGGTTGACCACCTCTATCTCAGCAAAAAGCATTTCCGACCGATTTCTTTGCTCGATCTTGGGGATCGCCAAAAGATCAAATCTTTCAATTTCCGCAACCGCCCTCCTGAACCGTCCAACGGGTTCAATCTTGTGGCATCCCTGCCGCAAATGACCTAACAGTGAATCTAATGCTTGCTTTGTTCGGCTCGCCTTCGTCTTAAACATGCTAATGCTTAACAAACCGCCTCGGTTCGTCAACATTATTGAACATTATGCAGCAATTTCCTTTATGCGTTGAACAGTCGATGCACCTTTTCCGGTGATTTTAGCTGTATTCCGAATCGACTGCCCCGCTTTCAGCAATCGCAAAATATCGCTATGCTTTTTAAGCAATACTGACTTGATGACTTTTGTGCCCGATGGTCTTCCGAGTTTTACGCCCTTGCGTTTTGCCTCGGCCAGACCGGATTTGATACGTTCCTTCAAAACCTCGACTTCACTCCGAGCCATTTCCGAAAGCAAGGCAAGCATGATTCCCGCTGCCGGATTCCGTTTCCCTGAAGGAAGCAAGGTTTCAATCCCCTGCGCGTGCCAGTAGAGGGACACGCCGCACTCTTCCAAGGTTTCAACGAACTTATGAACCACGCTATTTTTTCGGGCAAGACGGGAAATCTCATGAACAAGCACCTTTTTGATTGCTCCCTCCTTGGCCAATTTTTCCACGCGGCACAACCCTTGGCGGTCGGCTTCAGCGGCGGAGCCTGAGATTGTCTCGGTGCAAATCTCCTTCACCTCATAATCTTTATTGGCAGCGTAAGTCTGTAATTCTGAAATCTGTCGGTCAGTTTCTTGCTTTACGGTGGAGACGCGAACGAGAATCACTACGGGCACTTTTGTTCTATTCATAAACAAAAGTATCAAACTGTGTTCATTTAATCAAATATATTCGTGAATACACATCCAAATATATTTCGTCCTTATTAAAACAGAGAAAACCTCAGAAAAATCAGTCAACGATTCTTTGAATACACCTTAAGGATACAAGTGTAGTGCAAAATCTAGTTTTGATCCGTTGAGGACTTGAATCCAACGACTTCGTTTTGACGAATGTATGCAATGCCACCTTCGATGGCATAGCCCCCGAATGAGTTCTTGCTGCGATATTTTACAAAAACAGCCCATGCTTGACGGTTTTCGTAAGGCATTATTTTTAGATCGGACCACTCGATGTATTCTGTTGATTTTGGGTCTTTCAGCCGAGTTTCAAGGTATCGCTTCACCATGGGCACGCTTTTGTCCCACGGATCGACAGCAGGTTGAGGTCCGATCTCTTTTTTGATCGCCTCTCGATCTAGCGTCGATTTTGAAAATAGAACCCCACGGTAATATCCATCAGACACAACTCCATCGCTTGCGAGGATCGTAAAAAATGTCTCCTTTCCTTTCGTTTCGGAAAAAATAAGCATCTTAAAGGGGCCATCGGGGCTTGTTTCATTCCTCACACGAATAGGTTGGCCGAGTCTGCTGATTAACTCTTGTTCCTTGAGGCCAACAAAGGCGTTAGCTTCCGCTTGGGTTGGTTTCGGCTTCGCATCTTCTGCCGCTTTTCGGGCATTTTCCACTGCTTTCAGTTCCGCCGCTTTTTTCTGTATTTGAGTCACCGCTTCAACAATGTCGGTTTTTGCTGCGGGGACCTTTGCTGAAATGCCATTCCACATAACGTCGAGCCTCCCGTCTGCTGCCACTGAGATGAGTTCCAAGTTTGAATTCGCTCGGAGTGTCATGTTCCCCGCCGCAGCCTTGCCAGGTGCAACAAGAGGAATCTCGACATTCTCCTTTAATGTGACCGCTTTTGGCCAAAGGTTTTGATTTGCTGCTATTGCCTGAACGGTCAAGGCGACAGGACTAGGTTGGCTTTTGGCTGTATCGGTTGTTGCTGGTCCGACTGTAGGGTTTGATGCCCCCGTGCTTTTTTCCGGTCGAGCAGCAGGGGGAATAGTAACAGTGGAAAGTCCGGTAGAAGGTGACGAAGCATTCTTGCTAACTACAGATAGAAGAATTGCGCCGACAAAGAAAATGACCAACACGAGACATCCCTTTGCCGCACACCCTGTTTTCTTTTTCTCCCCTACGGATTTTGCTTCTGGCAACTGCGGATTCATCGGGGGCGGCTGCGGAGCGGAGATAGGAGGCGGTGGCGGCGTAACAAAGGAAAGAATGGCATTCAGCGGCTGCCACTCTGCCAGTCCCTCGTGCCATCCCATATCTGTCTGAGAGATGGTGCCAGCGGAAACCATGCTCCGAATCTGATTTTCATCGAATGGGCCAATCTGCTGTTCGTTCTGATAGAGAAAGATTTGCATATTCAACTGGGGAGACCTTCTTTTTATAGAAGGCGGTTTTTTTGTCGCCAATACAAATATCCAGAAAATCGGATAATCCGGTTTCTGGGGTAAATAGCGGCGTTGAAAAAACGCCTGACAAAATCGCTCTACACGGCGGAATGGGAGGCCGTGTTGCAAATTCTCCGGGATGCGCGAGGCAAGCGGGGATGGACGCAGGAGCAACTCGCCAAAAAGCTGGGGAGACCGCAATCACTTGTCGCCAAGGTCGAGGCGGGAGAGCGGAAGCTGGATGTGGTCCAGTTCATTGACTACATGCGAGTTCTGGGAAGCGATCCCGTGGCGGCAATGCGGCGGATTTTGAGAAAAACTCCTCTGATCTAGCCGCCGCAATCGGCGGGGGCATAGAGGTGCGATAAATCAAGACCTGGATATTGAACTTGCTCGATGCAGGAAAAAAGCCGCTCCATACTTGGGCGATCATATATCTTCGCCGAGCTTTGCCTGCCAACCTGCCAACCTCCCAACATATCAATCTCCTTGGGTGAGACTCTTGCGACGTTCAGTGCGGTGCAAAAATGATGACGAAAACTGTGGAAAGTTGCCTTGCAATCAGTCCCCAAGGCAATCGTCTTGAACCGCCCGAACCATTTTGAAAACGGATTACTGAAATAGCCAGTAGGGCTATTCGGCAATTCTGGAAAAAGGCGGTGAAAAGTTTTGTCCTTACGTCGGGTGCGAACAAAATCAAGGAAACCCATTTTCAGCAATTCTGGATGAATAGGAACCCGTCGCTTGCTCTGCTTCGTTTTCAGGTGTTTGTCGCATTTTGATCCATCTTCGCGAGTCGCTCGGATTTCAAAATAGGGAATCCCTTCAATCTCACCAATGTCCTCAGTGTAAAGCTGGGCAGCCTCATTGCAGCGCAGTCCATGGAACAAAGAAAGTAGAGGCACCCAGAAGCGACCTCGGCGGGGGTGATTGGAGCCTTCCTTGGCGAACCCCATACAATCATCCACACAGCCCTTGTAAAGCGGGGCATTGAAAAGTTGGTTTAGTTCGTCTGTCGAAAAGTGAACCTTGTCACCTGCACCCTCATCTTCCTTGAATGCCGCCCGCAGCCAACGATCTCTGAACGGATTTTCTGAAAGCATTTTCCTCTGAACCGCGAAATTGAAAATACTGCTGATGTTGTTGAAGTAGTTCTCCAAGGTCTTGGGAGATAGACGGCCTTGCTTGTTTTTCCGGTCGGCAGCGGCGATTGCCTGTTCGAGTGTCATTCCCCGATAAATCTTCGTAGCGTTCGCGGGGGCGCGACGGAGTAATTTCAGAAGTCTGTCAGCATCCTCAGTTGAAATTTCATCAAGAACGGTGTTCTCGCCCAGGACTTCACAAAGCAAACGAGCTGGCACCAGATAGGTTTTGAGTGTCCCTTCCGTATTTTTCGCTTCCCGAAGTGCCTGCTGGTGGCTCTCGACCAATTCCGCAAGGGTGATTTTCTTTTTCGCAAGACTTGTGTGTGCAAATACATTTTGAAAAATCGGCTGATGCACCTGAACTCCCTTCATGTTCAAACGGTCAATTGTGCGCTTGATATTCTCAAGCCTCGCCAAGCGGAAAAGCGGACGCAGTTTTTGATAGGAGGGACTACCCTTCGGGCATTCCAATCCCGCAGACTTCAAAAAGGAATCCAACTCTGCACTTCCGTCTTCCGGGGCGTAGTGCTTGCTACCCCCACTGTAAACCACCTCATCCGTTCTGAGCGTGTCCAAGGATTCGTCTCTGTCTGACTCATCAAATTGGCTGCCGTCTTGCTGCCACCATTCTTCCGTCGTTTTTTCAAGATCGATCAAAAATCGGAAAACAAGGTCGTGCGCTTCGCGGTCGCTCAATTGGTGAAGTATTTCCCTCTCAGCCGCAGTTGTTCTTGCGCACAAATTCTTCCGCTTGGCCTCAAAATCGGTCTCCGCCTCAAATGCCCGATAACGGGCTTCTCGAACTGCCTCGCGATAATCCGAAGTGCCAAGAGCCTTCCGAATGATTTCCGTTTTCCCGTAGAGCGGACGTAGTTCCTTCGGGACACGGATATTGATATAGAAACGCCCTTTTCGGCAGAGCAAACCAGTCTGGCGAGGCATGGGAATCAGTCGGCTTTGTGTGACATTTTTGTGTGCCATAGCGACTTTTCGACTCCTGATATTCAAAGACTTACCTCATTTTCAAGACATTGCAAGAAAATGGCGGAAGGGGTGGGATTCGAACCCACGGTAGGTTTAACCCTACGCTCGATTTCGAGTCGAGTGCCTTCAACCGGACTCAGCCACCCTTCCATTTTGATTGGCAGATCGGACAAGGCTATCTCACGACCTTCTAGGGCGGCAAGGAAATTAGCCCAAATCAAATCTTCGAGAGCAGGATGAAAATCGCCCGCCCTCGCTGCGCCAGAAAACACCGTGTTTTACGACTGTCGTATCGTTGGTTCCAAATACACAATTCATCGGGAGACCTGGTGATGGGGAGAGCTATTGTCGGAGGGGAGGGGGAAGCCCTGAAACTTTCTCGCCTGGCCAGATGTTCTTTTTTCCGAACCAACCCTGTTGCATTTCGAGAGCATAGGCGATTCGGGGAAAGGTGCTCCGGACGGTCTTTTCGCTTTTGGGTTCCATGTCGTGGATCTCCATGATCGTTCCGTGCTCGTCCAGAAAGGCAATCGAGAGCGGGATGAGTGTGTTCTTCATCCAGAACGTCGCGGGAGCGACGGAGGGCATGACGAAGAGCATGCCGGAGTCCGGCGCGAGCGATTCACGAAACATCAGCCCCGAGGATCGCTCCGCATCATTGTCCGCCACCTCAGCCTTGACGCTTGTCTGGCCGATCATAAGGGTGGTGGTCGGCAGCTCCGGTTGGGCTTTCTCGGCGGAAAACAGGAGCGGCACAGCAAGCGCCAGAGCTGCGAAAAGGAGGCGAATTTTCATGGGAAGCGAAATGTTACCGATTCTGTTGACAGCCGCGACCAGAATTTTGCAGCCTAATGGGTTATTTTTCCCGTGCACTTATTGCTGATCTGCTTAAAAAATATTCAATTATACGGCCTGCGGTCATTCCGATCGGCGCAGATTTCCCCCTGCGGCCACGGTTCGCTAGGGCTGTGATCCATGGCCAACTTTTTCCCACAATGGACCAACTGGATCCCTCTCAACGTTGGGATATGCGTTGACGTGGTGGGAGCGGCTGTCGCGGGATGGGTCTGGTATTACTTCACGCCTAAATACACCCGCCTTGGCTACATGCCCACCCAGCCGGTTCCGTTTTCCCATGCGGTCCACGTGAAGCGGTTGGCGTTGGATTGCTGGTATTCTCATAGCTGTGCTGAAGCGGCCTCCCATTCCAATATTCCCACGACCCAGACCTGCATGGCGTGCCATGCGCAGATTCAAGCGACGAGTCCAAAACTCGAGGCGGTGAGCGAAAGCTGGAATCCTGCGCGTGGGCGGACCGCGCGAAGGGTAGCGTGCAGATTCCCATCACCGAGGCCATGAAGCTGGTGGTTTCCGATATCAATAGTGCAAAACCTCACGCCGCTTATCCGGCCGCTACTCCGCCACCCCCCGCACCGACAGAGGGTCGCTCTCCCGCCAAGCCATGACAGCCGGACTGATCCTTATCCTGGGCGGACTGGTGTTCTTGAGCGGAAGCGCCCTCGCGGCGTTCTGCTGGGCCACCAAGCGCGGGCAGTTCCGCAATCTCCGGGAGGCTGCGCTCACAATTTTTGACCGCGACGAACCGCCCGGAACGCCGACCGACAGATTTCCGCCCCGCAAATGAAGCCGAGCAGCCTGCTCTCATCCATCCATCCGGCCACCGAACCGGACACCCTGGCTTTCCTCGAGCGAGCGGAGATCGATGCCTCGACCCGTGGTCCGGTTCTGCTGTTTTTCGGGTCCGCCGTTTTCTGGCTGCTGTTCGGGTCGGTGCTCGGGCTGCTGGCCGCGTGGAAGATGACGCATCCCGGACTCCTCGACTCGCTGGGTTTCCTGACGTTCGGGAGGATTCGTCCCGCACATTTGAACTCGGTTATTTATGGCTGGGCATCCCAAGCGGGGATCGGAACCGGAATCTGGCTGATGGCGCGACTCTCGAGGGTTTCCTTGATGCACACGAAGCTCCTTGTCAGCGCCGCGATCTTTTGGAATCTCGGCGTTCTTGTTGGTGTGCTGGGAATTCTTGCCGGCGACAGCCGCTCGATCGAGTGGCTCGAGTTCCCTGGCTACGCGACACCGATCCTCTTCGTCGCTTACGCCTGCATCGGGGTGTGGGCGGTTATTATATTCAGGTTTCGCAAACCCGGACACATCTATGTCTCGCAGTGGTATCTGCTTGCCGCGTTCCTGTGGTTCCCGTGGATGTATGCCACGGCAAACATCCTCCTGGTCTGGCAGCCGATCCAGGGGTCCGCTCAGGGAGCGGTGAACTGGTGGTTTGCGCACAACATTCTCGGGCTCTGGTTCACGCCCATCGGCCTGGCGAGCGCGTATTACCTGATCCCGAAAGTCATCGGACGCCCGATCCACAGCTACTATCTGAGCATCCTGGGATTCTGGACCCTGGCGCTATTCTCCAACTGGAGCGGCATGCACCACCTGATTGGCGGACCATTCCCGGCGTGGATGATCAGCACGAGCGTGGTGGCCAGCGTGATGATGTTTATTCCGGTGGTGACCGTGGCGATCAACTACCACATGACGATGAGCGGACACTTCGAGGCATTGAAATGGAGTCCGACCCTCCGGTTCACGGTGTTCGGGGCATTGGCCTACACGGTGGTGAGCCTGCAGGGCATCTCCATGGCGATTCCCTCGGTCAACACACTCACCCACTTCACCGACTACACGATCGGCCACGCGCATCTCGGCCTCTACGGATTTTTTTCGATGATGATGTTTGGTGCCATCTACTACATTGTTCCGCGCCTTGTCGGATGGGAATGGCCGTCGGCAACGATGATTCGCTGGCATTTCTGGCTCGTTGCAATCGGTATCCTGCTCATGGTCGGATCACTCACTGTCGGCGGCATCCTTCAGGGGGTGGCGCTATACGACCCGACCGTTTCATTCCGGAGCTCGCTGGACTTCGCTACGCCATTCCGCTGGCTGCGCGGAATCTCCGGGGTTCTGCTCCTCGCCGGGCACCTGGTCTTTGCGTCGCTATTCGTTCTGATGCTTCTGAAAGCCGGACCCCGCCGCGAAGGTCCCGCACTCTTAGCCACACCTGCTGAAAACCCGTCGCAGACCACCGCCGCATGAATAAGCTTCCAATTATTTTTGTTGGCATATTGGTCGCGTTCACCTCGGCATGGCTGGGGCTCGTTGTCTATACCTACATCGCTCTCGGGCATCTGCAAACGGTGCCGGACGAGGACACGGGAGGGAATTTTCCGCCATCTCTCTCGGGGCTGGGCGTGGCCGGACAGCGGGTCTATGCAGCCAATGGTTGCATCTATTGTCACAGCCAGCAGGTGCGACCCGCACCGCTTTCGACGGATATTGAGAAAGGCCTTGGCCCGCGCCGGACCGTGCCGCGCGATTACCTCCGCTTCCAGCCGGTGTTCCTCGGAACCATGCGCACCGGCCCCGATCTGACGAACATCGGCCTCCGGCAGACCGAAGCCAACTGGCTTCACAGGCATCTTTACGATGCTCGTTCGGTCACCGAGTGGTCGATCGAGCCTTCCCACCGCTTCCTTTACAAATTACAACAAATCCAGGGCCAGCCATCAGAGGACGCCGTGCAAGGACTCACGGGACCGCATGCCCCTCCCTCCGGCTTTGAGGTCGTTCCCACCGATGATGCCAAGGCGCTCGTTGCCTACCTGCTCTCCCTGAAACGAAACTACCCGCTTCCGGAAGCCCCGTTGCCGCCGGTCAAGAAGTAATCCCCGTGTCTTCTCCCTCCCCATCGCCCGAAGAGGGTTTCAACAAAAACGCACCGGCAAGTGAAATTAACATCGCCGGGGTGCATGGGTCGATTCTGCGCGAGCACTCCGAACCGCGCTCCGGGTTCGAGCCTGTGCCGCTCTGGCTCATCACGGTCTTTTTCTGCATCATCTTCTGGGCTGGGCTTTATCTCGCCTACAACAGTGGAGGCTTCCGAGCGGATGTTTTCGATCCTTCGCAGACTGCCTGGGCAGGTGGGGGAGCCGCGGAGCAATCAGGCCCTGTGGATCCCAAAGTCGTGGGCAAGCGCGTCTATACCCGAAATTGCGTTGTCTGCCACCAGACGACCGGGCTCGGCATCGCCGGACAATTCCCTCCGCTGGCCGGCAGCGAATGGGTTCAGGGTGTGGACTGGCACGGAGACAACCATCTCGTGGAGATTCTCCTCAAGGGCCTCCAGGGACTGGTCCTTGTCAAGGGGGCATCCTTCAATAATGCGATGCCGACTTGGAGCCAGCTCACGGATGAGCAGATCGCCTCGGTCCTCACCTACATACGATCGGAGTGGGGGAATGCCGCCCCTCCGATCTCCCCCGGTTACGTCAAGGAAACCCGGGCCAAGATGGCTGGCCGCACTGAACCCTGGACCATGAAAGCGCTCCAGGCAATCCCGTCGGAAAAGGCTCCCCCCGAGGCTCCTCCGGCCCCTGCTTCTTCGCCCTCAAGCCCGGCCGCACCGGTCCAAGGCCCTTCCACACCGGCTGCCTGAGCGTATGCTTTTTCCGGATCGCGCAGCATGGCTCACTCCGCAATGAAGTGTGTTTTGCACGTCATTTTGCTTTATGAGGCAGGCCGCCCGGCGGCGATGGGAACGGTGATGGCGCGGGCCTTCACGCTCCAGCGAAACCCAGTGAGAGCACCGCTGACTGGATCAGCGACGAGCAACATGATGCCGTGGCCGAGACCGCTGCGCCGGCCCGAGGATGCCAACACCTGAGCCCGCTCGTCATCGGGCCGCGAATCATCCGTGTGCGGTGACGACGTCGAGTCATACACCTCGACCAACCAAGATCCGTCCGGTCCGGGCACCGGATCGCTGCCAATGATCAAGGCGTGCCCGACAGCGGTTGCTGTCTTGTGCTCCCACGCTACCACGTCACCGCGGCGCATCTCTGAGACTTTTCTGACCGCCTGCCACCCTGGCTGCGGGATTTTGGCCAAGCCAGCCAAGAACGCCCGATACCGCGGCGGGCTCGGAATGCGCCCCTTGGCGATGCCTGTGACTTTGACTACTGTGGCCCACGCCTCCGGCGCCGCCTGCCTGAGCGCATAGGACACGAAACCGACGCAATCGTAACGGTAGTTTCCTGTGTTCCGATCCACCACCGTGTTGTGCTGATACAGGGTGGACTTCATAGTCTTGAATTCATTAGTCGCTTCATGAAAAAGCGGTTCGCCAACCGACGTCAGCTCGGCAGCCCTCAAATCTCCCGCGCAGCAACATCCGCATGCCACGAAGGCGAGCGTAATGACGACAGAGCGAAACAGTGACGCAATCGATGTCGCGAGGAGGCTGCGGGAAAGAAATTTCACTGGATTGGCCTTGGCGGCCGGTTTGCGTGGTGTTGTTGGGATTTCATTTGGGTTAAGTTCTCGAAAAAAGGCATCGAACCAAATGGCCTTTCCATATCCAAATTCCCGAGGTGGCAACGATGGGGAAGTAAATAAATCGGAAGTAGGGGAGGTATTGTAAAGTCTCCGACGGCGGTCCGTAAATGTAACCGATTAGCGGCACGGCAAAGATGAGGTGAATCCAGCGAGCGATCGAGCGATTGTTGGTATCCTTCATGGTCTGCATCGTTCTCCGGGAGACGTGTGTAGTCAACTTCAGTGGCGGCGGCTCTCACTCTGTGCGGGATCGACGGAAGCCCGTCCGATGCAAGAAAGTCCCATCCCGATGAGATTGTTCGGGGCTGATCACATGTGGCTGAAGTGAATTGGATGTTCCGATGCACGTTGAGAACATCAGCGCGGGATCGCTTCGTAGACAGGGCATATGCTCCCTGAGGCGCCAATGCCGATAGCAACTTTCGGAACTGCGCCCCGGGCGGGCCAGACGGCTTCTCCGATGGTGCTTGAGGAACGGAGTGTCTTCCTGCAATATGGGGAGATCCATGGGCAAGCGGGTCCTCATTCTCTCGGCATCGGTGGGCTCCGGTCACGTCAAGGCGGCGGATGCGCTAGCCCGCGCGATGCGGAGCCGTCCGGACATCGAGGAGGTCCTGTCCGATGATTCGCTCGACCACACGAACGTGCTGCACAAGCAGCTTTACTCGACGCTTTATTCGAAGCTTTCCTCGATGCTGCCGGAGTTTCTGGGCTGGTGGTATGAGTCCAGCGACGAACCGTGGGTGTCGGACAAGGGGCGGCTGGCAATCGACCTTCCGCAGGCGCTG
Organism: uncultured Chthoniobacter sp.; assembly: GCA_964605515.1. GTDB lineage: Bacteria > Verrucomicrobiota > Verrucomicrobiia > Chthoniobacterales > Terrimicrobiaceae > QYQL01. Next base: position 15,483 of record CAZSDC010000028.1, read on the forward strand.
CCGCTGATGAACCTGGTCAAGGAGTTCCGGCCGGACATCATCCTCTGCACTCACTTCATGCCAGCCGGCGTCCTGTCGTGGCTGATCTTCAATGGGAAGCTCGCTGCGCGGCTCGGGATTGTGGTGACGGATTTCCACTTTCACGCATTCTGGATCACGCGGGCGTTTGACTGGTATTTTGTGGCGCAGGAGGAGGACAAAATCCACATGGAAGCGCTCGGCTTGCCCGGCGACCATATCGAGGTCACCGGTATCCCGGTTGAGCCCGAGTTTGAAAGGCCGGTGGATGCAGCGGCCGTGCTGCTCCGCCATGGATTGCGTCCAGACCGGCCGACCCTGCTCGTCGCTGGCGGAACCCTCGGCCTGAGTCCGGCAACCGCCGTGGTGCGGCGCCTTCTCCAGCTCGATCTTGATTTTCAGGCCATCGTTGTCTGCGGGAAAAATTCGGAGTTGAAGGATGCGGTTACCCACCTTGTCCGCGACCGGCCGGATGACTTCCGGGTTTTTGGCTACACCAATGAGATGCCGGATTTCATGGGGGCGGCGACGATCCTGCTGAGCAAGCCCGGCGGGATGACGACAGCGGAAGCGCTCGCGCGCGGGCTGCCGATGGTGATCCTGGATCCGATCGGGGGGCAGGAGGAACGCAACTCCGATGTCCTCCTCGAAGCGGGCGCAGCCATCAAATGCACCGAGGTGACGCTGATCGCCCACAAACTCAAAAAGCTTTTGTCCAATCCCGAGCGCATCCGCGCGATGTCCGAAAATGCCCGCGCACTTGGCAGCCCCTCCGCCGCACGTGACATCGCCCGCATCGTCTTGGAGTCGCCGGACCGTCCGCCGGTGAAGATTTCCAAACTCCGCGAAAAGGCACTGCGCAAGCGCATCGCTGCCTCGTAGAAGAATGTTCCGCGTTCAGTGATTCCGTTTTCAGCAAAAGATGGCTCCGCATACTGAACCGCTGAACAATGAAGGCTTTTGAGCATGACGACCCCGAGCGATTCCGACACTGAGAAAGACCGTGCGTATAAGCCCGGGTTTCTGCTCGGGGTCGCCACATCCGGCTACCAATGTGAAGGGGGCTTCAACGGGCCGGGAGAGCCCAGGAACAACTGGGCAGCCCATGAAATCGCGGGCAAGGTCGCTCGCACGGGTGTCGCCACAGATTTTTGGAACCGCTACCGGGAGGACTTCGAGCTTTGTCGCGGAATGGGGCTCAACGCCTTCCGTCTGAGCATCGAGTGGGCGCGCGTTCAGCCTGGCAATTTGCAGGAAACCGGACCCGCTCCGGATTTCGACCTTGCGGCGATTGATGGCTATGCGGACAGGATCGCCGCGTGCCGGGAAGCGGGGCTCGAACCGGTTGTCACCCTCCACCACTTCACGCATCCGGCCTGGCTCGGGGTTGATGCCTGGCTCAATGACTCGACCCCGGAGCTGTTCGGGAACTTCGTTTCTCGGACGCTGGAGCGCCTGAACGAACGCTTGTGCGGGCGTCTGGGCCAAAAGCCGGTCGAGTGGTATGTGACCATCAACGAGCCGAACATGCTCGTCCTGAACACCTACATGAACCACCATTTTCCTGGTGGGCCGCAATCCGGAATTTCCGTCGGCGTACGCGCCTACAACCGCCTCCTCGCCGCGCACGTCCGGGCATATAACGCCATTCACGATCTCTATGAATCGCGGGGCTGGTCCTCTCCGCAGGTGACTATGAACACCTTTTGCAGCGATGTCTATTGGTCGGAGCAGATCCTCCTCGACCTGCTCTGCCTTCGCGAGCATGGGATCCCTCCTGGCTCGCTCCCGGTTTACTTTGCGGCCCGGGCCGGAACGATGAGGGAATCCCTGTTGCAAGCCTATCTGCCACTCCGTGCCGACCCGCTCGCGTGGGCGGGTCGGGCTGTCCAAGGTATTGCCAATTTCTTCGCGAGCCGCGCGGCCACGACCGGCGCATTCAGCTTTTTCCTCGCCGAAGCTGCCCGGTCAAAGCGCGACTGCGTCCTCGATTACCTCGGCTTGGATTATTATGATCCGTTCCTGAGCCACATCTTCCGGATCCCATCATTCAGCGATCTGGAATTTCCGAGCGGAAGCCTGCACGGGTATCTTATGGACGGCCTCTCCAGCAAGTGGTGGGACTGGCATATCCTCCCCGAAGGCCTGCGTGCCTTCTGCTCCCACTATTCTCGGGCCTTTCCGGGAAAGGGGATCCTCATTGCGGAGAACGGCATGGCGCAACGTGTGAAATCCGACAACCGGCCAGGCGCGAACCGGAAAGACCGCATCACCCGCAGCGAGTTCCTCACGGTCCATTTTGCAGAAGTCCGCCGGATGCTGGCGGAAAAACTTCCCCTCCTCGGCTACCTTCACTGGTCGCTGACCGACAACTACGAGTGGGGGTCGTTCACGCCGCGATTTGGGCTTTACCGCATTGATTATGCCAATGGGCTTCGCCGCATCGCCGTCGATCACCTCGGCGACAACCCATCGCAGACCTACGCGCGCCTGATCCGGGACTTCCGCCAGCAGCCCCTAGCCTGAGAGCGAAAATCTCCGCTTGCCTATGCGGCGGGCTGGTGCCCATGCTTTTCGGTAATGAATCAGGTCAAGGATACGCTCCGGGCGACCGTACGGCTCGGGTATGACGGGCGTGTCCATAAGCAATTCCGCGGACCGAATGCTGAGGAGAGGTTCGCCACCGAAGTAAAGGTGCTCAAGCATCTCGAGGAACGCGGCTGCCCGTTTGTGCCGCGGCTTCTCGAGGCCGATCCGGAAAACTTGAAAATCGTCACCACAAACTGCGGGAGCAGGGTGGACCATTTGGACGACGAGCGCTGCCGCGAACTTTTTAACGAACTCCTTGCCTTCGGGGTCCGACACGACGATGCGGAGATGCGCAATGTCACCTACCGCCAGTCAGACGGACGGTTCTGCTTGATCGATTTCGAGTTCGCCACAATCCTTGACGACCCCCATGCCGGCTAGAGACAACGCCTCCCATCCGGCGGAGCCGGACATCGCAACCGGAACGACCGCGCCGCACACAGGCGAGATGCCCACGCCCCCGGATGACGGTCCCTTCCAACTGGCGTGGTCCGGCCACACCGACCGCGGCCGCGTCCGCAAGAACAACGAGGATTCTTTTCTCGGCCTCGCCATCGACGCGCAGGAGATCAGGTATTTGGGAAAAATCGGGGATGCCGGCGGGCAGGGTGCGGACTACGTTTTCGCTGTCAGCGATGGGATGGGGGGCGCGATGGCGGGGGAATTTGCCAGCCGGATCACGGTAGATAAAATCACGAAGATGCTTCCGCCTTTGTTCAAGCAGAGAGCTTCCGGAATCTCGTCCGGGTTCACTGAGGTGATCGAGGAACTGTTTTCCGAGATTCACAAAGCGCTTCTTTATCTTGGCGATTGTTACGAGGAATGCTCGGGAATGGGTGCGACGTTGAGCCTCTGCTGGTTCTCCCGGCAGTGGATGTATTTCGGACACATCGGCGACAGCCGGATTTACTACCTTCCCTCGGCGGGCGGCATCAAACAACTGACGAACGATGACACTCACGTCGGCTGGCTATTCCGCAACGGACAATTGAACGAGCGCGAAGCAAAACACCATCCCCGGCGCAATGTGCTGCAGGCCGCCCTTGGAGCGGGACACCAGTTCGTCAATCCACAGGTCGGAGCAGTAGGCTTCGAGCCCGGCGACCGCTTTCTTCTCTGCACCGACGGCGTCACAGATGCCCTCTTCAACGATCAGCTACCCGGGCTTTTGGACGATGGGGCAAATGAGGCCAACCACCTGGTCCGGGAGGCTGTCAGCCGCTCCGGTCGCGACAACTCGACTGCCGTGATCATCCGGGCGTCCGGGTGATTCGACAAAATGGCTGCGCAACCATTGGCGTTATACGCGGAGAAGGTCAACGCGTTGGTATCCGGGCATGCTCGCCGAGGCTGATAAGCCTTTCATCGCCGTCGAACGCTCGAGCGATACACTGGCAACTTGTCATGGCGGCTTTGTGGCTGCAGGAGAAGAAGTTCAACGAACCTCGGAGTGCGGTCGGGCTTGCAAAAGCAGCTGGACTCCCTAGAGTATCTGCTTGTCGCAGCGGCCGCGCATGGTGAGCCGGCCCGCGAATATTAATACGATGAACCGTTTCGCCTTATTTTTTCTGATCGGCTTTTGCTCGTGGGCTGGTCCGCTTGCGGCGAACGATGCGCCAGCGGATTCTCCCTCTCTTGCAGAACGCTTGCGCACACTTTTCGTTCCGCGCCCCGCGCCGGTCGCCGAGCCCCCCCGGTATGATTCGCGCATGGTCCTCGCCTCGAAGATTGCGTCCCAGCACGCTTTCAAGAAGCCGACATGGCGTTGCTGGCATTATGTCAAAGACGCCTTGCTGAGTGCCGGCTTGGTCACGAAGCGTCCCGTTTCTCCCTGGGCCAAACAGGCGGGGGACGAACTTTGCGGCACGTATGGTTTTAAAAAGCTGCGGCTGACCGATCCGTTGCGCGCTCCGGTGGGGGCGGTGATCGTTTACGGCGGCGCGGACGCCGGCCATGTCGAACTCCGCACCGCATCCGGATTTGTCAGCGACTTCATATCGCCAACTCCGTATCCGCGCCCGCTGATCGGCATTTACGTGAAAGAGATTTAGGGCATCTGCCAAAACAGATCTCCGCAATAGCGGAGGGACGGTCGCCGTTTCGTCCCTTGATAAAGTCGGCCCGGACGGCTCCGGTCCCTCCAGCAGCGCAAAAGCGATTTCTGGCAACTGTTCTACCGGCCACCGGTGGCGGTGAACACCATCAGGTTCGCCGACTTCGGGTCCCAATGATAGCCGGCGCCGAACGGAAGCGGCGACGTGGGATGTTCGGCATAGAAAGTGGCCAGGTCGGGCTGGTCGTATTTTTTAAATATATCGAGCGGGGCGACATAACGTCCAAAGTTGAAGCGCCGCCAGCGGTCGGGAGCAAAAAAGCGAAGGGGGATGCCCGAATCGTCCTGGACAATCGTCCGGCATTGCGTGAGCAGCAGATCGCGGATATTGGAGAATTGGCTCTCGTGTAACAAATAGGAGGCCGATTTGAGGTAGGCGACATCCGGTCGGGAGGATCTGAGTAATTGCAGGAGGGCACTTCCTTTTCGCATGCCCCCGTTGCTCAGGTCTGAAGAAAAGTAGTGGAGCGTTCGCACCCGGGAATCCCCTGGCACGAGGAAGCGGATCTCGGCATGGTCTCCGCTGGTCCGGGCTGAAAGGATGCGGTCGCCGTTGCGGGCCAACATAAAGCAAAAGATCGGGACCGTTCCCTGCAACGGGCTTTGCTTGAGGGTGACCCGCATCTCCTTGGTGACAAAATATCCGGCATCCATCAATGTCCGCATTGAAATCTCCATCCAGCCAAGCGAGGCGTTGAGCGGTTGAAGGGTTTGCGGCGAGGGCAGGTTCCCGACCGGCTCCAAACCGCAGAGGATATACGTGGACGCATTGGGGAAAAATTCCCGGACGTAAACAAGATCGGGACCGCTGAACGGGTAAAAAACAGTCGTCGGATTGAAGTCCGACAAATGCGATTTGGCCCATGGACGGATTTTCCCCAAGCGGGCGGTTTTGAACCTTTCCCACTTTCGATTGATCGCGCTGGAATAAGCAATCCACTCGCGGGTTTTCGTCCAATCGGCCAACCGGCCGGGCTCTGTCACAGTGAGCCCCGCGACGAACCGGGAAGCCTCGTTGACTCCAGAGGGATCTTCATTCCGGCGCGATTCGGGCAACACGACCACCGGTTCCGCCCGCCGCACTTCGGTTGCCGGGGCGGCAACGCAACCCAGCAGAAGGCAGAAAAATAGGAATGTGAACAGCGGTCGTTGCAGCATTCGATGAGCGCCGCCGCCCGTTTGAAGCAGGTGGAAAATGATGTGCGTCCCTCACGCTACTCCCGCATGGGGAATAGTCCAATCAAACCCGCATAGTGTCCTGATTTGAATTCGGAATATTTCCCAGCCTGTGCGATGATTCTTTCGGGGAGTGGCTTGGAGGTGTGGGAAATTGAACCGCCTTACGGATCGGACTGCCTATCAGGGAAGTCCTTCGCACGGATCTGCTCGAAAACGAAACCGGTGAGAGCGAATCGCTAGAGCGGTTCAAGTAAAGTCGTATCCGCAGATTGCGCAGATAAACGCAGATTTTCTGGGAGAGAAGAGATCAGCATATGATACCAAATACACAGCGGAATAGGTATAAAAAGTCGGGCGCCTCGGCAATGTGCCCCTGCCGATTTTTTGGTAGGGATGGCTCGCCGAGCCGTCCGTCGAATCTACCCGTTTCGGTGTCAAATTGGTATGATTGCCAGAAGGGTTCTGCCAAAAGCAGCTTTCCATCTGCGGATCAACAGGACCTGAGTGACGGCCACACTATTATTTAAAATGCCATAAAAGCCGGCACTTTGACGCTGAAGATCCGTCCTTTTGAAATTGTCACGCTGAAGCTCATTCGCCCTGAGTAATCGAGGTATGCTATCTTAGTTCCTGAAGCAGGGTGAGGAGAAAATCCCGGTTATGTGCGCTGACGTAGCGCATGGTTCCTCCCATGCGGCTGAAGGTCTTGCAGTATCGGAGATAATATGCGGGGGAGTCGGCGGGCGGTTCGCCGTCCTGCTGCCAGTTCCAGGAACTCTCCGCCAGATCGACGATGACCATGTGGTGGTTCGTGATCTTCCGGCCTTCCTGCAATTCGAGGTTCTGGGACATGGACAGGGATTTTTCAAAGATCATGGGCGACATGACCGCCGAGCCGACCGAAAGGTAAACCCCGCCATCCAAGCGATGGACCTGATCCGCAAAGGTGAGGAAATCGCGCAGCGCAGCACGCCCGATCGCAGCGCCGTGATTGACCGGGTGGTTGTAAATGATGTCGTGTCCGATCATCGGGTGGGCCGTGAAGGGAATATTCATTCGATACGCGGCGGCCTGCGCGCTGTAGCTTTTGTAGGGGTGGGGGATGGAAAAGAACCCCGGTGCCAGATCGCGCATTTGCACGGTGGAGAGCAAGTCGAGCGCGGCGGCTGCGAGGTCGGGGTTTGTTTCGGCCTGATCCCTTGCGGTCTTGACCAGATGCTCGCGAGTGGGAATGTCAAGGCCTTCGCGCTCGATCATCCTGCCGACCGACTCGCCGTAACCGAGCCCCTCGTAGGCACCGACCACCAGGGCGAGATTCAGGTGGAAGCCGGTCTCTTCCCAGATGCCAAATTGCCCCTGATCGATATTTGCCCGCACGTCCTCGCTGCTGAGCCCTTGAAAGGCAAACTCCCAGTCGTGAATGATGCCGGCCCCGTTTGTGGCCAGCAGCGTGACCCATCCCTGCTCGATCAACTGGATGAGCACGGGAGCCAGTCCGTTCTTTATTGTGTGCGCTCCGAAGGCCAGCATGACCGGACGGCCAGCCAGTCGGGCGGCGCGGATCTTGGCCACACATTCCGCCAAGGTTTCCGATGCCGCAGCGGAAAGCGGTCCGGGTTCTGTCTCAGGCGGGACAGCGTCCCGCACGATCTCCACTTTGCTGGGGCGGCATTCCAATTTGCGGATCCGCAGCCGGGAGCGGTCAAGTTTGGGATGGTTCATGTTCAGCGTGTTGGCAGAAGGAGAAAGCTCCAGAGGGTTTCCCATTGAGAAAAGTCGGGGACGATCGCTTGGGCGCCAGCGCGGATCAGCCGCGCACGTTTATCGAGATTCGGGCCGAAGCGGCGCATCTCATCGCTCGCGATGCCCACGGCATAGGATCCCCGGCGCATGGTCTCGCGCATCTCCACCGGCCCGTCGCCAAATGCGATGAGTTGCTCGTAGGCCCCGCCGACATCGTTCATGATGCGTTCGATGACGATTCGTTTAGCGTCCTTGGTGACTTCGCCGATCGAGCCATAAATTCCGCCGTCGAAGGCATCCGCATAGCCCAGTCGCTCCGCTTCCTGTTTGACGTCCTCCTCATCGGTTCCGCTCGCAAGGTAAAGCCTCACGCCCGCTTTTTGCAGCGCTTTCAGAAATGGCACAGCCCCCTTGAGTGTGAAATCGCTGATGGCGAGTTCTCCACGGTCCAGCTTCGCCAGGCGGAGGTTGACGAGGATTTTCAGTTCCTCGTTGTAGATGGCTTTGTATTCCGCCGGCGAAAGAATCTTGTCCTCGGGCACGAGGCCGAATTCCCGGACGAGATCCACCAGCCCGTGCATTTGCGTGATCGTCTGGATGCCGGTCGTGCGCTCGATAAATTCGCCCACGCGGTTCTTCACCCGGTGAAACAGCGTATCATCCGCCGTCCCATAGCGGGTTCCCAGGACCGCATTCATCATCATTGGCTCCATGATTTTCTCCCATCCCTCGCGCAGGGTCGAGATCGTGCCGTCGTGATCGAAGATCGCATGGCGGATGTTCAGCGACTTTGGGGGCTCCGCGATGACTTCGATTTCGGTCGAGGCGACCATCCTGGCGCGGTGGGGAGTCTCGGCGAGCTCCGGATGGTAGGCGTAGTCGGCATTCGCGCCGAGTTCGAGAATCTCCCCGGGGCTTGCCGTGCCGGTTTGAAATAGCTTCTGGGCGGTCACCGCCGCCGCGATATTCGCGACAAAGGCGGCCGCCGTGACGTTCGAGCCGGTCGAGGTGATCGCGGCGAGCGTCGAGACAAATGTGTCTCCCGCCCCCACCGGGTCGGTGCGGCCGGGCAACTGGACGCCGAAAATCTGCCGGGGCACATCGCCGGAAAAGACGAGGCAACCGCGGTCTCCGCGGGTGACGATCAGCGGAGATTTCCACCGGGCGTAAAGTTGCTCGACATGCCGGACAAGATCCTCCAGCGACACGACATCGTCCGCCTCGACATTCACGCCGCAGGCCCGCATGACTTCCAGGTCATTGAGCTTGTGGACTGCCTTTTCATAAGATGCATGGTATCCGCGCGAATCGATGATGAAGCAGACATGGGGATGGCAGCTCATGACATTTGCCAGCCGCGTACGAAACCCCTCCGAGTCGTGAATGCTCCCGATAACCTGGTGGTTGACCAAGACCACCGAGACCTTGCCCAGCACCTCTTCCAGCCCCGCAAAAAAGCCTTCTTCGGTTGCGGCCGACATCCGGTTGAAGTTCCCGTGATCGAGCCGGCTCAGCTCTTCCCCATCCACGTAGGGTTTGAGATAGGTATGCGTCGCCCAGCCTTCGCCTTGGATGACCAGGCCGCCGGTATTGATGTGCGGGCTTGCCAGCAGCCGCTGCAGCTCCCTGCCGAAGGGATCATCTCCCAGCACGCCGACCGGGTAGATTTGTTGGACCCCGAGCGTGAGCAGATTCATCACCACATTTCCCGCGCCTCCCGGCGAATAGCGCTGCGCCCGCACCGGTTCGGTTCTCTGTCCGGTCTCCAGCGAGATCTCCGATGCCGACCGATCGATCGTCCAATAAACGTCCAGGCAAAAATCCCCCAGCACCGCTACCGAGGCGCGTGACAGGTTGTCCAGGGTCGCGGCAATTTCCTGCCGGCTGAGAGTGTCGAAGGGCTGAAGGGCGGGGGATTTCATGGATTTGGTTTGAATGAGTTGCAACAGATATCTCAAATCCCGGTCGGCTGTCAAAGAAAAAATGTAATGCTTTACAATCAGGCTCAATTCACCGCTCCGGGAGCGAGTCCCTGGCGACAAGGGCGGCCTCAAAGAGCTTGGACTGCTTTCGTTTTCCCAAGGCCAGATCCACCGCGCATGCCACCATTTCATCCAGCGGCTGCCGGTAGCTGCTGAGCGGGGGAGAGGAGAATTGTGCGCGGGGGATGTCATCCATTCCGATCACTTTCATTTTCCCGGGGACACTCAGAGCGATCTTTTGGCAGAGATCCAGCGCCAGAAGCGCAGCGCGATCGTCCACGCCGATGATTGCATCCGCCGGATGGGCGGCGAGGTGGCGCTCCAGCTCCGCGGTGTCCGGAGGCCACCCGGGAAGGCAGGCGGTCCGGGTTCCAAAATATTTCGGGGCCAGCGCGGCAAAGGATTTCTGCCGTTCCTCATGATCGGGTTCGCCAGCGCGGCAACCGAAGAACAGGACGTTCCGGCAGCCCGCCGCACGGAGGCGTTGCAGGGCGTCTTCGATCCAGCTTCGTTGGTTCAGGCGGACAGATTTCCATGCGGGGCATTCCGGCAGGTTGCCCATGAGGCAGACGACCGGCTTGTGCGAGTTGGCGAGGGAGGCGATCAGGGCGTCGTGATGGCGGGGATAGA
>CAZSDC010000029.1:0-25279 GCA_964605515.1 uncultured Chthoniobacter sp.
GTATTCGAGATCCCAGACGCTGTCGATCAGAGCGCGGGTTTTGGGGTCGGCCGTCATCTTGCGCGACGGCATGAAATAGCTGCCCACACGCTTGCGGAGGTCGCGGGCCTTACCGACATATATCACGTGCTTGAGCCGGTCGCGCATCACATACACGCCCGGCTTGTGCGGCATGTCGCGAAGAATGACATTCAAATCCGGACGCTGGGACATGGCGAAATCATGCACCCTCGCCGGGCTCTCCGCCAGTGGAAGGTTTTCGAGATCAGCCAATATCCCGAAGCAGATCGAACTGCGATCCACCCAAGAAGCTTTTGATATTTCTATCCCAAATCGCGGTGGTTTTCATAACATTCCGCCATGCAGATCATCCGCCCGCCTTCCATCGGACTCAAAATTCTGACACGGATAATTCTCGTCGTTTTATCAGCAATATCGGGATTCTGCATGGTTACCTCCGAAGCAAACCCTGACGGCTACAAAGCCGTCAGCAGCGGGGCGAAGTATCAATGCATCGGCGAATACAGCGTCGAGCGGCTGAATATGATTCTGACCGGCGAGGTGGCCAAGTTCAGCAGTTTCTCCGTGACGTATCCACCTGCTGAGAATCCGGTCAGGCTTTACAGGGTCGTTTACAACACGGTGGTCCCCGAAGACAACAATCGTCCGGTCGAGGTTTCCGGCCTGGTTGCCGTTCCCGTGGTGAGCGCCACGGTGCTGCCGATGATCTCCTATCAGCATGGAACGGTCTTTTCGCGAACCGAAGTCCCCTCATCGCCGGAGGAATCCATGGAGACTCGGCTGATCGTGGCCCGCTTTGCAGGGCAAGGATATATTGTCGTGGCGGCAGACTACATCGGGAAAGGGATTTCCAACGAGCCCGACGCGTGGCTGGTCAAGGAGGCCACTGCCCAAGCCTGTCTGGACATGCTGCTGGCCGCACGCGCGGTCTGCGCGGATTTGAATCTCGTTCCTGGCGATCTGTTCCTCAGCGGGTGGTCTCAGGGTTCGTTCAGCACATCGGCCTTTTTGAATCGCTTGGAGAACGTCGGAATCCCGGTGAAGGCCGCCGCGATGGCCAGCGCCCCAAACGACATCTATCTTTGTTTCAACCGGTGGATCCAGGTCCCGTCGGAATTGGATGTAAACTGGCTGGTGGCGACCGCCTCGATGATGGTCAACGCTTACGAGAATTACTATGGCCTGCCGGGGCTGAGCACGACCGCAATCAAGCCGCAGTATTGGCAGGCCGCCCACGATCTCTACAACAATAAGGCCACTTGGGAGCAGGTGGAAAAGTTACTGCCCGCAAAATCCAAGGACCTGTTCCAGGAGGATTTTATCAACCAGTGTTCGTCGGGGACCAACAGGTTTTCGAAGCAACTGCAGTTAAACCGATCCTACAATTGGAGGTTCAAGACGCCGACGCATTACTATTACGGGCAGAATGACGAAGTAGTGACTCCCTACATGGTGAAATTGCCGGTAGAATATCAGGCGACATTGGGTGGAGCCGATGCGCAGGCGGTATTTGCCGGCGAAAAGGCCAACCACCGTGGAACGTTTCTCTTCGCCGTCCGAGATCAAAAACAGTGGTTCGACTCGCTCAGGAGCAAATAGGTCCGCAGCGGGCCTGGCTTCTGCCTTTTAGAAGTGTATTGCGTGTCCCTGCGAGGCGTGCGCAGCCTCGTGGACAGCCTCGCTCAGGGTTGGGTGGGCGTGGATCGTGGAGATGAGCTCCTCGTAGGTCGCCTCCATCGTGATCGCGAGGCCGAGCTCGGCGATCATCTCCGTGGCATCGGCACCGATAATGTGGGCACCGAGGACCTCGCCGTGCTTCTCGCCGATAATGAGCTTCACGAACCCTTCGCTCTCGCCTACGGCCTGGGCTTTGCCGCTCGCCATGAACGGGAATTTTCCAATTTTGAACGCGAGCCCCTTTTCCTTGGCAGCGCGCTCGGTGAGGCCGACGCTCGCGACCTGCGGCTGGCAGTAGGTGCAGCCGGGAAATACGCCGACCCTGCGGGGTTTCTTTCCGGCGAACATGCCTTCGACCACCTGGACGGCCTCAAAGCTGGCAACGTGGGCGAGCCATGGCGGCCCGATGATGTCTCCCGCCCCGTAGATCCCTTTGACGCTGGTCTCGTAGTTGTCGTCGGTTTTTAGCCAGCCTTTGGCATCGGTTTCGAGCTTGATCCCTTGCGGCATCAGCGGGCTCACGCCGATCGCAACGAGCGCGATGGCGGCCTCGATCGTCTCGCTGGATTTTCCGCTCACCGTGAGGCGCACGCCCTTGTTCGTCGTCTCAGCCTTCTCGACTTTCGTGCCAGTGAGGATTCTGATTCCCTGTTTGGCGAGAGATTTTTCGAGGGTGGCGCTGACTTCCGTGTCCTCGATAGGAAGCACGTTCGGGAGCATTTCGACCAGCGTGACCTTCGTGCCGAAACTGTTGAAAAAATACGCGAACTCAACCCCGATGGCGCCGGCACCGATGATGATGATGTCCTTCGGCTGTTCGGCGAGAACCATCGCCTGCTTGCTTCCGATAACGCTCTTGCCGTTGAATGGAAACCCTGGCATCTCGCGGGCGACAACCCCGGTCGATACGAGGATCTTCGCGCCTTTGACTTCGGATTTCTTGCCGTGCTTGTCGGTGACTTCGACAACCCCGGCCTTTGGGATGGCCGCCTCGCCGCGGATGTAGTCGACCTTGTTTTTTTTGAAGAGCATCTCGATTCCTCCGGCGAGCCTGTCCGCCACTTTGCGGCTGCGGCCGATGACTTTCTCCCACTCGTAGCTGAGTCCCTCGACCTTGATTCCGAAGTCGGCCGCATGGTGGCTGAGGAGCTGGTAAACCTCCGCGTTCTTCAGGAGGGACTTTGTCGGGATGCATCCCCAGTTGAGGCATGTTCCCCCGGCGCGATCCATCTCGACGCACGCCACTCTTTTCCCGAGCTGTGCCGCGCGGATTGCACCCACGTATCCGGCAGGTCCGCCGCCCACAACAATCAAATCGTAATCAGCCATATGTTTAAATGAAACCCGTGAACTGTGAACGCAAATGGAGCCGGATGCAACCGCGAACCGATCGAAACTGGTCCGCCGCAACATAGGTTCCAGCCCAATGGCAAAAGGGCGATTGATTTGCTTGCCCATTGAGGCCGCAGCAGCCAGAAAGAAGCCATGCGCCGATTCATCCTGCTGCTCGCGATGCTGTGCCTTCCCGCGATTCACGCGGAACTTCCGCCATCCGCCTACGAGCGGATGCAAGCTGCGGCAACGGAAGTTGTGGAGATTGAGGTGCTCCGTGTTGAGGTCGAGCCGGGGGAAACCCCTGGGTCTCAGAACATCCGTCTCACGGTGCTGGTCAACAAAGTCATTCGCACCGCGAACGTCAAAGAGAACGACCTGATTAAGATCCACTACACCGTCACGGGGCACGAAAAAGGGTGGACTGGACCGGGAGAAATTCCTGTTCTGGAGGAAAAGGAAAAGACCCTGGCCTACCTCACCAAGGATCTGGCCACCGAGGACTTTCACCCCGCCGCCGGGGTCATGAGCTTCCGCAATTTTTAGCTCAAGTCCCCATAAAGAAACATGAATGTCCGGCTTTTTGCACCCGAGCTTCGACCGATCGCGGAAAAGGTCCATTCCGGAGCGCGGATTTCCGATGAGGAGGCGTTAACCCTCTATGCCAGCAGGGATCTCAACGGGATCGGCCGGATTGCCAACGTGGTGAGAGAGCGGATCAACGGCAACATCGCCACATTCATCCACAACCGCTACATCAACTACTCGAACGTGTGCCTGCTCTCCTGCCAGTTCTGTGCGTTCGGCGCGAAGAAGCGCGATGAGCACGCGTTTGAGATGGCCGCGCCGGAGATTGTCGGGACCGTTCGCGAGTCGCTGAAGCTGGGCATCACGGAGATCCACATGGTGGGAGGGCTCCATCCGACACTGCCGGGGGAGTGGTATCTGGGATTGCTCCGCGATCTGCGCGCGCTGGACGAAGGACTGGTGATCAAGGCCTTCACTGCGGTGGAGATCCGGCACCTTGCCGACCGGGTTTTCAAATTGCCGGTCCGTGAGACGCTCATTCTTTTGAAAGACAACGGCCTCGGCGCGATCACCGGCGGGGGCGCGGAAATCTTCGATCAGGAAATCCGCGACAAGATCTGCAAAGGGAAAGAGACAGCGGAGGAATGGGCTGACGTCCACAGAACATGGCATCAGCTCGGTGGGCGGAGCACCTGCACGATGCTCTACGGACACATCGAGACCGCCGCCCACCGCGTGGATCATTTGCGTCGGCTGCGGGATCTTCAGGACGAGACAGGCGGGTTCACCGGATTCGTCCCCTTCGCGTTCGAGCCCGACGGTGCCCGTCCTGCCCTCCAGGGGATTCCCCATGCGACAGCCCACGAAGAGCTGAGAAACCTCGCCATCAGCCGGATCTACCTCGACAACATTGATCACATCACCGGCTATTGGATCAGCCTTGGACTTCCGATTGCCCAGGTGTCGTTGAGCTACGGGGTGGATGACCTTCACGGCACGATCATCGAGGAAAAAATCTTCCACATGGCGGGGGCGCTGACCCCTCAGGAGCAGACCGTGAGCAGCTTGGAAAAGGCGATCCGGGCAGCGGGCCGGATCCCGATGCAGAGGGACAGCTTTTACAGGCGGATCAGCGGCGTTCAGGCCGAGGTTGCTGCGTGATGGCTCCGCGTCTCGGTGGTGTGCCCTACCTGAACGCGCGGCCGCTCCTCCACGGCCTCGAGGCCGCAGTGGAAGTTCCCTCGGCCCTGTCCCTCCGGTTTCTGGCTGGCGATTTCGACGCCGCGCTGCTGCCCGTGTATGAGACCCTCCGCCTGCCAAATCCGCGGGTCGTGGACGGTTACGCGATCGGCTCCGCGGGAGCAGTTCACAGTGTCATCGTCGCGCATCGCCTTCCGCTCGATGAAACGCCGGAGATCGTTCTGGATCCGTCTTCGCGCACCTCGATCCACCTGCTTCAAATCCTCCTCGCAGACCATCTGAAAATCTCCCCGCATCTGATCGAAAAATCCAATGATCCGCAGGCGGCGCGCCTGATCATCGGCGATCCAGCGCTCCGGTTTCAGAAGAGCAGGAATCCGGGCTGGCAGATTTTCGACCTCGGCAGCTCCTGGCATGATTGGACTGGCCTTCCATTTGTCTTTGCAGCCTGGACACTGGCGGAAAACGCTCCGACTGGCACCGCCGACGCGCTCAGACAGGCGGCCCGCAACGGGCTGATGGCCCGGCCATCCATCGCCGCGGAGGAACCCGATCCCGACGCGGCACTTGATTATCTCACCCATTCGATTCATTACCCGCTCGGAGCAGACGAGCGGATGGGGATCGAAGCGTTCCGCAGCCGCCTTGTTTCGAGCGGTCTTCTCCCCCCGGATGCCGGCGTGCCGGTCTATGTTTGAATTCCCGGAAACAAATGGGTGCCCACCGCGCAGCGCCCTTCATGCCTCCCGGAGGTCTGCAATGTTCCTGATTGCATTGTCGGAGATCTTTATTGAGATTGGGCATCAACCAACCCATGGGGCAAAAATCTGAAAAACCAACCCTCGAGGTCGCCATGCAGCGGGTGACCGAGATCGTATCGGAGATGGAAGAGGGCAGTCTGCCCCTGGAGGCCCTGATCCTCCGCTACGAGGAAGGGGTCGGACTTGTCAAATTCTGCCAGGAGAAGCTGGATGCGGCGGAGAAGAAGATCCAGATTATTTCGCGCGACGCGCGGGGGGCGGTGGAGTTGAAAGATTTTGAGGACTCGGAGGCCTGACATGACGTTGCCCTACGAACACCTGCTGTCGCATAGACAGGATGCCGGGGATTGAGGAGCTTGGCCATGCCTGCCCGTTCGACTACTACACTTCTCAGCGGCATTTCCTCCCCAGCCGATGTCAAAGCCCTCCCGTCCGACGCCATGCCGCAGCTGGCATCGGAGATCCGCGAGGAATTGATCCGGGTGCTCTCGACGACCGGCGGACACCTTGGCCCGAATCTGGGCGTCGTGGAGTTAACGATCGCCCTCCACCGGGTTTTTGAAACGCCGAAGGACAAGATCGTATTCGATGTGAGCCACCAAGGCTATGTCCACAAGTTGCTCACCGGACGGCGGGAGCGGTTTTCTTCGATCCGCCAATACGAGGGGCTGAACGGGTTCCTTCTCCGCACCGAGAGCGAGCATGACTGCTACGGGGCTGGTCATGCAGGCACGGCTCTCTCCGCCGGGCTAGGAATCGCAGCCGCGCGAGACATGCTCGGCGGAGAGGAGCATGTCATCTGCGTGGCAGGCGATGCGGCACTCACTTGCGGTGTCAGCTTCGAGGCTTTGAACAACGTGGCCTCCACCACGAAGCGACTGATCATTGTGCTCAATGACAACGAGTGGTCGATTGCAAAAAATGTTGGTGCCGTTGCGGAGTATCTCAACCGCCTGGTGACGAATCCCGCCTACGCCGATCTCCACGACAAGGCGGCGAAGTTCGTCGAGTGGATCGCCGGCAAGAGCGCACGGAAACTGGCCCACAAGGCGGAAGTTAGCCTGAAGAATTTCCTCGCTCCCAGCGTGATCTTCGAGGATCTCGGCATCCGGTATTACGGGCCGATCGACGGGCACGATACCGCTCTTCTCACCGAGACCTTTCAGTTTCTCAAAACCCAGACCGACCCGGTCATCCTCCACATTCTGACCCAAAAAGGCAAAGGCTACGCCCCGGCGTTAGAGAAACCCGACAAATTTCACGGGCTGGGAAAATTCCATCTCGACACCGGCGAGACGGTCGCCTCGCCGACCCCGACGTATTCCGAATTGCTCGGCTCGTCGCTCGCCAATTTTGCAGACCACAACAACAAGATTGCCGCGATCACCGCCGCCATGCCGACGGGAACGGGGCTTGTGGGTTTTGCCAAGCGGCATCCGGACCGGTTTTTTGATGTGGGAATCGCCGAGGAGCATGCCGCAATATTCGCCGGCGGCCTTGCCATGCAGGGAATGAAGCCGTTCCTCGCGATCTACAGCACGTTCATGCAGCGCGCTTACGACATGATCATCCACGATCTGGCATTGCAGAACCTCAACGTCGCGCTTTGCATGGACCGGGCCGGACTCTCCGGTGACGACGGCCCCACCCACCACGGGCTGTTTGATATTGGATTCCTGCGTCCCGTGCCGGGCCTGGTCCACATGCAGCCGAAGGACGAGGATGAGTTTGTGGACATGCTCTGGACGATGGCAAATTACGACGAGGGCCCGATTGCCATCCGCTACCCCCGCGGTGCGGGCACCGGCGCCGTTCCGAAGAAAAAGCCGCAGCTCTTGGAAATCGGAAAATCCGAAGTCCTGCGCCACGGCTCGCGCGCCGCGATCATCGCGCTCGGCAACATGTGCGAACTGGCCCTAGAGACGGCCGCGACGCTCGAGCAACAGGGGATCTCCACCGCCGTCATCAACGCGCGCTGGATCAAACCGCTCGACACCGCCACCATCGAATTTTTCGCACGCGGCTGCGAGGTCGTCTGCACGATGGAAGACCACGTGCTCCCCAACGGGTTCGGGTGCGCGGTCATCGAGCACCTCTCCGAACAAAAAATCACGACTCCCGTGGTCCGCATCGGCTGGCCCGACCAGTTCGTCGAGCACGGAACCGTTCCGATCCTCCGCGCCAAGCACGGCATCACGTCCGCCGCCGCCGTCGAAAAAATCCTCTCTGTTCTTCCCGCCCGGAATTCTGCCGGGATCCAGCCCGCCGCCTGAACGGGGTGTGATACCATCTTGACACCGAAACGGGTGGAATCGACGGACGGCTCGGCGAGCCATCCCTACCGGCGTAAGGTAGGGCGGTTTCTGGTTGATCGCACCCGCCTGAACAGGCTAATTCGTTGGTTGACCGCCGGAGGGAACGTAGATGAGCGAAAGTCCGTCGCTGGAGAGATAAGCGGAGGCTTTGGCCTGATTCTCGGGCGTAACGGTATCGACGTGGAAGTAGATGACCAGGCTGTGATCCACCGGATTCGTTACCTGCACACCCGCAACCAGCGCTGCGATGGCTCCCGATTTTGTGGGCCAGCCAGGGTGGCCTGCGGCAAGCGCCGCTGAGGACATCTGTGCGAGGGACTGGGCATTCCTTCGGTCACGGCTGCTGTTTGCCACTTCCACGATATTGGCAATGTTGGGGATGGCAACCGAGGCAAGAATGGCGACCACCGCAATCACCACCAGCAACTCCACCATAGAAAACCCGGCTGATCCTGTTTTCATGCTTCTGAGCTTGTGATCGCCGAGGGGAGACAGAAGTTGCCCGCCAGCTTTTCCGTCTTTCCGGGGCGGCCCATCATCCGCCGACTTCCCCGGAGCGAACTGGAGAGGCACCGGTTAATACGGCACCTCTCCAAATTCCTACAAACTCACTGCTGTTACGGAGCTGGGGTGTAACGAATGACGCCGGTGGCGGCATCATACTGGAGGTTGTTTGTCACTTGGGTGAGGTCCGTAGGAAGACCGTCCACGCGGAAGGGCCCATTGGTGATCCCCCCGTTGGTCACGGTCAATCCCGTGGAGTTGGTCAGGACGGCAATCGCTCCGGCCAAGGTGGCGGTTCCACCATTCAACTGCGCTGCGGTCGCACCGGCCGCGGCTGCGGCGGATGAGATGGAAGCAAGGTTTTGAGCATTGCGCCTGCCAGCTGCGACGCCTGCGTTCTGGGTGATTCCAGAGATGTTGGGAATGGCAATGGCCGCGATTACCGCGATCACCGCAATCACAACGAGTAATTCAACCAAGCTGAAAGCTGATTGAAACGATAGTCTGCTAGTTGGTTTTTTCATAACGAGCATAGCTTCCATGCAATTGTTCTCTGCCGCAACAAAACGGATTACCGAATCTGCAGGGGGGGAAAACTGCATTCACTTCGCGCAACGTTGCATGGCTTGTGCTATTTCTTGAAGCCTGCTCAATAGAGGCCATGAGTTTTACATCGCCCAGTTTCCTGTCGCGTGTTTTTTATACAGTTCGCTCCGTTTGTAATCGAAGCGCTTGGATGGCCTAAAGTTTTCCGACTTTCCGGGAGGCCCACCATCTGCCGACTCCCACCGGGAGCGAGCAGGAGAGGCGCCGGTTGATACGGCACCTCTCCAAATTCCTACGAACTAACCGCTGCTACGGAGCTGGGGTGTAACGAATGACGCCGGTTGCAGCATCATACGTGAGATTGTTCGTTACCTGGGTGAGGGTGGCAGGAAGACCGTCTACGCGGAAAGGTCCATTGGTGATTCCCCCGTTGGTCACGGTCAATCCCGTGGAATTGGTCAGGACGGCAATCGCTCCGAGCAAGGTGGCGGTTCCACCATTCAACTGCGCTGCGGTTGCTCCGGCTGCGGCTGCGGCCGATGAGATGGAAGCTAGGTTTTGCGCATTGCGCCTGCCTGCTGCAACGCCTGCGTTCTGGGTGATTCCAGCGATGTTGGGAATAGCAATGGCCGCGATTACCGCGATCACCGCAATCACAACGAGTAATTCAACCAAGCTGAAAGCTGATTGAAACGATAGTCTGCCTGTTGGTTTTTTCATAGCGTTGCCAATATACGAGCACCGGTTGCAAACCAGCAACTTTGCCCATCCTGTATTCTTCATGAGGGAAAACCTGTAAGCATTCATGCAACGGTTGCATTACAAATCTGTAAAATTCGCAATTTCAAACGAAAATCACGGTGGTCATACCCCCGGAGTGTTGTCCGCGTGAATGATGGTGCTGAGCGACTAGCGCCGACTTGTTTCCTCCGATCAGGAATCGGATTTCCTCACGAAATTTCGCCGCTTGTCTTCGTGGTGGATTTTTCAAAGGATGTCGCCCGACTCGGATGACATGCGTGTGGTCGAATATCTAAACGATGAGAAAATCTCTGGTGGCAGTGCTTATTTATGCGGTTTCCGGTGTCGTGGCGGCTTTCGAACTGCCGCAGAATTCCCGGCAGTGTGTCGTGGGGATAGCGGACGGCTGGGACTCCTCGGCAGTTACGCTCAGGCTTTTTGAAAAATCCGGTGCGGAGTGGAAGCAAGCTGGAGGGGAATGGAAGGGGCGGCTCGGAAGGGACGGGCTCGTCTGGGGGCTGGGGCTGAACCCACTGCCCGAAGGAGCGGCGATCAAGAAGGAGGGGGATTGGAGGACGCCAGCGGGAGTTTTTAAAATTGGGGGAGCCTGGGGATATGCGGCGGATGTCCCGCGCCGGCCAAACATGTCTTACGGGCAGGTGACCACGCGCGACCTTTGGGTCGAGGATCCGGCATCCCCACTCTACAACCAGCATGTGCGCCTAAAGGCGGAACCCGCCACAGCCTGGGAGAAAAAGCAGCAGATGAGGCAGGATGATCCCGCCCATGCGCTTGAGTTGTTCATCGCCCACAACGCACCGCCTGCCGCGCGTCCGGGGGCCGGAAGCTCGATCTTTTTTCACATCTGGCGGGAGGGCGGAGGCAAACCGACCGCCGGGTGCACCACGATGTCCGAACAAAACCTTCGAAGCCTGATCGCGGCGATCGACCCGGCAAAAAACCCGCTATATGTCATCCTGCCGCGTGCGGACTACGAGCGGCTCCACATCGCGTGGAAATTGCCGTGACAAAGCGCCTTCTCTTTGTCTGCACCGGCAACTACTATCGGAGCCGGTTTGCTGAAGCAGTCTTCAACCACATGGCGGGATCAGCCGGTATTCCTTGGAAGGCATCCTCGAAAGGGTTGGCCATCCATATGGTTCCAGAAGGCAGGATCTCGGTCCACACGGTGCGCGGCCTGACCGAACGCGGGATCCCCCTGCACTGCACGGGTGAAGACCGGGAACAACTCGTGGAGGCAGATCTCGAAGCAGCCGACATGGTGGTCGCGTTGAAGGAAGGCGAACACCGCCCGATGATGGAGCAGCAGTTTCCCCGGTGGGCAGATCGCATCCGGTATTGGAACGTGTCGGATATTGATGCCTGCCAGCCAGCGGAAGCTCTTCGGGAAATCGAGCGCCTCGTGCAAGAGTTGATCGAGGAGATGGCGGCGGGACGTCCCTCGTGACGGCCCGCACCGGCCTCATCCTGCAAGCGCGAGTTCCAGGGCGGCATCCGCGCGGAGATGGCGGCCGGCATTCCAAAGGGTGAGGAATTTTTCCCTCTCGATCCGGTTTTTCAGAGTAGCGACGGATGCGTCGCAAACCGCCTGCTCCGACGGAGAGAACCGGATGCCAAATTTCTCACGCAGTTGCTCCGCCGATCCGAACAGCCTTGTGGCCAGGTCTACGCGTTCTTCCAGCCGGGCGGTATCCGCGAGGTGTTGGATGATGTAGGGGATGGCCCACTGGTTGCCGAATCCGCGCGCGATTTCCGCCCATTCTGCGAGGGCTTCGCGGGCGGGAGCGGGACGACCGAGGGCCAGGGAAGCCTGCGCTAGCCCCCAGAGGCTGTAGCCAACGATCCAGCGGTCGCCGACTTTTCGGAATAATTCGAGGGCCCGACTTTTCCGTTCGAAGGCGAGATCGAGATTCCCTTCTTGCGCCGCAATGCTTCCCTCGCCGGCCATGGCAAGAGCCTGGAGCTTCCTGTTTCCGGCACGCTCTCCGATCCCGGCGGCTTTGAGGAAGAGCTGGCGCGCCAGATCTTTGTCTCCCTGAGAGAACGCGAGAAATCCCTCGTATCCGCCTGCGAGAGCAGCCTGCACATTATCACCGAGCTGTTCAAAAATCCCGACGGCCTGGCTGAGGAGCGAGCGGCCGTCATCATACCGGTCCTGCGCCCATGCGATCCTGCCCGCAGACATCATCGCCTGCGCGTGGGGATGCGGAAAGGCTGCGGCATCCGGCCTGGCGAGGACCGCCTCGCAGTGGCGCCGCGCCTCTTCGAGGTTCCCGCAAATTTCCCAATACCGCTCGAGGCCTGCGACGAGTCGCAGGCCGGGCTCGGCTCCGCCTGGCCGTTCCGCCGCCCACTCCAGCGCGTACCGGAGATTGAGAGCATCGGAAGACAGCTTCCGAAGGTTGCTTGCCGGATCGGGACCGTAGAGGTGCGGGCCAGCCTCCAGGACGAGCTGCAGATAGTAATCCAAGTGGCGCTCCTGCATGGCCTCCATCCCGCCGGATTCCTTCAACTTTTCGCGTGCGTATTGCCAGACCGATTCCAAGAGGGTGTAGCGCGGCCCCGAGGACGAATCCCGGTCGATGAACAGAAGGGATTTCTCGGCGAGCTGTTGGAGAAGGTCGAGCACGTCATCCACTTCGTCATCCGCGCAAACCGCTTCGACCGCCTCGATCGTGCGGCCTCCGGCAAAGACAGCGAGGCGGTGGAACAGAAGCTTCTCGGGCCCGGTCAGAAGATCGTAGCTCCAGTCAATCAGCGCTCGCAGGGTTTGTTGGTGGGGCAGAACCGCCGTGCCTTTCAGGAGTTTGAACTGGTCGTTCAGACGTCCGGAGATCTGCGCGGGCGTGAGAACCCGCAGGCGGGCCGCCGCCAGCTCCAAAGCCAGGGGAATACCGTCGAGCCTCCAGCAGATGCGCGCGATGTCCGGCGCGTTTTCATCGGTGAGCCGGAAGTCGGGGACGACCGCCTGCGCGCGGTCCACGAAGAGCTTCACGGCGTCGAAGCCGGCGATGTCGGCCGCGGACAGTGGTCTGTCCTTCGAGCGCTGCCACACATCGAAGGCCTCGAGCGGGCGCACCGGAAAAGTCACTTCACCAGTGACGCGCAACGCCTGACGGCTGGTGGCGAGCACGGTCACGTTTTTGCAGTGGGAGACGAGGGCGCCGACCTCTCGCGAAACCGACTCCATGATGTGTTCGCAGTTGTCCAGAATGAGGAGCAATTTGCGCTCGCAGAGAAAAGTCGCCAGGGTCTCGCGAAGCGTGCGTCCCGGTTCCTCGCGAACGCCCAGCACATCAGCCACGGCATCCGGGAGACTGGAGTCTTTCTCGAGGATGGCCAGTTCGACCAGCCAGACACCGTCCGGATAGTTGTCCAGCACCTCGCGGCCAGCCTCGATGGCCAGGCGGGTTTTTCCCGTGCCGCCGGTGCCGAGGAGCGTGAGTGTCCGCGTCTTGCCGAGCAATTCCTTGACCTGTTCCAGTTCGTCGACTCTACCGACAAAGCTGGTTTGAGGGGCGGGGAGGTTGTGAGGCAGGTTTTGATGCGAGCGGAGCGGCGGGAACGAAGCCGGAAGCCCCCGTGCCTGGATCTGGTAGATCCGCTCGACGCGGTTCAAATTCCGCAGGCGAAAATTCCCGAGAGAAATGAAACCCACCTGCGGCATGGCCTCACGCAGGAGGTCAGTCACAGCCTGCGAACAAAGCATCTGTCCCCCATGGCCGGCAGAGCTGATTCTCGCGGTGCGGTTCAACGTCCCGCCGAAGTAGTCGTTGTCACGGAATTCCGCCGGCCCGGTGTGCATGCCCATCCGGACCCGCAGCGGTCCGACTTTTCCCCAATCCTCCGCAAAAAGCCGTTCCTGAGCGCTCAGCGCGGCCTCCAGGCATTCCTCCGGAGAGGGAAATGCGGCGCAGAAGGCGTCCCCGACGGTTTTGAAGACGAATCCGCCATGGGATTCGATCGCCGTCCTCAACAAGGCGTCGTGCCGGGCCAGCGCAGGCCCCATGTCCACAGGATGCCTCTCCCATAGCCGGGAGCTGCCCTCGATGTCGGTAAATAAAAATGTGACCGTGCCGGTCGGCGGCTGCATGCGTGGCAGTTTCCCCGTGGTCGCCGTGACTAGGGGCGGTCGAGGCCCAGATCGGTGCGGAGCAGACCGTTCCGGGGCTCAAAGAAGTAGCGGACGAAGAGCCCGATCGAACCCTCGTTGTAATCCGCAGTGACCGCATAGCCGACCTGACCACCGATCAGCCATTGGGGTGAGATCATGTAGGCCCCCTGTGCACCGATCAAACCGATAACCGTGTTGGAGTCCTGCGAACTGAAGTTCCGCCCGTCCGGATTGAGCGGAAAATAAGGGCTTGCGGCCTGGGTGTTGCTCTGAACGCCGAGTCCGAGAGTTCCTGCGGCGATCCATTTCCTGCCCTCGGTCGTGAGGAACTGGCCTTGGAGAAGAGCCTGGGCGAGATATTCGGGGCTGAAATAACCGCCGTTCCCGTAGGTGAAATGGTTTTGGTTGTTGTCGTAGGTTTCATACGACGCCGCGACCCCGACGGTGATGTATTCAAAGTTTTTTGGCTTGAACTCGTAGGCGAGAGCCGCAGTGGCGGAGAGGTGGGTGTTTTCTTTGACGTCCGTCCCGTCGAGATACCCGTAGCTGCCGTTCAGGAAGATCGTCCAGTTCGGCGCGACGGACCGGAAGATCGAAAGTTGTCCGCCCGACTCGGTGACTCCACCCCAGATTTTTCCGCTATAGGGATCCTTCATGCCGACATAGGAGAGAATGCTCTCCTTGACCGCCCTCGAGTAGAGTTCGGCTTTCAGGTAGCCTTTTTCGTCGCGCCAGATCATCCCGATATTGCCCACCGGCTTCGAATTGAGCGGGCCTCCGGAAGGCGTGATGCCGAACGTCACATACCAGGTGACCCAGTCCTGGTATTCGAAGTGGACCGAGAAATCCCAGAGGTTGTTTAACGACGCGGTGGGCGTGTAGGTGTATTTTGTGGCGGGGACAGCAAGCGTTGTAGTGCCGTTGACGGTCGTCGCCACGGGGGCCGGATATTTTCCGATAACGGAGAAGTCCGGGAGATCGCCCGATTTCAGGGTGATGTGCGAGATCTGGGCGGTGAGCATCGTCTTGTTTGAGGGGTAGATGCGGCCGGAGAGGATCGGGAGAACCGACGTGTTCAGCTTGCCTTCCCCCTCGGATCCCGACTTGGCCGAGTAAAGGAACCCGAGGGCAACGCTCGGGCTCGTATAGTTTTCGAGGACCCGGTAAAGCTTTTCTCCACCCGATCCCGCAGAGGCAACGAAGAGGTCGGCCTTGAAATACCGTTTGGCTTCCGAGGTGCCATACATCTTCTTCAGCGGACCCTTGACGGCGTCTCCGATCGTGTCCGCCTTTTCGTAATTTCCGGTCTTTGCAAGCGAGGCATAAAGTCCCTGCGCGGTGTTTTCGTTCGGCGACGAGCGATAGAGCTTCTCGAATAGCTCGGAGGATTTCGCGTAATCCTTGGTGTAGTAGTAATCCCACGCGAGCACCGTTTGCTCATTGCGGCTGAGCGGTCGGGCCTGTGATGCCGTCGTCATGAGGTCCCGGCTCCGAGGGTAATTCTTCGCTTCGTAGGCTTCCACGGCGCGGCGGGAAGCGATGTCGCCTTTGAGCACGTGCATCTTCGGGTAGCTGTCCCCGCGGAAGTTCACGATCGCCTCGGCGCTGCTCAGGTCGCCTTCACGGAATTTCGAGAAGGCCAGCCCGTAGGCAGCCTCACCCATGCCGGGGCTCCACTCGAGCGCCTGGTTGAACCACATTCCGGCGGAGGAAAACTCCCCGCGGTTGAAATATGCCCATCCGGCCTTCATCGCCATATTCGCATCCTGCTTCTCGGTCGCCTGGGCAACCCATGCGCTGATCTGCGCCTGGCTGACGGCCGGTTTCGGAGGCTCCGAAGTCACGACTGTCGCGGGTCGGGCAGGGGTTGCTTTTTTTGAGACCGGTGTCGCTGCCTGAAACGGTGTCGGCGTCGGCTGCGCGAGCAAAGCCGAATCCGACGGCATCACATCCGTGGTCGTAGGAGTGGCCTGGATGGCGGGAGGCGGGATATCAGGCGGCAGAAAAACCGGGGACTTCGGGGTGGCGGCACCTCCGGGCCTGCGCATGCCGGGGGCCACCGGCGTGAACAGGGATGGCGTCGGCGAGGGCTTGGCCTCCACGTCCGAGGGCAGGGCGATCGACTCCGGCTGCTCCGAGGACATGATATCCTGGGACCTCAAAGGAACAAGCCCGCAGAACCCCGCGAAGATCATGGTGCAGCCCGCCTTGAGATTCACCTTTTTCCTCCCATGGATTCCCGAATAGCCAGCTTTGTGAGCAGCTTGAGGCTAGCGGAGTAATACGGTTCGTCAGGCATCACGGGCGAAATACTTTGGACAGTTAAGCGGGTTCCAGATTCGCAGGCTAGGACAAAACGCGCAATCGCTTGCATGCCCGGAAGGGCCGGGTCCGCGCCAAAAGCATTCGTCTCCAGATTCACTGTGGCCGGCATCTTGGACAAGTCCGGGAATTGTTTCCAGAAATTTGCGTAAGGTTTTAAAAGCGGAGATTTCGGGTTTTCCCACGCCAAATGCAACGGGACGCGTATCGCATTGTATCCGAAGTCCGGCGGGTTCGAAGCCGGCATGCTGAAGGTTTCTCCGGTCAGCATCACCCAATCCGGCGACAGCGACCATTGGCCGAAGCGGGCTTCGCCCGCCAGCTTGTGGCCACCTTGTGAAAGCGCCTCCCATCCGCCGCCCGGGAACAATTGAGCGAATGAATTCAGGGCAGGAAAAATGTAGTAGGACGGGTTGAGCACCATGCCGTCTGCCTTAAGGAATCCCTCCAGTCCCGGCAACAGGACGGGGCCGGAAGGGGAAGCCTTGACAATCATACGGTTCAAATCGACGAGGATCTCGGCGGCCGCCTGTTGATAGGCGTAATTTTCCCAGCGCTTCGAAGCCCGGATGAGGGCCCAGGCGATCAGGATGTCCCCGTCGCTGGCATCGTTGGCGTCCGCGACGCTTCCGCCGCCGTTCTCTCCCGGCTTCCAAAGCCAGGAAATCAATTTGTCACCCGGGCGGGTTTGGAGGTTTTGTTTTGTCCACTTCCAGATCCGGTCGAAGGTGGCGCGGTCTCCATAGGCCTCGGCGATGAGCATTCCGTATCCCTGCCCCTCGCTGTGGGAGATCCCGCCGTTCCCGGTGTCGATCACCCGCCCCTCCGGAGAGACAAAGCGCTCCTTGTAGAGCGACCAATCACGCCGGGGGAGCCGCCAAGGATCAGACATCACGAACCACCAGTAGAAAAAGCCAAGAAGAACCAGTGCCGCAAAGGCAATCCCCACGATCCGGTTGCTTCCCTCTCTTGCCATTACTCCGGATGCTCACGCTTGCGCAGAGCCGCACGGACGCCCAGCGCGAGCAGGACGATCAGGATGATGACGATCACCGCAAAGAACCAGGGCTGTTGGTCAAAACGGCTTGAAACCCTCGTGACCAGGTTGGTGGCTTTATAGATGAAGTCATTCCCGACTTTTGCGACGGCCAGCGAGTTCGGGCGAGTGCTCCAGACCGCGAGATCCCCGGCGAGATCGTTCCAGAATTCCCGCTCCTGGAGGATGTTGACGCCGGCCAGCAGGTTGTCCGCATCCCATGCCGTCACCACGGTGACCGGATAGCCGGTGTGGAATGGCGACTCGAACTGCTCCGCAACGATGTCGTCGATGAGGTCTGCTGTCATGTTGAGGTTCGCCGTGGACGGTGGCTCGGGCTCATTTTTCTCACCCGACTGGCCGCGGACTTTGAGCAAAAACTCCTCGATCGGCGAGGTGGCATATTTTTCCGGTTTCGGGCTCGTGCTCACGATGTAGCGCATCTTGCCGACCTGGAGAGGTGACACGGGGGCTTTGGCCACGATTTCCGGCGGGATCTCGTCCCGCGGCCCCACCACCAAAAGGCTCTTCCTGCTGTGCGGGAGCTTGGAGGAAATCTCCGTGTTCGAGAGCAGGGCACCGGAAATTTGCGCCATCTTGCCCAGGAGCGTCCATGCGGCGCAGGCTGTCTCCGGAGCGCGGCCGCCGACGAAGACCGCAGTCTCGATTCCATCCGGCGGGGAAGAGTAAGGGAAGGCGGTCTGGGAGAAGAGGCCGAGGTTCGGGAGACGCGCCTTTCTCAGAGCCTTCGGAAACACGAAGTCCGAATCATCGTAAAGCGTGAACTGGAGATTTTCATCCTGCAGGATTTCGCATTGGTTCGACACCAGCGGGACCATCTTCGGCGCGAGCGTGAGCTCGTTGAGCCCCGGTTGGAACGCCTGCATCGGGAGGTAAAGCCGATGGTCGGAATGCATCGAGCCTTCGACGTCTTTCAACCGGATGGCCGTCTGAAACTGGTTGTTGATAAAAACGTTGAAGGCGGAATCTTTGCGGAACCCCGCACCATAGACGAAGTGCAGACGCAGTTCGGCATTGCTCTGGTCCTCGCGCGAAACGTCTCCCGGCATATAGAGTTTCAGCGTGTAGGTGCCTGTGTTCCAGCCTTTGATCGTGGTGGTTTTGAAGCCCAGCTGGCTGAAGCTGTAGAGTCCGGGAAGCCGGAGCGGCGCGTTGCGCACGTAGGCATTCTCCGGCATCGTCATCTGGTCCACGATGGCATATTTTGAGTCGGGCAGCGGGAAGTTGACCATGCCGAGGGCGAGAGCGGTCTGCTTCACCTCCTGTGCGCTGCGTCCGCTGACGATGATCATGCAGTGGGTCGGATCACCGGGGAGCGTCTTGATCGCCAGAAAGCTTCCGTTGATGGTTCCTACTTCCGTGGCCGTGAGAAACGGGGCCAGCTCGTTCATTGTGCCGATGACGATGTTGTCCATGCCGGGCCGCAGGGCTGTGGCGGTCGAGACCCGGAACGGTTGGTTGTTGACCGCAAGCGCGATGCCCTGGGTCACGATCGCTCCGAGCGAGAGATGCTCATCGGTCATCGATCCCGACGAGGGCATGCAGATGTTGAACTGGTAGGGAATCCAGAGCTTTTCATCCACCCACCAGCGCAGGAACGAGAGGCGCTCGGTCACCGGCTTCCACTCTCCGGTGGTGGTGAGGTAGGACTGGTCGGGATCGATTTCTGTATAAAGTTCCGGGGCCGAGGGATCCTCGCACTTGTAGGTGTAGTGCTGGGCCACGATAAACTGGAGGCGGTTGAAACCGGTCTTCACGAGATTCAGCGGCACCTCGATATTCACGTCGTTGAACGGCTTCGTGCGGTCGAGGTAAAATTGCGCGACGATGACATCGTTCATCACCACGCGCAGCACCGAACGCTCGCTCAGCAGGGCGATCGAGTTGGTGAACTTCAACCGCAGGCCATAGGTCTTGGCTTGGAAGCGGGCGCTCTGCGGAACAAACACCGTGTAGATGCTGCTCGCGTTGCGCAGCAGGACTGGCGAGTCCAGGGGTATCAGCCTCCGCAGGGGGAGCCGGAACGATTGGATTCCGGGCTTGGCGGATTCCGCCTGGGTCACCGACGGCGTGATGCCGGTGACCGGCGAAGGCGTGGTCACCGGAACGGCCAGTCCGGTCGGGACGGCGGGAGCCGAGGAGGGGATGACCGGCACGCGCGCCTGCTGGGCGGACATTGGCATCAGACCCGCCAACAGCAGTGCCAGCGAGGCTGTCATGGCACGAAGCGGGAGGGTTCGTGTGGGATGTGTTGTCATGTTCATGGTATGTATCAAACGGATTGCGTCGAAGGTTTAAAGGTTTTTCCAACGCGCTTGCTGTTGGCAACAAGCATGACGTGCCCGAAATGCTGCAGAGAATACCGGATGCCAATGGTGAGGAGGAAGACCGCGCTGCGGATCACTCCGATCCGGCGCTCGCGCGTAGCCTGAAAGTCCATCCAGCGCTGGCTGCTGCCATTGACGAGAAGGACCTTGAGTTTCGTCTCCTCGATCGAAGTGTGCTCGAACTGCCCCCCCACAAAAAGCGCCCCCGGCTCCCGCCGCGCATTCCGGATCACGATGTGGAACGGGGTGTCGGCAAACTTCGGGTTATCCGGGAGCGTCAGCTCCAACTCCAAGCCCTCGATGAAGAGGGATTCGAAGGCCGGGTCGAGCACCAGTCCGCATCCCTGGATCGAGAGGTCCCGGACCTCAGCCGCATAAAACTTTTTTCCCAGCCTGACCCGCCCGGTGATCGCGATCGGCATGCGTGGCGTCGCCCGCCTTTGACGGCGCTCGAACAGCGTGCCCATGGCCGCCAGCAGGATGAACACGTTGAATACGGCCCAAAGCATCGTGACGCCGGTCGGAAAGCTTTCGGCGGGAGTCACAATAAAACGCATCGCTCCAAAAATCAGGGCGATGGTGTTGGCGATCAGAAAGAAGTAAAAGGGCCTCGCCAGCGGACTGATGTAATCCTCCCCCAGGGTCTCGCCCTTGGCGGTCACCTTGAAGGTCGGGGCCCGGGGATTGAAGAAAACCTTCACGATGGCGGGCAGAGTGTAAACCGACTGGATCAGCTCGTAGAGTTCGGAGACAAACGACCACCGGACTTTTCCGAAGAGGAAATCGGAGACCATGAACACCGCAAGAAGGTGCGGTGCGGCGAACGCGGCAAAATCCACAAAGTTGGCATCATAAATCTTCAGGCCGAAAATCAGGAAGCAGACCGGGGCGAGCATGAACACCACCCGCGCGTAGGCGAAGAACCAGAAGAAGCAGCTGCTGAAATAGCACAGGCGCTGCGGCAGGGAGAGCCCGGGAATCAGAAGGGGGTTCTTCAGGATGAAAATCTGCACCATCCCCTGGGCCCAGCGGATCCGCTGACCGATAAAGCTGGTGAGCGTCTCCGGGGACAGCCCGGAGACCATGGGGATGCCGATGTAGGCGCTGTTGTAGCCGCGCGCATGCAGCGTCAGCGCAGTCTCCGCATCTTCCGTGATCGTGTCTCCCGAGATGCCGCCGGTTTCCTCGAGGCACTTCCGGCGCAGGAGGGCCGCCGATCCGCAGAAGAACGCGGAATTCCAATAGTCCAGGCCCTTCTGGATGACTTTGTAGAACATCTCGTTCTCGCCCGGCATCGAGTTAAATGTCTGCAGGTTCTTTTCGATCGGGTCGGGGTTGACAAAGAAGTGCGGGGTTTGGACGAGGAAGAGCTTGGGGTCGTGCCGGAACCAGCCCACAGTATTTTGCAGGAAGTCGCTGGTTGGCGCATGGTCGGCATCGAAGATCGCCACCAGTTCCCCGGTGCTGAACTGCAGGCCATTGTTGATGTTCCCGGCCTTGGACCCGAGATTTTTCTCACGGGTGATGTAGTGGGCGCCCCATCTGTTGCACAGCGATTGGAGTTCGAGCCGCCGGTGCTTTGCGGCGGTGGCGAGTTCGGGATCCTCGGAACGGCAGCGCTGGTCGGTGCCCCCGTCGTCCAGGAGATAGACCTGGAGCTTGCGCTTCGGATACTCCATGTCGAGCGCCGAGAGGAGCGTGATTTCGAGCAGGTCCGGGTCCTCGTTGTAACTCGGGATCAGCACGTCCACAGTCGGCAGAAGATCCTCGTCCTTGGGAAGCGGGAGTGGCTTTCGCTCCAGGGGATCCACATTCACAAAAATGCTCAGCAGGTAGACGATGAAGCCGTAGAGCTCGGCAAAGTAGAGCAGCATCGCGAAGAAGAAGCTGACCGGATCGTGGTAGGTCAGCGTGGTGAACGTCCGCCAGTAAAAGTAGTCCACGGAGAGGAACGCCGCCAGAATCAGGAACACCACGCGGACCGTCTCCTGCTCGTTGAAGTAGCGCAGGGTGAGAAACGCCGCCATCGCCACGATGCCGACCGAGATCTGGGTTCTCGTCGTGATGCTCGAGGCGATGGACATCATCACCACGAGGAAAATTACCGAAAGCCACACCGCAAGCATGCCGCGCAGCCGCTCGTTCTCCGGAAGATGGAGATCCTTCAGAAAATTCATGGCGGAGAGCAGGGACCCGTTCCCCCGGAGGAGCTTTCCGCAGGCCTCTGGGGATTCCTCTTCAATGCAGGATGACGGCCAGGACGTAGCCGATGACGCCGGCCACGAGCATCAGCATCATCACCGCCCCCCGGGTGATCGGCTTGATCTCCGCGCTGGCTTTTTCCAGTTTTAAAATCAGAGCGTCCGACTCCTTTTTTACCACGTCGAGCTTCTTCGTGCAGTAGTCGATATTCTCATGGTAGGCCTCGACCTTTTTCAGCGTCTCCTCGACATCGGTGACCTGGAGTTTCTTTTGAAGTTCCTGAAACTGGATCGTGATCCGGTCGAGCGACGGCAGCAGGGAGATCCGGATCGCATCGGAGAGGACATCCGCGCTGATCGGCGGCGCGACGGCGGACGGAGCTTCCTGAAGTCTTGAGAGCACCTTTTCCAACTCGGGCTGGACGGCCTGCCGGACCGAATTGGCGAGGGCTTCCGCATTCACGGGAGCCGCCTGGCCACCA
Source organism: uncultured Chthoniobacter sp. (assembly GCA_964605515.1). Taxonomy (GTDB): domain Bacteria; phylum Verrucomicrobiota; class Verrucomicrobiia; order Chthoniobacterales; family Terrimicrobiaceae; genus QYQL01. The sequence continues at coordinate 22,150 of CAZSDC010000029.1, forward strand.
CCTCTGGGAATCTCCTGCACCTGCGAGACCAGCCGGTCAATCGAAGGCTGGAGCGTTGAGCGGACGGCTTCCGAAAGGGCCTCGGGACTGATGAGCGGCTGGGCCGGACGGCCATCTGTGGAAGGGGCCTGGACCACCACAGGCTGACGGTAGTAAACGTCCAGCAGGTCAATCAATGCGAGAGCGGGATCGTTGTCTTGGATGTTGTGGCGACGCTGCCACTCGAGGACTCTGGCGCGGATCTCGGGATTGTCATTCATGGAAGTAGGATGGATTGGACCTCGAACAGCTGGGCGTTCAGCTCGCGACTGTATTCCACAAGCCGCTGGCGGTCGAGAAGGTTCATCGTGTTGGATGCGAGCGCTTGCGAGATCGTCCAGGAATTGAGCTGCAGGATCGTGGTGAGGTGCTCGGAGAGTTTTCGGAGGTCGATCTCTTTTGCGCCGATACGAAGCAGATCCTCCCGGGCCCGGCTGTTCTGGTAGATCCGCAGCGACTGGCTCTGTTTGTAATTTTTCACCACCAGCCACTCGGCCTGGTTGCCGACCCGTCTCGCGACCTCTCCCGCCTGGAAGACCGTGTCCTTGTCCTCCTCGATGATCAGAACCAAAGTCACGGAAAGGCCGAGACTTGCCTTGACTTTCAGCAGATCCGTTTCCTCCATCCAGTCCATGAAGATCCGCTGCTGAGCCCCGACGCCGTCCACTAGAACCACGTCCGTCGAGTCGAGCGCTTCGACGATGAGGTCGAGGTTCTCGCTGTGGCCGATGTTCAGAAACTGGGCTTCGGGATAGAACCTGGTGAGCGTGCTGTTGTTGAAGTCCGGGTCAAAAGCGATGAACGACCTGTGGACTTCGCGCAGCCACTCGATCAGCCGGACACAAAAAAACGATTTTCCCACCCCGCCTTTGTCGATGGCGGTCAGGATCAACCTCTTGTTCTGCAGACCCTGCACCGGCGGAGCTTGAGCGGATGGGTGGGTGATGAAGCTCGTCGTCATACTTCCTCGGGCGCGATGCGCGGGCGGACCGAGCCCTTGGCCGCGCCGGCGTGTGCTCCGGCGCCGGCATGCGGGTTCACGCGCGGCAGCAGCACGGATTCCATGGCGGCAAACTGTTCAAAAAGCCTTTCCTGATAGGACCGGAGGCGATGCCGCTCCAGCAGCGACAGGGACTTGTCCTGCAATAAGCCGGAGAGGGACTTGCTCGTGCGCTGCATGATGCTGAGGAGGTTCCACGGCAGTCGGGCGATCGTGATCTCGCCGGCCCCGAGCCGCAACAGCTCCTGGCGGGTCTTGCTGTTGTCGTAGATTTCTGTGGCGGGGCTGGTCTTGAGGCTCCGCACGATCAGCCAATCCACGCTCGCACCCATCCTGCGGCAAAGTTCTCCGGCCTGGAAAACCGTATCCTTGTCTTCCTCGACGAAGCAGACGAATGTCACTCCCACTTCTCCGAGAGATTTGTCGCCGGCTAGACCGGTTCCGCCGACCCAGTCCACAAGCTCAGGAATCGAAACCGGCGACCCGTCCACCAGAATCAAATCCGCTTCTTCCATCGAGGTCAGGATCTCCTGAAACCCTTCTCCGTCGGTTGTCGTCAGGAACCGCGTCTCCGGCTGGAACCGCGTGAGAGTCCCGCTCGACCAATCGGTGTCGAAGGTTAGCGCGCGCAGGTTTTTCTCCACGAGCCAGTCCGTCAGGTTGATGAGGAAAAACGACTTCCCGACCCCGCCCTTGGGTGTCGCAGCAATGACGATGCGCCGGCTGACCGGGCGCTCGGTGAACGCCGTTCTCGCCGTGGAGGAAGGAAGCACCGGCGGATAATCCCCCTGCTGGGTGCGGACGGATTCCCGGGACGCAAAACGGGGCACCTGGCCGGCAGCACGAAAAGTCCCGCTCCTTACGGGATCGCTTATCGAAAATCTTTTTTCAAAACTCATTGTCTCCGTCTCCCCAGTCCGCGCAGGTCCGCATGGGAAATATAATAGCCCATCCTCATTGATCGTTCCAAAAAAACATCCCGGGGTCCTGAAGCCAACCATCTTCAGGAGCCGCGAGCTTGGAAAAACACCGATTTCTCCTGCTTCTATTACACTATTGCGACCGGTTGCAAGCCCGAATGTGGGAAAAATCGAAAACAAAACGGGCGGGAATATTAAAATTCCCGCCCGGTTCCGTCAGGGGATTTCTCGGGAGAAATCATCTGGACACCAGCCGGCTGGTGTTGACTGGAATATTGGGTTTCAGGAGCGGCGGCTCCCCGAAAGGGTCAGCTCTCTTTCTTATTCGCGTCGGCGGATTTTTCCGCCTTTTCCGCCGAAGGTTTTTTGGGCTGTTTTTTCGCCGGTTTCTTCGGTTCGGGTTCCGGGGCGGCTTCGAGGACAATATTGTCCACCCATTCGATGTAGGCCATGGGAGCCGAGTCGCTTTGGCGCGGCCCGAGCTTGATGATGCGGGTGTATCCGCCTTGGCGGCCTGCGGCGCGCGGGGCGATTTCCGCGAAGAGTTTCTTCACGGCATCCTTCTGTCCGAGCTCGCCGGCGGCGAGGCGCCGGGCATGGAGGTCGCCCCGTTTCCCGAGGGTGACCATCTTTTCTGCAAGCGGGCGGACAGCCTTGGCTTTGGCGAGGGTGGTTTTGATGCGTTGGTGCTCGATCAGGCTGCACACCTGGTTCGCGAGGAGCGAATTGCGGTGGGCGCTGGTGCGGCCGAGTTTGACGGTTTTTTTGCGGTGGCGCATGGCAGTTCCTTATTTGGCGGGGGGTTCGGGCGGCAGTTCCACCATGCCGGGCTCGAATTTCATTCCGAGGCCCAGGCCGAGCTGCTGGAGCTTGTCCTTGATTTCGTTGAGCGACTTCTTGCCGAAGTTCCGGTATTTGAGCATCTCGGACTCCGTCTTCATGGCGAGCTGACCGACGCTGGTGATATTCGCGTTGTTGAGGCAGTTGGCCGCGCGGACGGAGAGCTCGATTTCGTTCACGCTCATATTGAGGAGCTTCTTCATGCGCGTGTTTTCCTGGCTCACTTCCTGCGGAGTCTCGTCGAACTCGACCTGGTCGTCGTTGAATCCGACAAACACGTCGAGGTGGTGGCGGAGGATAGCCGAGGATTGGAGCAGCGCGTCGTCGGGGG
>CAZSDC010000030.1:0-24865 GCA_964605515.1 uncultured Chthoniobacter sp.
CTCGCCCAGAAAGCCTAAGTAAATGGAAAAACGGCTTCGAGTTTGCTGGTGGGACGGCGCGACGGTCGGACACCTGATCCACCGGGGACCGATCTACTTCGTCTATGACGAGAAATGGCTGCGCCGGGGAGTCAACCTCTCGCCCATCAGCCTGCCGTTCACGGATGTCGCGTTCAACGGGAGCAAGGGGATCGAGAAACTCCCAGGGCTGATCGCCGATTGTCTTCCTGACGCGTGGGGAAGAAAAGTGGCGCGCGCGGAATTCGCCGCGCGGAAGTGGGGCGAACCCAACGAAATGTCGCTTCTTGCCTGGCGTGGCACGCGTGGTCTCGGCGCGTTGAGATTCCTCCCTCCGACGGATGAGGGAAACGACCCCCGGCTCAACAGGGTGAACGCCGCCGCGCTCGCACGCGGGGCGGCCGAAATCGAACGGGGGGAACCCTCGGAGGTTCTGCCCCAGTTGGCGCGGGGGGGCAGTGCCGGCGGGGTGTTCCCGAAGTCGATCGTTCTGACCTACCCGGACGGGAGCCTCCGCGTGGGCGAACCCGATGCCGAATCCGTGCCGGGGCTTATCAAGTTTGATTTGAGCGAAGATGGTGCGGTGGCGCGCTCCGAACACATTTTTGCGTGCATGGCGCGCGCGGCCGGAATCCATGCCGTGGAAACCCGGCTGCTCGAAGAGGCACCGGACTCCGCCCGCCGGCATCTGTTTGTCACGCGATTTGACGTGCCGACACCGGGGGACCCGAAGCGCATCCACTTCCACACGGCGAGCGGGCTCCTCCACAAAGGGCCGGGCGACCTCGACTACCGGGACCTCTTCCGGCTCGCTCTGCGGCTCCATGTCGAAGCCTCCGACCTGCGGGAAATCGCCCGCCGGATGGTCTTCAACTCGCTGGCCTCTAACATGGATGACCACGGGAAAAACCACGCCTTTCAACTGGATGAGGAGAGCGGGCAGTGGACCCTCACCCCAGCCTATGACATCACGTTTTCCGCCGGGATGCTCGGGCGCGGAATGACGGTCGCGGGCGAGGTCTGGCCCCGCTTGGAAACCATGGAGTCCCTCTGCCGCGACGCGGGGATAACCAGTGAAGAATACCGCGCGATCCTCGAGGCTGTAGAGGTGTCGCTTTCCCGCTGGCCGGAGATTGCTGAAGCCGGCGGGATTTCCCGGGCCGGAATCCGGGAGGTCGCCGAAAGGTTCGCGAGAATCAAAGCCGAAGCGCTTTCCTAGACCGCCCGTTCGCCTCACTAAACCGAAACCCGGCGTGTTCGAACGAAAGACTGGCGATCGCCATCGCTCTACAAATCGAGACCTAACTACCGATATTTTCGTAGATATTTGGTAGATTTTATTCCATTCCAGAGTATTTCCATCGACTCGAAATCGAGCGTAGGGTTAAACCTACCGTGGGTTCGAATCCCACCCCTTCCGCCATTTTCTTTTAACATATTGAAAATTAGGATATTCTCTGAATATCAGGAATCGATAACCCGCTATCCCACACACGAATATCACACAAAGCCGAATGATTCCGATGCCTCGCCAGACTGGTTTGCTCTGTTGAAAAGGGCGTTTCTATATCAGTATCCGTGTCCCGAAGGGACTGCGTCTGCTCTACGGGAAAACGGAAATCATTGGGAAGGCTCTCGATACTTCGGATTATCGCAAGGCCGTTCGTGAAGCCCGTCACCGGGCCTTTGAGGCGGAAGCCGATTTTGAGGCCAAGCGGAAGAATTTGCGAGTAAGAACAACTGTGGCTGAAAGGGAAAATTCACCGGTTGAGCGGTCGCTAAGCGCACAACCTTGTTTTCTGGTTCTTGATCGCTCTCGAAAAAACGACGAAAAAATGGTGGCAGGAAGACGGCAGCCAATTTGACGAGAGAGACAGGGATGAATCCTTGGATGTCCTCATCTTGCGCGACAAAACCCCGCACATGCTGCAAGACCGGCACATGGGTGAACTGGACTCCGGTGTAGAGGGATCCAGCCTCTTCTTGAATGCCATGAAATCCTGAGCGCGGCGGGCGAGTTGATCCGCTGGGATGGATTCGAACGGCTGCAGGTGCCGCTCATAGAGGTTCGTTTTGTTGACGACAGATGACCTCCCCTCCAAAATGAATCAGAATAGCCGATGATCATCCCGCAGCCTTCCTCCATCAAATCTCTCGAGGGCCGGTGGACCAAAACCCACAAGGGCCATTTTCCCGGCGATTGCCGGATCGCGATCTCCGCTCCGCACGGCCTGGATGCCCAGGCGGATTTGCTGGCGGGATACCTCGCGCAGGACCAGATGTTCCGCAGCGAGCGGGCCATGCTGGAAGGGTCGGATATCGAGCTCGATCTCTCGCTCCTCCCCCGGGCTTTGCCTAACAAGCTTGAGGGGGCTGGCTTCCGGGACGAACACTACCGGCTTTGTATCCGGACTGATAAAATCCTGCTTTCAGCCGCTTCGCCGGACGGCATCGCGATGGGCATTCAGACATTGCGTCAGCTCCTCTCTGGCCAGCGCGCCAGGCTCGCGCTTCCGTGCATGCTCATCGATGATCGGCCTGCCATGGCCTGGCGCGGGCTGCACCTCGATGTGAGCCGCCACTTTTGGGACGCGGAGACCGTCCGACGCTTCATAGACCTCGCGGCCTTCCACAAATTCAACCTCTTCCATTGGCATCTGACCGACGATCAGGGCTGGCGGCTCCCGATCGAGGGATATCCGAAGCTGACCGAGGTCGCTGCCTGGCGCAACGGCACGCTTGTCGGCCACGAGTGCGACCGCAACAAAAATTCCTCCGATGGCATCCGCCACGGCGGGTTCTACACACACGATGAAATCCGGGAGATCGTGTCCTACGCGGCAGCACGCGGGGTTCATGTCCTCCCGGAAGTGGATGTTCCCGGCCACGTGCAGTCGCTGGTCACGGCGTATCCGGAATTTGGAAATGCGGCGGAAGCTCCGGGCGTCCGCCAATGTTGGGGGATCAGCGACAGCACGCTGAACCTCGAGCATGCGACATTTGTTTTTCTTGAAAAAGCGGTCGCGACCCTCGCGGAGCTGTTCCCGTTTGCCTACGTCCACTTCGGCGGCGACGAGGCCCGGACTGTCGAATGGGCGGCCTCGACTCGCATCCAGGAACGCAAACGCGAGCTGGGCCTGGAGTCCGACCATGATGTTCAAGGCCATTTCACCGCGCAACTCGTCGCCCTTTTGCGTACCCACGGAAGAAAATTGATCGGGTGGGATGAGATTATCGAGCACGACCTGCCCGATCCGGAGGCCGCTGTGATGTATTGGAGGGACAACGAAAACCCGGACCACGGGCTCGACCGCAAGGCCTTGGAGAATGGACACGGACTCGTTCTGGCGAGCTGGTCGAGGACGTATTTCGATCACTACCAGGCAGTCGGTCCCGGAAATGACTCCGAACCGCTTGCGATCGGGGGAAACCTTCCGCTCGAAACGGTCTATGAATGGGATCCGTTGGCACGGATTCCGGAACACCTTCGCACTGGCGTCTTCGGCGCCCAGGCGCAGGTGTGGACGGAATACATCGCCACCAGAAACCACCTCGACTACATGGTTTTTCCCCGCGCCTGTGCACTGGCCCAGGTGCTTTGGACCGGAAAATCGCGCGAACCGCTTGCGGACTTTAGCGCTCGGCTTTCCTCCCACCTGCCGCGTCTTGACCGGCTTGGCGTGACCTATCGCCCGCCGCTTCCCTCACCATGAAATCCTCTGCCCCGCGCTATCTCCCAGACGAGGCGGTCAACGCCGACCTCGACCAGCGGCTGCGCTCGCTTCTCTCCGCCTGCTTTTCCGACCCCTGCTTCATCACCCGGCGCTACTGTCACGAAATGCCTGCCCATCGCTGGATTGTCGAGGATGAACGGGGAGAACTCGCAGCGCACACCGCGGCACACGACAAACTCATCGGATCGCAAAGTGGAGACATCCGGGTTCTCGGAATCGCCGAGGTCAGTGTGCGGGAGGATTTCCGGGGCCGCGGACTGGTGCGGGAGCTTGTTGCCGCCGCGCATGCGTGGGGACGTGCGGAGGGATTTCCTTACGCTATGCTCTTCGGGCGGCCCGAAGTCTACCAATCCTCCGGCTACAGCCTTATCGCCAACCCCATCCGCAGGTTTGACTCCGGGCGCGGCGAGTGGGAAACCTCCCCGATGGACTACGCGATGGTCTGCCCGCTGGACAACGCTCAACATTGGCCCTCCGGTGAGATCGATATTAGAGGGCCGCTTTTTTGAATCCATGAAATACATAACCACCTACAATGCCCAACACTCCCCGGCGGGGGCTTTCGCCTCGTTCACCCTCGGATTTCCGGGACAGAAAGGCGGCCTCGGCCTCGAACTCGGCGGCCCTGCCGACGAGAACGTTTTTATCGGAATGGAATCACGCAAGGGAGGCAGCTTCGAGGCGCTTCCGTTTTTTGCCGGCGGCGAGGACGATAGCCGACGCTACGACATCAGCGCATCCGCCTCGCGGGAAGCAGGAACGATCCGTCCCTATCCGCAGAAGTCGATACAGCGCGAAATGTCGGCCTCCTGCGACATATGGAGGGCTGGAGATCTGACCTTTTCTATCTATTCCCCGGTGAAGCCGGTGCCCGAGCCGGGCAAGGCGACGGGAGCAACGCTCATGCGTGCTCTCGTGCCCGCGGTCTTTGCAGAGCTGACTGCCGACAATTCTTCCGGGAAAAAATCCCGCCGCGTTTTTTTTGGATACCAAGGAGGCGATAAATACTGTGCCATGCGGCGCATGGATGATCTTTGCGCCTTCCCGGGAATTGCGCAAGGTCTGCGCACCGCCATTGTTTCAGATTCGACCGGAGTCTATTCCGGCCTCGGTTTCACCGCCGAGAAGTGCCTTGCGCCCGACCGCGCTGAAAACCTCGTATTCGGGCTGGGCGGGGTGGGAATGCTGATGGCCGATGTTCCGGCAGGAGAGCGGCGGACCTTCCGGTTTGCCATCTGCTTCCACCGAGGCGGAACCGTGACTAGCGGAATGCCTTGCAGCTATTATTACACTCGCTATTTCCCGACTATTGAGGCCGTTGGAAAATTTGCGCTGTCGGATTTCGCCTGGCAGAAAAAGCAGTCGCACGCATTTGACAGGAAGCTTGTCGGGCTGCCTCCGGACCGCCGGTTCCAACTGGCGCATGCGATCCGGAGCTACTACGGGAGCACGCAATTTCTTGAAAGCGGCGGCGACCCGTTCTGGGTGGTCAACGAGGGCGAATACCGAATGATGAACACCTTCGATCTCACGGTGGACCACCTGTTTTTCGAGATGGAAATGAATCCGTGGGCCGTGCGCAACCAGCTCGATTGGTTTGTCAAGCGGTTCTCCTACCGCGACAAGGTCCGTCTGCCGGGTGACCGGAGGGAATTTCCGGGCGGGATCAGTTTTACGCACGACATGGGGATTGCCAATCAGGTCTCGCGCCCCGGGTATTCGACGTATGAGCTCTTCGGCCTCGACGGATGCTTTTCCCACATGACCCATGAGCAACTCGTAAACTGGGTCCTCTGTGGCGTGACATATGTTCGGGCCACCCGCGATACAAGGTGGCTGAAGTCCCGGCTTCCGGTCTTTAAAGCGTGCCTGACCAGCCTGCTCGCCCGCGACCATCCGGACCCGAAACTCCGCGACGGCGTGATGAGCGCGGACTCCTCGCGCTGCCTCGGCGGCGCGGAGATCACGACCTACGACAGCCTCGATGTCTCGCTCGGGCAGGCCCGCAACAACCTTTATCTCGCCGTTAAAACCTGGGCGGCATATATCGGGCTCAGGGCGGTTTTCGGAGAAAACTCGGGAGAGGCACGCAAAGCCTCGCTCCAGGCTGCACGCTGCGCGCAGACAATCGCAGGGCACCTGCGCGATGACGGGTTTATCCCGGCGGTGATGGGGGAGGGAAACGAATCCCGCATCATCCCCGCCATCGAAGGGCTCGTCTTCCCAAAGCTCTGGCAACTGGATGCTGCCCTGAAGGAAAATGGAGAGTTCGGCTCACTCTTCCGGGCGCTCAAAACGCACTTGAAAACAATCCTCGTGCCGGGCACCTGCCTGTTTCCCAACGGCGGATGGAAGCTCAGCTCTACGAACGACAATTCGTGGCTGAGCAAAATTTATCTCTGCCAGTATGTCGCCGAGGAAATCCTCGGGATTCCTGCCAGCGGAAAAGCGGATGCTGCCCATCGGGGCTGGTTGGAGGCACCTGAAAATTCCTACTTTGCATGGAGCGACCAGATGGTCAACGGCGTTGCGCGCGGCAGTAAATACTATCCGCGGGGGGTGACGGCCTGGCTTTGGACCAGGATGTGAGGGGGCATGAATCAATTTGATATCATGGATTTTGGGGCGGCCGGAGATGGCGTGACGGATGACGCTGTCCCCATTCAGCGGGCGGCAGATGCCTGCGCCGACTCCGGAGGCAAACGGGTTCTGATACCATCCGGCCGCACCGTGCTCGCAGGCTCCTTCGAGCTGCGCTCACGAGTGGATTTTCATGTGGCTGAGGGAGCGACGCTCCTGAGCGCGACCGATATCGAGGCCTTTCCCCGCCACGTGTTTTCCGGTAGCGAGGAGGCCGAGAAGCGGCTTTGAATCAGCGCGAAGGATGCCGAAGAGATTACGCTTTCGGGCAAAGGGATGATCGATGTCCGTCCATTTCAAGGCGGCTGGTTCCGTGATGCGAGTTTATCCAGCTTCACTGGACAGCCTTCCAGGGAGGGCCGGGGGAGGAAAATGGAGGGACTTCCTTTTTGTAAACATTCGAATCAAGCGTCTGGGGAACCAGTTGGAAAACGGGAAATGGTGTGCCGGTCGGCTTGTCCGCTCCCTTTTCCTCGATGAGCAGATAAGCACAGAAGACTCCTCCGGGAAGTTCTCCCACGATAACATCCAGATCGATTACCTCGTCCTTCTTGACGGTGAACCACGTGCCGAATTTCATCGGCCCACTATGGCAATTAATCATCGGGCCCTCCGTCGGGTGATAGTCCACAACATTGTATTTGTGTGTCGTCATCGGAGCCACCAGGACGGTTTGGGAGTTCACGCCCACAGCCAGGAAGTCATCGGCTGTTCCCAAGAATCTAAAAGTGCCTCCGGTGCTGGAAGAGACCTGGCCCTTGTAGTGCACGAGCCAATGGCTTGGCTTGACCCGTTTCTCCACCCCAAATGCCCGCGGGCAATCGTTCGCAGGCATCAAGGGAATAAAGACCTGCGTGGCATATAGCGGCTGGGTGGCCCTGTAGAACTCGCCCAGCACCGATTCGTCCCAGCCTTGGTTGAGGAACTTCTCAACGACTTCCCGATAATCGCGATTTACCGGCAGCCCCTTTTGGCTTTGTTTGAAATCATAAAAGATGCCGATCAAAGCCCCGCCTGTCGGGGATCGCGCACCGAAGAGCTGGGCAGGCTCCAAATCACTGGCGTGAAGTCTCCCAGCGAAAAGGAGGGCCCCGGCGATGACCCACGCGGCGAGAGGCTTTCGAAAACCACCGGACGCCATCATTCCTCCTTCGCCAAATTCTCGAAGTAGGCCTTTACCGGGCCAGAGAACTCAGAAGGGACAGGGGTTTTGCGAAGCTCGGCCATGGCTTGGCGAAGGGCAGGGGGAAACCCTTTTTGAGGTGCTCCGGCGGGTCCGCTCGAAACGCTAGCGGACAATCCGGAGTGTTCTGTCATGACCGAGGAGTTGTTGCCAAAACCGTCTGACAGTCCTGAGCCAGAATTTGAATCAACACCCGAGGCCGTTGCAGAAGAGGCATTGGGAGGCAGGTCGGCCTGAGCGCGAAGCGCATCATGCATTTGCGCCAACTGCTGGCTTGCGGCGGCAAGACTCTGGGCTGTTTGTGCGTTGGCTTGTTGAGCGGCTTGGAGATTTCCGCCTGCAGCCGCTTGGGCGGACTGGAGGGAAGAGCCGGCTGCCTGGCCAATAGCCAATGCCGATTGACTGATTCCTTGGGATCCGCCCTGGGAAGCTGAGGCCTGAGCTGCTGCTTGGGTTGCAGAGGCAGCTGCTTGTGTTGCAGAGGCGGCGGCTTTCGTGGCTGCTTCCGCCTTGGAAGCTCCGGAAGAGGGGGAGGCAGCGGCGGCTTGGGCAGCGGCAGCGGCTTGGGTGGCTTGAGCCGCAGCAGCCTGCGCCGCTGCTGAAGAGGCCGGGGAGGCGGAAGCGGGGGAAGCTGCAGCGGCCGCAGCTTTTGCAGCGTCTGCGGCGGCTTGGGCGGCTGCGGCGGCGGCTTTTGCGGCATTGGATTCGGGGGCAGCGGCCGCCGCTTGAGCGGCCGCGGCCTGGGCGGCTGCGGCGGCTTTTGCAGCGTCTGATGCGGCTTGGGCGGCAGCAGCCGGAGATGCCGCTGACTGGGACGCCGCCTTGGCGGCATCAGCGGCTTGGGCGGCAAGTTTCGCAATAGCGTCCTGGCTTTGAAGGGCTTTCCCGGCAGCCTCACCGGTGTTTCCCGATTTCATGGCTTCGGCAGCGGTCTTGTTGCCCTCTGCCGCTTTGTCAACGGCCGCCTGAAGCCCCGCGATACGGGCTTCTTCGGCGGCAGCAGCTTGGGCGGCGGCGGCTTGGGCGGCAAGTTTCTGAGCGCTATCCTGGAAGTCCGCAGCGGCGGCAGCAGGATTTCCGGAATCCATCTCTTTTCTGGCCTCGGCAATACTGGCGGCTGCTTCAGGCGCGATCGGGGCGGCCTGGCTTTGCAGAGTTTCGGCTCGGGAAGCAACGAGCGGCTGGTTCGCGGCGGCGGAAGATTTGGCGGCTGCGTTTTCTGCTGCCGCGAGTGCGGCGGCTTCGGCTGCCATTTGCTGGAGGGACTTAGCCGCCTGGGCGAGGCTGGTATCAGCAACGGCCTGTTCGCGGGCGAGTTGATCGCTGATGGCTTTTGCCGCGTCGGCAAGAGCCTTGGCCGCATCGGGCTGGGCATTGGCGGATTTGCTCTGAAAAGCCTGCGAGGCGGCTGCGAGGGCATTGGCTGCGGCTGGACTTTCTCCGGCAACCTTCCTGCCAGTTTCATCCGCTTGCTCGGCCAGCGCGTCTGACTGCGCAGCATCCGGCTGCGGGGCGGCTGCCAGATTGGCTTGCTCTTGCCGCATCTTGGCAACGGCCTTGGCTGCCTGTTCGAGCCGTTCCTTGGCGGGAACCATTTGGCTTAGAAACTGATCCACCTGGGACAGGGCCTTGCGAAGCTGGATTTGATGCGCTTTCAAGTCGGGAGCAGATGAAGCGGCAATCTCCGCTTTCTTGTTAAGCCCCACCTCTGCGGCCTTTGCGGCAGCCTGTTTGACAGCGGACGCGACGGGGGCTGGCAGGTCAGCGGGGACTGCCGAGAGTGAGTGGGTCAACTCTTGGACCTGCAATGCAATGGCCTCCTGCTCCGGGGCAACTCCGGTGGTTAGACTGATCGCACGGTCCTGCCGGGCCAGGATCGCGGATAATTTGGCGGCAATTTCATCACTGAATTGCTTTTCAGCGAGGATGGAAGCGATCCGGCGCAAGGCGATTTCGGCCTGCTGTTGCTCCTGAATGATGTTCCGGATGCCGCCCGCCTGACCGGAGCTACTGACCTCGCGCAGCTGAGTGAGGGCGGAAGAAATCGCCCCGTCACGAGCTCCGACGAGTTTGGCTCGCGTGGCAGTAACCAAGGCTCTTGTGTCATCGGAGATTCCATTGCGGGATATTTCGTCCAGAAGTGCGTCCAGCTGGGCTAGAACCGATCCGGAGGACGAAAGAATCTGGGCCTGCTCATCACTGGCTTTGTAAGCGGCGCTGCGGACCAGGTCGTCCGCTTGGACAAGCGATATTGTCATGAGAGCCAAGAGGGGAAACACGGGGTTCATGAGGTTACAGGTTAAGCGAAACCCCTTCAGCTTGCAAAGGCTATCAGGGCGTTTTCGGTTTGGAGTTTTGTTCAAGTTCATCGTGGACACCTAGTTGTTTGTCACTGAGTTCAAGGATTTGTTTGGCGGCTTCTCCCGCTCGGCGAAGGGTTTCGAGGCGTTTCTCGGCCTGAGTGACAATCGCGAGCGAGCGGGTCTCGGTGCGGGTGACACCCGGACCATCCGGCGTCCGGTTGTCGGCGGCTTCAAGGAAGTAGAAGACGGTTTGTCCCGGAGCTGCGCCCGGCAGGGAACCGGGTTTCCAATTGAAGATGGCCTGATCGCGGGACGGGACGGGAATCGCAACGGCCTGGAAGTCGCTATCCGAAGGAGCTTCCGGAGGATTTTCCGCAGGACCGGTCTTAACAAGAGCATAGCGGAGCTCGAGGCGGGAGATGCCGAAGTCATCGGTGCAGGAATAGATCAGGTCGATGTTCGCAGTCGGTGTGAGGGATGGGACCAGGGAGGCATCTCCGATCAGGGTGAGGTTTGGCGGCTTGTCCTCGATCGAGTCGGCTCGGAATACGGTATCTCCAACCGATGCGACGCCTTCGGTGTTCATCAGCGGAAAGCTGATGCCGGCAATTTTTGGCGGGACCTTGAAGGTGCCGGAAGCTACCGTCTGCGGATCTTTGGATATCTCGAGGGGAATATTCTGATCCGCACCGACGAGCGTGATACCCGCAGTCTTAAGATCCTGGGTGGCGGTGACTTTGATCGTGAGTGTGCTGCCGACAAGGAAGGTGAGGCTGCCAGTGACGTGGTCCTTCGGTGGAAGCTTGGCGTATGGCGGAAAGGTCTCCCGGATCGAGAACTTAGCGACAGCCGGCGGCAGAACAACCTTCACGCGGTGTGGGACGCCTTCGCCGTCGTTGAGTTGGAACACGTATCGGAACGGAGTTTGCACCGAGGAAACAAGGGCGGAAAATTCGCCTTTTTCCTTGCCCGGCGCGCCGGGCTGGGCCGGGAGATCGGAGGTCGTGCCGTCGGAAAATTCGAGGTGAACGTGGCCGGCGCGCGGAATCACGCCTTTTGCGCGTGCGCGAAGTTCGACATTCGTGCCACGGTTGGCAGTCAGGTCCCGAGTGACATCGAGGACTATGGTCTGGGTCGGGGGAGGAACAGGCAGCCCCGGCCAGCGGGCGAGCCAGGTGAGGCTGTCCGGCCAGAGCAGAGAGATCCAAACCGCATTGAGCAAAATGAGCAGAGCCGTGATATTTCCGAGCTTTCTGATGGCGTTTGGGAAGGCGACCTGAGCAGGATTGATCGTGCGCAGCAAAGCCGCCGTTTCGAGGCCGAGACGCTCGATGAGTGCCTGCGTTCCCACCACGCTTCGACCGTGGCCACAGGCGAGTTCGATGGCTGAGATCGGGGCCGCGCACAAGGCGGGAAATCTTTTTTGCAGCAGCAGGGCAGACTCGCGGTCTGAGGCTTTTCTGGCGAGCGGTCGGACCACACGCAGCGAGAGGGTGGCGGCCACGGCCAATACTTGAACGAGGAAAAGGAAGATGCGGACGGGTTGGGTGGAGTGAATGAGCCAATCCACAAAACATGTCACAAGGAGTCCGGCCAGGAGGGTAATCGCGGCAGAGAGCACCCCCTCGGTGGCACGAACCCTTGCAACGGCGGCGGATGCCCTTTGGAGAGCTTGGGAGATTGCGGAAGGAATCGGAACCGGGAGGTGCGGGGAGCCGGGGTTCGGGCGCGCAGGTGGGATGATCTGCGATTCTACACGAAGCCTCGCCCGAACCAATTGAAAGGCGTTTCTCAACCAGGATGTCGGAATCGTTTTCATTTCAAGCGGGAGAGCCTGCGGATCGTCCACTCGGCGAACAGGAGCAGTGCAGCAAGCAGGAGCAGGGGCCAGAGGGCGTAGAGATCAACGGTTTTTCGGCGGGGAATAGTCGCCGTGTTGGTCCTGAGCAAGTCGGGGAGATTGGTGAGGTCGGCTTCCGTGAAGAAGCGGCCTTTGGTTTCCTTGGCAAGCGCTTCGAGGGTCTCCTTTTCCATGGCTGGGTTGAGCAACTCTGCATCGCGGCTGCGCACTTCGAACCGGGTCACTGCCTTGCGATCCCGGAACGGGATGAAGAGATAGTTTCCAGGGTTCCGGGGGACCCATTTTCCCGAAAAAAGACCGGGTGTATCCGGAGAAAGATCGAGAGCAAATGCCTGGGCGGAGTCGTCGAATCCCTCACGGGAGAACTCACCTTCGAGGCGCGGCAGGTCAAGCGGCTTGAAGTTGTCATCGAAGACGCGTCCCGAGATGGTGACCGTGTCGCCGACAAATATGACTGGCTTGTCCGGCCGGAGCTGGATTTTGTCCGAGGCACCTTGAAGGCGTTCGAGAGCGAAGGCCTGGATGATCTGTGTCCAGATGCGGACAAAGTATTTTGCGCCGATCCTGCTGCGCCAGCGGTATGTTTCATCGGTGCCGAAGTAGAGGGTCTGTCCGCGTCCGAAGGACTGGGTGGCAACGACCGGCGTGTGGGTAGCGGTAGTGATAAGCGTCTCGGCAGTGGGCTTCGCACGGGTGGACTGCGCGACCCATCGAACTCCGTTGAAGCCGCTCCAAATCGCATGGTTTTCCGGGGCAGAATCAGCGAGCTTCAGCATCGGGGAATCCTGGCCGGCAGGGGTAAGTTCAAGTTTTTGAAGTTCCCGGGAGCGCTGCGCATAGGCCACGGAATCGGGGACGCGATCGAGGTCCAAGGGAAGGAGGGGTTCCAAGGGGGTACCCTTGTAGGCGGCGGGATTATACTCCGGCCCTGCGAGAAAGATGAGGCCACCACCGGTTTCACCGACAAGCTTGGCAAGCATTTCCAGGCGTTCCTTGCCCAAGGCCGCCGGGGAAACATCTCCGAGAAGGACCACTTGATACGAGAGCAACTCGGCGGCATCGGGCAGAACGTCGAGGAATGTCTTACCCCCTTCCCCTTCGATTCCCTTCTCGCCTTCAATGACATGGCATTTCAGCTCCACGCGGCGATCATCCTTCAGGGTATTGGTGATAAATCGGAAATCCCAACGCGGGCGTTGCTCGATGTAGAGAAATTTCACCTTTTGATCCACGATTCTGATCGAAGTCGCAACCGTGTTGTTTTCTGTTTGGACCTCGTTCTCGAGCGGATCGGCCACGACTTTCAACTCCTGAGAACCCACGACATCGGGCACGAAATGGAACGTTAAATCCATGGAATCCGCACCGGGCTTTACGGTTTGTTCTCCGAGCACCTTGTCACCGTCCCGAAGCGAGATGTGAACGGGTGTGTCGGCAGCACAGCCGTGAAGCTGAATGGTGGTTCGCACTTCTGTGGACTCGCCCAAAAAGGCGACCGGAGGCACGGTCACGCTGACCACACGCAGATCGCGGGTCCGTGCCACGCCTGTACCGTAGATAAAGAAGGGAACACGATCCGCCGCTGCAACCTGCGAAGCGACCAGGGGAATCGAGCCGGTATTGCTGGCCCCATCGGTAATGAGAAGAACGCCGGCGATCGGGGTGCCGCGCCAGGCGGTGAGGCTTTCGGTCAAGGCATCGCCGAGCGCGGTGGCGTGCTCGTCAAAGGTCAACGCCGCAATGGCTTCACTTGCCGTGCGGCCCGCATTATCGCCGGCGGGCTCGGCAAGCGATCGGCGCTGGGCACCGAAGGATTCGAGTTTGAGGTCCACCAAGCGGGCAAGTCGCGGAAAAAGATCAATCGCTGTGTTTTTAGCCAGCGCCTGAACCAGGGCGGAGCGGGAGGGCTGCTCGGTGCCGGCAAGCAGTCGCGCGTTCAAGCGGTCGGATTCGCTCGTCCGATCGTCCACAATCTGCATGCTGCGTGAATTGTCGAACAACACGAGCAGAGCCGAGCGCACCGGCTCCTCGATGCGCAGCGACAGAACCGGCTTGAGGAGAAAGAAAATGAGCAAAGCGAACGACGCCAGACGCAGACCGGTCAGAACGTTTCGCCGCGCTTTGCTGATCTCCGGCGTGAAGGCCCGGTAGGACCAAATGATCGCCGCGGCACCAAGAAGAAACAGAAGCAATGCCCAGCCCGGCGGCAGACCCTGCAGAGAGAGGTTGGACCGGATATCCCCGGGGGGCAGCTTTTCACCGGTTAGCCATTGGAGAAGTTTTTGCATCGTTCAGCGGGCCGTGGTGAAGCGGTGCGCGATCGCGAGTTCGGCAACGCAGAGCAGAAGGAGCAGAATAGAAAAAATCGTCCACAGCTCGCGTGGGACTTTGGCACCGGCAACTGCTGTGTGCCCTGCCCCTGTGGCTGCCTCTTTGCCCGCCTCGATCTCGAGCGGCTCGGCGGTCGTCAGCACGGACTCCGTGGAATCCAGCACCACAGCGAATGCCGCGACCGACTCTTCCCGGCCCTCGACAAAAACACGGTAGCCGCCGGGGTTGTCGATGGACGGAATTTTGATGCGTCCCTCGGTTTCCGCGGCCGCGACAATGCCGACCTCCGCACGGCCATCAGCGCGGTCGCTTTCTAGAAAGACTTTACTGCCGATGAGTGCGGGGGGGACGGATGCGGAGAACGAATCTCCGGGCCGCAGTGTCGAGGTCGTCGCCCGCTCGACGGCGAGGTAATTCACTAGCCCGCCAACGAGGATCGGGAAAAACGGATGCAGGACCAGCTTTGTGGCATTGGGAACAGGCTCGATTCCAAACAACACCACTTTCCCCGCGCCGACTTCGGACGAAACCGCCACCGGAACGTCATCGGAGTATTTGACGAGCGATGAGGCTCCCTGGTGGGGGCTCAGTTCAAAGCGCACATCCGCGCTGATGTTCGTGAGTCGCGTACGGTTGGCATCCGCCCAGGACGCGGTCACGGGGTGCTGCAGGCCGCTCTGTACCCACGAGGCAGGTTGCGCCAGTCGCTGACCAAGCGTTCCGGGGAGCCACTGGGTGGAAGGCGTCGCACCCAAAGCCGCCGAAGACTGCCCCTCAGGGAAAACCACTACTCCACCACCTCCGCGAACATATTTTTCCAATATCGTCCACTGGGCATCACCTGACGCCGCAGGCGAGCAGACGAAGATGGCGCTCGCGGCTTGCGCATCCGCCAAAGTGAGCTGGGCGGGAGGCAACACCCGGACCTCCGCCCCTCTCTGCGTTGCATCGAGGGCGGTCTGCACGAAATACGCGGGCGTCGTCCGGTGGTCTCCCATACGGGATTCCGCAAGGATGAGGAACTTAGGGGGAACTCCGACCCGAACCGCCAGGGAACGCAGGTTGTCGGTGGGAAAAAGATCCTGCGGAATCTCAGCGCGAAGAGTTTGGAGGCCGGGGGCGTCAAACGTGATTTTGAGGTTGGCAGAAGCGGACTTGCCAGCGGGGATCGGAGGAAGCGTGGTCTCGTCTTGCGGCTTGTTGCGATTGGCTGCAAGCGTCACTCTCAGTCCATCGATGGTTTTCTCAGTGTAGTTACTCACGTCGATCCGCACCTTGGCCGGCTCGCCAACCGTGGGAGCAGACGGTTGGATGGAGAGGCCGGTGATCGCGGTGTTCGGCTCGCCGGCTTTACCAATCTGGATGCTTCGCAGGGCAGTTCCGGGATGCTTGCCGGCGAGGTCGCGGATGGCCGGACGCTCGCGCCAGGCCGATTCCTGACTGTCAGTGTAAAGAAAGACGATTTTTTTTCCACCCGGGCTGCGGTCGAGTTCCTGGAACGCCCGATCCAGTGCTGGGAGAAGGTCCGTGGCCGACGATGTTCCGCGCACAGCGTTGAGATTGTCGCGCACCAGCTCCAGATTGCTGGACGGACGAGGAACCACGGGCAGGGCGCGGTCGGTCGCCAGAATCAGGCCGCAAAGCGAGTCGGCGCTGAATTGGTCGAGAGTCTTGAGCGCCTCGTCTCGCGCAAGTTCCAGTCGCGAGCGCCGACCATCGCTCTGCGCCATGCTCGCCGAGACATCCAAGACAATCATCCCGGAAAGCGGCGAAGGGAGGAGCCCCGAGCTTCCGGGCAATGTCCAGATTGCAGGCCTGGCAAACAGCAGGACAAGGGAAAGGATGACCAATGCCCTCAGGACCAAAAGAATGAGGTCGCGCAACTCGAGGCGGCGACGGTTTTTATGGACACTCTCGAGGAGGAACTGCATGGCCGCCCAGCGGATGGGCTGCGGTTTGCCGCGGTTGAGCAGGTGAATGATCACCGGCACGCCGACGGCGGGCAG
Source organism: uncultured Chthoniobacter sp. (assembly GCA_964605515.1). GTDB lineage: Bacteria > Verrucomicrobiota > Verrucomicrobiia > Chthoniobacterales > Terrimicrobiaceae > QYQL01. The sequence continues at coordinate 16,077 of CAZSDC010000030.1, forward strand.
GGCAGCTAGAATCCAGGGGGCAAGGAACGTCATCGGCTGCGGCCCATCCGGAGGCGGAGGGAAAGGTAGCCGCCGAGCACCTCTGCGACGGGATGGCTTGTGTCGGCGAGGACGTAGTGGCAGGCATTGCGTTCGGCAATACGGCGGATCCGGGCTTGAAACTCTCCGATGGCGCGGAGGTAGTCTTTGCGGTAATCCTCCGGCGCGAGTTGGATGCTGCTCGCAGTTTCGAGTCCCTTGAACCGGCAGCTCCCGCGGAACTCGAAGGCGATCTCCTGATGATCCAGAACATGAAAAAGGATCACTTCGTGACGCAGGAAACGCAACCGCTGGATCCCATGCTCGAGCCGGTCCTCATCCTCGAAAAAGTCGCTGAACACGACGGCGATTCCTCTCCTGCGAAAAGCGAGGGCGACCCGTTCCATGGCTGCGGCGACATCCGTTTTTCCCGAGGCTTCGATCACGGCAAGCCGACGCAGGATTTCATGAATTTTCCCCTGGTTGTCGGTGCGTTCGATCTGGTCGCGGATACCGACGTCAAACACCTCCAGCCCGACGGCGTCTTTTTGCAGGAGGATCGCATGCGCCAGCGTCGCGGCGCACGCCTTCGCATAGTGCAGCTTGGTGATTTTCGCGGAGCCATAGTCCATGGATTCGCTGGCATCGAGCAGGAGCCAGGCGACGAGGTTCGTGTCCTGCTCATATTGCTTGAGAAAGTAGCGGTCGGTTTTCCCCAAGACTTTCCAATCGAGATGTCGCAGATCGTCGCCGGCTGTGTATTCGCGGTGCTGGGCAAACTCAAGGGCGAATCCTTGGAACGGCGAGCGATGGGCCCCGACCCGATAGCCCTCGACGATGGAACGCGCCATCAATCCCAGGGACTCGGCCCGCGCCAGCGCCTCGGGATCAAAAAGCGGCTGCTCCCGCTCCTTCGCCACGGCATGCAGTTTCACGGCGGATTCCCCTTTCAGCCCAGAGCTTCGTTCCGCGGAATTGAGGAGAGGATTTCCCTTACAATATCGTCGGTGGTCACGCCCTCGCCTTGAGCGATAAAATTGCAGGCAACGCGGTGGCGCAGGATCGACGGGGCAACGGCCGCGACATTGGCACAGTCAGTGTAGGATTGTCCGCGAATAAGCGCGTGGGTCTTTGCCGCAGTGATCAGGCCCAGACTGGCCCTGGGTCCCGCCCCATAACTGAGATATTTCTTACAGACCGGCAGTGCCTCCTCGCGCTTGTTGCGGGTGCAGGCCGCGATGCGCTGGGCGTAGCGCAAGACATGGTCGGCCACCGGCATCTGCTTCACCGCTTCCTGAATGTAGATGACACTTTCCCCGTCGAGCACCGGAACGATCGGCTCAAGGCGGCCGCCCGTTCCTCGCCGCATCACCTCCAGTTCGTCCTCGGTCTCCGGATAATCCACGGAAATCAAAAAAAGAAACCGGTCCATCTGCGCTTCCGGCAGCGGATACGTTCCCTCCTGGTCAATCGGATTCTGCGTGGCCAAAACAAAAAACGGTGCCGGCAGCCCGAAGGTTTTTCCGCCCACCGTCACGCGCCTCTCCTGCATGGCTTCCAGCATGGCCGCCTGCGTTTTCGGCGGGGTGCGGTTGATTTCGTCCGCCAGCACAATATTCGAGAAAAGCGGTCCTTCCAGAAACCGGAATTCCTTTTCTCCAGTTGCAGGATTCATGTTGATCACCTCAGTGCCGGTGATGTCGCTCGGCATCAGGTCGGGAGTAAACTGGATACGTCGGAAGCTCATCTGCATGGCCTGGGCCAGCGACGAAATCAGCAGCGTCTTCGCGAGACCGGGCACCCCGACCAGCAGGGCATGATTGCGGGAAAAAACTGCGATCATGACCTGCTCGATCACATCGCCTTGTCCAACGATCACTTTGGATAATTCGTGTTGCACCGCCTGGTAGCTCTTTTGGGAAAAAGCCACGGCATCGCCGGCCCAGGATTCGTCGCGGATCGGTTCTGGCGGGGTCGTTGGGACAGGTTCGTTTGTTTCCATTGTAGGGAGGCGGGGTGGTTGAGCGTGAGAAAAATGCGTGACTCCAGTCGATGGCGTCAATGTAAGTTTAGGTGGCTTTTCGAATCGTGACAACCCAGACGTCGATTTTCCGGGATCTGCGGAAGCCGGACATTTTGTATGCCGGGCATTATATAACGAGGGTCCTCCTCTGACGTCTCGTTGCGGTGGAGTCGAATTGCATCCGGCTTGCCAAAGCGATTTCCCTCCGCCACGGGTGTGATCAGAAGCAAGTGATGTTGAAGAGCTCGCGCAAAGGGGAATTGCGATTTCCAAGCGCGATGGGACCAACGATGCCCGGAGCGACTAAAGCCAGGCTGAAAGCATAGGGGGCGAGTTTCTGAGCGCCGTTTACGTTCCGGCCTGGGGTGTGGGTGGTCAGGAAATTGCAAGACGGACCAGCCATTCTCTGGCAGATTCGAAACTTCCAATCGTTCCTTAACCGCATTGCACCACTCCTATGAAAAAATCCACCTCCCGCTGCGATGACGCGCCACCTGCACGCAGCATGTCTCAACCGACAGTCAGGCGTTATGCATGGGTCACCGGACTCAACCCCGCGAAGGCGGCACATTATGAACATCTTCACGCCAACCCCTGGCCCGGGGTGAGCAGGATGATCAAAGAATGCAACATCCGGAATTACTCGATCTACAAGCGCGAGGTGGAAGGGAAAACTTACCTCTTCTCGTATCTCGAATACACAGGCACCGATTTTGAGGCCGACATGAAAAAGATGGCCGCCGATCCCGAAACACAGCGCTGGTGGAAAGAAACCGACCCGTGCCAGATTCCGCTGCCTGATGCCGCCGCAAACGGGAAAATCTGGAGTGACGCCTGGGAAGTGTTCCATCTGGAATAACAACCATCTTCCATGAAGCCGAGTGAAACCACAGCCACGACCAGCGGAACCGCCGTGGATGTTTCCAGACGGAAAAGCAGTCCCGGCAGGGCGGTCGGATGTTGGCAGAGGGACTTCTTTGCAGATCAATCCTGCACATACGGCACTGCCAGGACAAAGCGCGATTGCCCGCTCCACAGATCCTGAGCTCCCTGCCAGGACTGGCGAATCCTGCCGTGAGCGGTTCCCAGGGCGTTGACATAAAAGCTCATCTCGAAAAGGAACGGGGTCATCGGCGTGAAACCGGCTGCGGCAAAGTCGATGTGCGCAGTGGTTGAGTAGCCGCTTCTGTCTCCGGAAACGGTGACCTTCGCCCATTCATACGGTTTTCTTCCAAAATGGATTTCTGGGGTTTTGAGATCCGGGAAAATGACCAGTTCTTTTGGGGTCAACCATGCCGAGCCTCTGGCAACGGTGTTTCCGGACCACTTCACCTCGATGGGCAGCGGGTTCTTTCCGGAGTTCGTCACCGGAATGGCAAGCTGGTTGCACTTAGGCAGGACAACCTTCGCGCAGGACTCAACCTCGACCAAGAATTTCCCGGAGGGAGTGATCGCGCAGGGAGCGCCGGCAATTTCAATTTCCACCTCCCCGCCGAATGCCGCAGCCGTTTCGTTCTCCGCCACGACGACATGGCCTGCCGAGGCTGGACTCGACGGCACGCCTCCACGGCTTTCGTAACCGATCTCAGCGGACAGCAGGCCGGCCAGTTGCAGGATCTCGGATTCGCTCGTGGAGCATCGGCTATCACAGGTCCGTTCTGCGAACTTACTGGATCTGCCAGGTGGACGCCATCCCGAAGCAAATCAATTTTCCGGCACGTATTTGACGGAGTCCACGATCCGGTCGAGCGCGGCCTTGCGTTTGGCATCCGCAGTGAGATTGCTGCAGAGCGCAAATTCCAGAAGTTTGCCATTCAGGGTGGTTGCGAAAAAGCGCGTGTAAAGAATGGCCCGCTTGCTTCCATCCGGCCCATCCGGCACGCAGTCGAACCGGAGGTCGGCCCATTTCACGCCGTCACGTGTGACAACCTTGTGATCAAGCCAGCGCAGATGCGGGCGGATTTCCGGCGGCATCCCTTTGGTATAGGATGCCTTCTTTCTCTCCATCCATGCCTCCAGGCCGCCAGCGGAAAGCGGCTGGCCTGCCAGCGAAATCTGCATCCATTCCCCCCCGTCCGTGGCCCCGTATGAGGCGAGCACAGGCCCGGTAGCCGACGTCATTTTGAAGTTTGCCGGAAGAACAAACGTGAGTTTGCCGTCCAGCAAAGTGACCGGAGTCTGCGCGAAGGCGCCTGCTGTAAAAACAAACCCGGTCAGGACGATTGAGAAAAGTTTCTGCAAATTCGTCATCCCATTCATAGTTCCAAAAGCGCCACCGATGCCGTCTGCCCGATGCGAAGTGGGAGAGGCGGCTTGCCCGTGACTTGGACGCGCACCGGAAACCTGTTCGGAAGCCTGACCCAATCAATCGTCTGGTTGACATCCGGCAGCAATTGCACCGTTGATCCATCTGGAACAAAGATGCCCCACGCGACGCTCTCAACCACCCCGTCAAACGGCTGGCTCTCGTGCCCCATGAGCCGGATGGCCGCCTTTCTCCCTTCCACCACGTGACGCAACTGGGTCTCTTTGAAATATGCGGCAACCCAGAAAGAGCCCGAGTCCACCAGCGCAAGGATCTGCTGTCCGGCGGTGACATATGTGCCCGGCGAGGTATTAACGTTGGTCAGATACCCGTCTACGGGGGCAAGGATCTTCGTGTAGCCGAGATTGAGTTTCGCGTACTCCAGGTCGGCCTGTACGGCGGCGACATCTGCCTGTGCGCCGATATAGGAATCCTGCGCGTTTTGCAGATCCCGGATGTCGGTGACTTTGGTTTGGTAGAGCTGCGTCTGCCGGTCGAGATCCTGCTTGGCTTGGACCGCCTTGGCCTCGGCCTGCTGGAGTTTGCCGGTCAAGCTGTTGACATCGGCAATGTATGTCGCGGGATCAATTTCGAAGAGCAGGTCCCCTTTCTTCACCTGCTGGTTGTCCTTGACCGGAATCTGGATGATCGGACCGCCCACGCGGCAGGCCACTCCGACCACGTTTGCCCTCACTTGGGCGTCGCGGGTCCAGGGACGCGTGACATAGCGGTGATACATCGCCAGCGAGGCGAGCACGGCGAGCACCACCACGACCGAGGTGACAAGATACTTCGAAGGTCCGGACTTCACGGGGCAAGAATCACTCCGAACAGGCAACCGAAAAAGACCGCCAATGCCACGAAAAAAAGCGGCACGTGCCAGATATGGCGCGTCAGGGCACGCCGCTCAAGTTCCAGCACGACAATCCATGCGGCCAAAAAACCCAGGGAGCTTATGATCATCCCCCATGGCATCAGAAAATCCCCGATCTGGAACTCCGGGGTCCGGAAGTAATCGAGGATGGTCATGGAACCAAGCTACAAGATGCCGAGCTTCATTTTGCCGACCTCGGTGATCATGGCCTGATTCCATGGCGGATCCCAGACCAGCTCGACTTCGGCGTCGTCGATTCCTTCGAGCGAAAGAATCTTCCCGCGCGCGTCGGCGGCGATCGTCGGACCCATTCCGCACCCCGGCGCCGTGAGCGTCATTTTTACGTTCACGGATGTCGATCCATCGTCCTTTTTTGTGATTGCGCAATCGTAAACGAGGCCGAGATCCACGATGTTCACCGGGATTTCCGGGTCGAAGACCGATTTCAACTGGTCCCAGACCGCCTGCTCGGTCGTGCCCTCGACTTTGACTTTTTCTGATGCGGCGGCCGGATCGATACCGAGCGCATCGGCATCCTTCAACTCAATGCGGGCGAGCCCGCCGGGGGTTGCCACGGTGAACGTTCCGCCCAGCGACTGCGTCACGACTACCGACATGCCGGCCGGCAGAACCAGCGGGTGCCCGCTGGGAATTTGGACGGCGTCGCAATCGCGGGAAAGGGTGATGTCTCCTTGGGTGTTCATAATTCAGGATTTAAGTTTAATCGTCACTTTTTGTTGAGGTTGCAGACTGTCCATGAGGGTCGGCGCTGAAGGAGTCGCCGGCTGTGCAGGGGCTCCCGTGAGCGCGTTTTTCAGTGCTCCCTCGACGAGTTGCGCGCAATGGATCTTCATCGGAGGAAGCGGTCCCAGCGGAGCGGAAAGCTCCGGCCCCGAGAGCGCGAGCGCCTCCTCGGAAGTTTTTCCTTTGATCATCTCAGTCGCGATGCTGGCCACAGCAATGGCGGTCTGACAGCCGAAAGATTGAAACGTCGCCTTGTCGATCACCTTGCGGCCGCCGTCATCGCGGAACTTGATCCACATCCGCAGCATATCCCCGCAATCGCTGCTCCCCGCTGTCCCGATCGCATCGGCTCCCGACATTTCGCCGAGGTTCTTCGGGTCGTTGATGGCGTCGTCGAGAGAGGAGTTCATTCGATAGAGTAACGGGGCAATGCCGGATCGACTTCCACGCTCCATGCGTCGATGCCTCCCTTGAGGGCCCGGACATTTTCAAATCCGTGCCCGGAAAAATATGCAGCCGCATCCAAGCAGCGCGTTCCGGTGTGGTCATAGATGATGAGAAGCGTCTCTTTCGGGCATCCGCCCATCATCTGCTGAATGAGATCCTGACTGAACAGCTCCGAGCCCTTGATGTTCACCGCCTCGTGCTCCTCGCGGGTTCTGATGTCAAGAAACCTCGCCCCGCTGCTGCGGCCGGCTTCGGCAGCCTTCGACGGCGAGATGAAAACTTTTTCGTCCTGCGCATGGGATTCACGGACTTTTTCCAGAACCTCCTCCAGCGGGATGCCGTCGTTCCGGGAACAAACCTCCGAAAGCTTTTCCTCGGGCCGGAACCCGCAACTCGCACACCCGCCGATGTGGTAGTTGCGGAACAGCGCCCGCTGCGCGCCGGGATAGGCGGCGAGAAGCTCTTGCATCGTCGGATCCGGTGACAAGGTCATGAAGTGGGGAACCTAATGGCTTTCCCAAGGAATTCAACTCCTCATCCGAATCTCTTCAGCCGAGCATGAGCGCAAATTCTGAAAGGATGCCGTTTTTGGAAATATTTTGATATCGTCCCGCATTTTGGCGCGATTACTGCTTGCATAAGCAGATATCATGCCTGATTTTTAAGGCATGGCAGGCATGGAACAGATCGCGGGGATGGCATTGCAGCAGACGATGTCGCCCCAGATGCAGCAAAGCCTGAACATCCTGCAGGCTCCGCTCACCGAGCTGCGCCAGCTCGTGGACGCCGAGCTCCGCGAGAATCCCGCCCTGGAGGAAGTGCCGCCGGAAAACCCTGCGGAGGAGCCGGAGAGAAAGAGCGACTTGGAGGACCAGTGGAACGAATACTACGCTCAGCGCGCGGTCGCCGAACCCTGGACGAAGGAAGCCCTTGAAAAGCGTCAGCATTTCTTCGACACACAGACCAAGCCCGAAACTCTTCAGGAGCATCTGCTCTCGCAGCTTCTCACCGCATCGTGGACAAAGCCGGATGCCCGGATCGCTGTGGAGATCATCGGAAATCTTGATGAACAGGGGTATTTCCGCACGGATCCCGGCGACGTCGCCTACGCGGCGGACTCGGATGCGCTGGAGGTCGAGAAGATTCTGGAAAGAGTTCAGGAGTTCGACCCTCCGGGCATCGCCGCACGGAACCTCGGAGAATGTCTCTATCTGCAACTCAAGCGTCAGGGGCGCGAATATTCCACCGAGGCCAGAATCGTCCGTCACCACCTCGAAGAACTTGGACGGAAGAAGCTTCCTGAAATTGCCACCGCGCTTGGCATCCCGGTGCGAGAGGTACAGGAGGCTACCGAAGCGATCTCGAAGCTGGATCCCCGCCCAGGGAGCGCGTTCTCCACGGATCCCGAGCAGATTGTGATCCCGGAGATCATCGTGGAGCGGGACGGGGACGAGTATCTAGTCCGCCTGAGCAGCGAGGAGATTCCGGTGCTCCGGATTTCCGATTCCTACAAAGACATGCTCCCGGATTCGTCGCGCGAGGTGAGGGATTATCTCCGCGACAAAATCAAGGGCGGGAAATTTTTTATCCGGAGCATTCAGCAGAGGCAGCAGACACTGATGAACATCGGGCGGGAAATCGTGGTCAGGCAGCGGGATTTTCTCGACCACGGACCATCCCACCTGCACCCGATGACCATGAGCCAGGTCGCCGACGCGGTCGGCGTCCATGAGACAACGGTCAGCCGCGCGGCTTCGGGCAAATATATCGCAACGCCACAGGGGATTTTTGAGATCAAATACTTTTTCACCCATGGCTACACGAACAGCGATGGGGAAGCGGTGAGCAACGAGAGCGTCCGGCAGGCGATCCTGTCAATCGTCCGCGACGAATCCTCCAGGCGCCCCCACAGCGACCAGGACATGGTCCGCCTCCTGAAGGGGCAGGGCCTTGCGGTCGCACGCCGCACCGTTGCAAAATACCGCGAGCAATTGGGGATCCTCCCCAGCCATCTGCGGAAATCGTTCTGATCGGCCCCGGAATTGAGGGGTTGCGCCTGAACGGTGTGTCGCCTATGAAGGCATGCCATGACGATCGGATTCCTGCGACATGCGGAGGCGGAAGACGGACACGGACCCGACTTCGAACGGCGCCTGACTGCGAAGGGGTGGGAACAGGCCTCCAAGGTCGGTAAATTCTGCCTGCGTAACGGCCTGCGGCCGGACGTCATCATGACCAGCCCCGTCGTGCGCGCCAGGCAGACAGCAGAGATTGTTGCAGCGGCAACCGGATGTGAATTGATCAAGGCTGACTGGCTCGCCTGCGGGATGGAGCCTGCGGATCTACTGAAGGCGCTCGCGACCTGTTCGCACAAGAAC
>CAZSDC010000031.1:0-24802 GCA_964605515.1 uncultured Chthoniobacter sp.
GCCGATGCAGGGCCACGGGCTCATGCAGGCCATCGCCCGGGTGAATCGGGTTTTTCGCGACAAGCCGGGTGGTCTGGTGGTCGATTACCTTGGACTCGCGGACCAACTCAAACACGCCCTCGCCACCTACACCGAAAGCGGAGGCAAGGGCGACCCAACTTACGATACCCGGCAGGCCATCGCCGTGATGCTGGAGAAGCACGGCATCGCCTGCGACATGCTCCACGGATTCAATTGGAGGAAGTGGACCACTGGAAAACCCACCGAACGCCTCGCCCTCATCCCCGCCGGTCAGGAACACATTCTGGAACTTGCAGACGGAAAGAAGCGCTGGGGTCAGGTGGTGACGGAACTTTCCCGCGCTTTTGCCCTCTGTGCCGCCAGCGATGAAGCCACCGAGATCCGCGACGACATTTGCTTTTTCCAAGCACTGCAAGCCGCGCTGAACAAACAGATCAGTTCCAACCGGAAGACACCCGAGCAGATCGACGCCGCCGTGCGACAACTCGTCTCCAAGGCCATTACGACCGAGGGCCAGGTGATTGATGTTTTCACCGCCGCCGGGCTGCCAAAGCCGGACATCGGCATCCTGAGCGACCAATTCCTCGCCGAAGTGCGGGGTCTCAAACACAAGAATGTTGCCGCCGAGTTGCTGGAGAAGCTCCTAAAGGACGAACTGAAGGTTCGCTCGAAACGCAACCTCGTGCAGTCGCAACTTTTTAGCGAGAAACTGAAAAGGACCCTGAACGCCTACCACAACCGGGCCATCGCCACTCAGGAAGTCATCGAAGAACTCATCAAACTGGCGAAGGAAATGGAAGCCGCCACCAAACGCGGGGTTGATCTCGGCCTGACCGACGACGAGGTCGCATTCTACGACGCCCTCGCCGCCAACGAGTCCGCCGTCAAGGCGATGGGCGACGACAAATTAAAAGTCATCGCCGCCGAACTCATCACCCAGGTCCGCAAAAGCGTGACCATCGACTGGACGCTCCGCGAAAGCGCGCGCGCCAAGATCAAAGTCATGGTGAAGCGCATCCTCAACAAATACGGCTATCCGCCGGATTTGCAGGAAGAAGCCGTGAAGACCGTGCTCGCGCAGGCGGAGTTGCTCTGTTCAGAGTGGGTGTAAGCCGCCTTCGGTCCGAATGGCAAGGACGGTGTCCGTTGAAACCCGGCGGGCGCTATCGCTTCTTTTCCAACGCGGCCGACGCGGCTTTGAGGATTTTTGCCTGTTCCCGGGCCATCCGGCCGGCGGGGCCGGGCTCCAGGTCGTCATGCCCGGCGAGGTGGAGAAGCCCGTGGATGCAATACAGGGCGAGCTCGGTGGTGACATCGTGGCCGAACTCCCCGGCACGCGATCTCGCGACAGCGGCGCAGACAAGGATCTCGCCGTCCGGGAAGGTCAGGACGTCGGTTGCGCCCCGGATGTTGAGGAATGTGCGGTGGAGCTCTGCCATCGCGCGGCTGCCGACCACCGTGCATTCGATTTGCTTGAGCCCGAGGAGCGGGCCGCCAAGTTTTGCGGCGACCTTCAGGCACATGGGCAGCGCGGCGTGGACGATTGCCGTGAGCCGCGGGTGGTCGTAGCGGATCGAGCGCTGCCTGGAGATCACGAGAAGGTCGGGCATGAAATCAAGTGGAACCTGCGCGGGGCGCGTCCCAGTTGCCATTTTCTAAGGCCGCCGGGCCGCCTGCTCCACGGGGGATTCAGGCGGCGGATTTTTCATCGCGCTTGTCCGCCGCCTGCGGTTCCTCGCGTTTCGGGTAGGCAATCCGTGCGTGGAGCATGTTGAGGAGCGTGAAGCGGAAGCTTTCCGCCGCACGGTAGATCTCCGCGAGCGTAAGCGGGCATTCGTCAAGCTGATGCTCGGCAATGCGGTTTTCCACGATGTCGTTGACGAGGTCCTCAATCCTCTGCGGAGTCGGGCGATCCAGGCTTCGCGATGCGCTCTCGATGGAATCCGCGAGGCTCACGATCGCCGCTTCTTTTGTCCGGGGACGCGGCCCTGGATAGCGGAACGTTTCCTGACGCACCTCCGGGATGTCGTCCTCCCGCATGTTCATGATTTTTCCGCCCAGCCGGGCATCTTCCTGCTGCTGGAGCGCGCGCTTGTAGAAATAGGTAATGAACGAAGTGCCGTGATGCTGGCGGATGATGTCGGTGATCTCGTCGTTGAGTTTGTGTTTCAGCGCCAGATCGACTCCTTCCTTGACGTGGGCGATGATGATGAGCGCGCTCATCGTCGGGGTCAGGTCGTCGTGCGGGTTGGTCCCCGGGGTCAGGTTTTCGCTGAAATAGTCAGGTTTCACGAGCTTACCGATATCATGGAAGTAAGCGCAGACCCTGCAGATCGTGGGGTTCGCTCCGACCGACTCGGCAGCGGCTTCCGCGAGATTCGCCACCGCGAGGCTGTGGTGGTAGGTGCCAGGCGCCTCCATGCTCATGCGCCTGAGAAGCGGATGGTTGAGATCGCTCATCTCCAACCAGGAGATGTCGGTCGTAATTTTGAACAGCGGCTCGAGCATGGGAAGAATTCCGCTGACGATCACTGCGGTGCCGATGCCGGTTGCGATGGCGGCCAGGCTCTGGAGGGCAATCATCCTCCAGTCGGTTTGCGCCGGAGCCTCCCAGATCACCGGGCCGATCTGCCCGAACGCCGCCGCAAGGATCCATGTGGCGATGCCGACATAGACGCCCGCCCGGATTAGCCGGCTGCGCCGCCTCACCTGCAGGGTGACATAGACGGCGATAAATCCGGTGATGAGCGAGATCACCAGGAAGACCGGGTCAATCCGGCCGACCAGAAGCGATCCCCAGAGACTCGCAAAAACTGCGGCATAGAGGCCGTGGTTACGGCCCAGCAAAACGGACAGCACAAGCGGGGCGAAGGCGTAGGGGACGAGAAGCGGGGCGAGTTGGAGATCAATGTTTCCCGAGGCTGCCTGGAAAAGCGTCACCTTGATCGCCGTCAGCTGCACAAGAAGAACCCCGAGCAGCAGGCAGAGCCGGGAATTCACGGCCAGCGTCTGCGGGTGGTTGATCCACAGCTGCACGACTGCGGTCACAAAGATGAGCAGGCACAGCAGGAACTTCTTCGCCGGCTCGTCCTGCTGCCCGGAAAAAATCAGGATCGCCAGTCCGGCGATAAAGGCCCCGAGAAGGACCGACCGGACCAGCCACCCGGATTGGAGGGATTCGGAAAACTCGCTCTGCTCGACGGTGCGGCGGCGCTTTCCGCAGTCCAGTCCTTTGCCCACGAGGCGGCGTTTTATAAAAAAGTCCCACATGGTTTTAGATCCGGCTCTCCCTGGCTCCCCGGTGTTCCTTGTAGGCGAGGATGATCGACTGGACCAAGGGATGGCGGACGACATCCTGCTCGGTGAAGAAGTGCATGGCAATACCCGGAACCTCACGGAGCGCCTCGACCGCCTCGATCAGCCCGCTGAGTTTGTTCCGGGGGAGGTCGATCTGCGTGCGGTCGCCGGTGACGACGCAGCGCGATCCGGCCCCCAGGCGAGTAAGAAACATGAACATCTGCTCAGCGGTGGTGTTCTGGGCTTCATCCAGAATGACAAACGAATTGGCCAGCGTCCGCCCGCGCATGTAAGCGAGCGGGGCAATTTCGATGACTCCCCGGTCCATGAACTTCTGGATTTCCTCGACTTCCAGCATGTCATAGAGAGCGTCGTAGAGAGGACGGAGATAGGGCAGGATTTTTTCCTGGAGGTCCCCGGGCAGGAACCCGAGCGCCTCCCCGGCTTCGACTGCGGGGCGGGTGAGGACAATCCTGCTGATCTTTTCCTGTTTGAGCGCTGCGACTGCGACCGCCACGGCGAGATACGTCTTGCCAGTTCCCGCAGGGCCGACGCCAAACGTGATGTCATGAGCCTGGATGGCCTGAAGATACCCTTTTTGCCCGGCCGTCTTCGGGACGATCGGGGGCTTGCGTGCGGAGCAATGGATACGGGTTTCGAGCAGGCTTCCCAGGCCGGCATTTCCGGCGGATGTCCCCTCGACCGAATTCAGGGCGTATTGGAACTCGTGCCGCTTGACGGCCACCCCGCGTTTGACCGCCTCCTGGAGTTGCTCGAGCACGGAGCGTGCCTGCGCGATATTTTTCTCGTCCCCCTCGATGCGCAGCCACCCGTCCCTTGTTGTCACGCGGACGGCCAGCCGGGCCTCCAGTTCGCGGAGAAGTTTTTCATCCCCGCCATATACCGCCTGCAATGCGCGGGCGTTTTCAAATTCCAGCGTAAAATTCTCCATGAGGAGCTATTTATAGGCGTAAACAACCGCCCACCCCGTACGTTCTTGCGGGGACTTATCCACCGTGATGATGGCGTAATAAGTGCCTGTTTTTGACGGGGTGACGCGGGCTCCTGCAAAGCGCCCTTTTTGCCAGGACTCCGCCTCGGCCAATTTCCCCTGGGAATCGTAAATGTGAAGGGTCACCACCGCACCCTTGACCTCGGTGCCGAGGCAGAACCAGTATTCGTTCCCCTTGAAAAGCTGCGCGGTGACGGCCTGCTGGTCTTTGACCCCGAGGTCGCCGCCCCAGGCATCCTCGCGGACGTTGAAGCCCTTTTTTACGAGGGGATTGACCGCCTCGTGGGCAAACGAGAGCGCGTCGTTCACATAGGCATACGCCGGGGCAAGCAGGAGCAGCGCAAGGAGAACGGAGAGTGATTTTTTCACCATGGGAATCAGCCCTCCTTGGATGTGATGGCCACGACCACTTCGCCGGTCATCTTGTTGATGCGCTGAACATTTTCAGGCGGAATTTTCGATCCGTCGTCCTTGCCGATCAGCGGGCGGATGGCGGCGAGCGTCTTGCGGATCCGGATGACCAGATCGTCCCGGCCAAGGCGTGAGTTTTTCAGCCCGTCGAGCCTTCTGGTGAAATAGTCCAGGAGCTGCGGCTGGTAGAGGAGTTCCGCACCGTCAGAGGAGTAGCTTTTTGAAACAATCGAAGTCAGAACCTGGGTGCCGCGGAGCCAGCCTCCGATGCTGACAAGCTGGGCGAGCTCATCGTCCCCAAGCTCTTCCATGGCCGCACGGACATCCTGCAGCGCCCCATCAAACTCCTTGCGGACAGATCTCCAGTCCTTGGCCTCGGCCTTCTCCGTGATACTCTTGCTCCTGGCGATCACCGCTTTGCGGACATTGATCGCCTCGGCAAGCACGAGGACCTCCCGGCCGATGTCTTTCACTTTCTCGGAATCCTCAGCCTCAACAGCGATAAAGCCCTCGGCAATCACTGTGCCGAGAAGGAGCGCCACCTGCGCACGGTTCCCGGTGTTTTTCCCCAATGAATTCCGGAGTTCGGCACGCCAGTTCGGGGTTCCGAGTTTGTCCAAAACGGAAAAAACCTCACTGGGCACGGGAACGACAATATTGTCCACTTCCGCGGCCGGAAACTTCGAGAGATCAATGTTTTCCGGGGCTGATTGTGCCACTCCCGAGCCGAACGGAGAGAGACAGATCGCGGCCAGAATCAGATGGATATTCTTGGTCATGAGAAAAAATTGAGCTTTGTTGCCGGAGTCAGGCCAGTCTAGAACAGGGGCCGATCATGCGATGAATCCTTCAAGATTACAACATCTTCTTCAGAGAGCGGCTTCCAGACGGATTCTGGTGGTCGGTGACGTGATGCTCGACGAGTTCGTCTGGGGGCGCGTCTCGCGCATCTCCCCCGAGGCTCCGGTCCCGGTGGTCGAGGTGCAGGCGGAATCCTCCTATCCGGGCGGAGCCGCCAACGTGGCGAGGAACCTCCGGCCGTTTTGTGCCGGCGTCCTGCTTTGCGGTGCGGTGGGGGAGGATTCCTATGCCGGGAAGCTGCGCGGACTTCTTGCCGAGGAAGAGATTGAAACCGGGGCCTTGGTCGCGACCCCGCACATCCCGACCATCGTCAAAACGCGGATCATCGCCCGCCAGCAGCAGGTGGTTCGCGTGGACCGGGAGAAAAACCGTGGGCCCATCGCCGAGGTGACCGACCAGGCGGCGGAGATTGTCACGGAACTCATGGCTTCGGTGGATGCGGTCATCCTCGAGGACTACGGCAAGGGATTTCTCTGCCAAAGCCTGAAAGACCGTGTTTGCAGCCTGGCGAGGGAGCATGGAAAATTTCTCGCCGGGGATCCCAATCCCGGCAACCGCCTGGACTGGAGCGGGGTGGATCTCCTGAAACCCAACCGGTCGGAAGCCTTCGCTATGGCGGGACGGACGGATTTTGGCGCTACGGAGGATCCGCTCCAGGATCCCGCACTCCTCGAAGTGGGCTCGATCCTCCTGCAAAAGTGGGACCTCAAAGGTCTGCTGGTCACGCTAGGAGAACACGGGATGATTCTCTTTGAGAAAGGTCTGCCCCCGTATCATACCCCGACCAGGGCCCGGGAAGTCTTCGACGTCTCCGGTGCCGGCGATACCGCCATCGCCCTCTTTACCCTCGCGATTTGTGCCGGGGCGACACCCCACGAAGCCGCAGAGATTTCCAATCACGCCAGCGGAGTCGTCGTGGCCAAGCTGGGGACTGCTACCCTCGTGACCGACGAGCTGATTGCAAGCTTCGAGCAGGATGAAAAATAGGCGGGCGGTCTTTTTTGATCGCGATGGGACCCTCATGGAGGAAGTTCACTATTGCAGCGATCCCGCCTTGGTCCGCGCATTTCCGGGGGCTGCCGATGCCCTCGCCAGGCTCCGCGAAGCGGGGTGGCTGAACGTCGTGATCACGAACCAGAGCGGCATGGCTTCGGGGAAAATTTCCCCTGATCAATACCGATCGGTCGAAGCCGAACTCAACCGCCAACTGGGCGGGCTCGTGGACGCAGTCTATTTTTGTCCCGACTCCCCGTCCTCGCCGGGCCCGCGGCGAAAACCCGGAACCGGAATGATCGACGAGGCGGTCCGGGATCTGGGGATCGACGTTTCGAAATCCTGGATGGTCGGCGACAAGGACATCGACATCGCATGCGGCCGGGCTGCCGGTTGCCGCACCATCCTGGTCCGCACCGGGTATGGGGCCGACCACTTGGCATCAAGCCCCGATCACGTCGCAGACGGAGTTGTCGAGGTCGTGGATCTCATCCTGGCCGAAGGCTGACAAGAAAATCCCGGCGAGTTGTTCGCGTCATGGGATCGAGGCAACATGGAACCACGGTTGCTCCAGGGGCAATGTGGCATGCGGCGGCAGTCAACTACAGTCGCAGCTCTGTCGTTTTACAAATATCTGAAGGCGGCCCAGAAAAATACGCAACCTAGTGCAAAATAACTGTTGACATATTCAATATAAGATGCTTTTTTACACGAAGCAACCAGTTGATCTATATGAAACAAAAATTCTTCACAATCGCTTACATGGGAGCCCTGACGATCCTTGGGGGAGCAAGCGCGCACGCAAACGGCGTATTGCTCACCTACGCCGAGGATCCCGGCATTCAAACGTCCACCCTGGCGAACACCTCGCATATTTCATTCGACAGTCTGCCGACGGGTTCGAGCAAGAACCTGTCATGGAATGGGGTGGGAACGTATGACAACGCGTATATCCTGGCCGCCAACCAGTATGGCGGAGCGGGAGGGACAGGCAAATACATCGTCCAGAGCACGTCGCTTGGTGGCAGTAATGCCGTGCCGACAACCACACTGACCCTGAACACCCCGAGCGCGTATTTCGGGCTTTGGTGGTCAGCGGGTGACGTCGCCAACAAGCTCTCATTCTACAACGGTGCCTCGCTCGTGGCATCGTTCACGACAGCGAGTCTGGTGAATGTGTTGCCCGCCAGCTATAAGGGCAACCCGACTCCGGCTTTTCTGGGCATGGATGCCAGCGAGAAGTTCGCCTTCTTCAACATTTACGGCGAGAACGGAGCCACGTGGGACTCGATAGTTTTCACCAACGCTGGCTCCAGCGGGTTCGAATCGGACAACCATACCACCCGGGTAGCTGCCTGGGGGCAACTTCCTGGCGAAACTGGTCCTGCACCCGGCGTTGCCTTCGCAACGGTGCAGGGAACAACGGTTGCAGCCGTTGCAGCCGTGCCTGAGACAAGCACGTGGATGATGGGATTCCTGGCTCTCGGAGCGGTTGTCTTCATGGTCCGCAGAAAGGGTTTTGCGCCTGAATCGCGAGCATCCGTCCGATGATGCGTATGGCCGCCGCCTTGATGTCTCCTGAGCCGCTGGACAACCGGCACCATCCCTGGCCACACAAGCAATAAGTGGCTGCCCCGCATGGACTCGAACCATGAATAATGCCTCCAAAGGGCACTGTGTTACCATTACACCACAGGGCAATGTGAAATGCTCAGCATGAAAACTTTGCAAAACGATTTTGCGTTTGTCTCACAAATCCGCAGTTTCAGCTGGGAGTTGTTACCTGCCGGCTTGTCCGGATGCAAGCGGAAACCCCGGATCCGCGCGTGATGACAGCGGGAATAGTGCGCTGGTGGACAGCGAGCTGACCTGCGTCTATGGTCCCGGCATGTTGAGCTTGAGGAAGGACGGGCGGTTGTCGGTTTTGAGGGTGTTGGTGGCAGCAAACGTCGGGGTTTTTGTCTTGGAATCCCTCCTGACGCCGATGGGGCACATTCGTGTGGACTCGGTATTCGGACTGAGTGTGCGGGGGATTTCGGAGGGGATGCTCTGGCAGCTTGTCACCCACCAGTTTCTCCACGGGAGTTTTTTTCACCTGCTGGTGAACATGCTCGGGCTGTGGTTTGCCGGGCGGATTCTGGAGAACCTTCTCGGTGGAACCCGGTTCCTTTTGTTCTATTTGGCGTGCGGGATCTGCGGCGGCATTTTTCAGCTTGTGATCGATCCGGGGCCAATCCTCATCGGGGCGTCCGGGGCGGTATGCGGTGTCATCGCGGCATTTTCCGCGTTGTATCCGGAGATGCCGATCACCGCGCTGCTGTTTTTTGTCGTGCCGGTCCGAATGCGCGCAAAATGGCTGGGGCGAATAATCGTGATTTTCTCGGTATTCCTCATTCTCACCCACCTGATGGAAAACATCGGAAATGCGGCCCACCTCGGCGGGGCGCTGGCCGGTTATGCAATCGTCCGGCTTGGGAGACGCCGCCAGAGCCTCGCCTGAACAGGGGGCCCGATAGCCGCGCCAAGAATCCTCTTTTGTTTTGGGTTGAACGGGTTTTTACTCCCCGCCCATGACCGAACCGGAGGCCTATATTGCTCTGAATATGATCCGCAAGGTCGGGCCGGTGAGGGTGAAACGGTTGATGGAAGTCTTCGGGTCGCCGGTCAAGGTTCTTCGGGCCGGAGAGCATGAACTCCGCGCAGTGGATGGCATCGGGCCTGATGTGGCGGAATCGATCCGGGGCTGGGAGAGCCAGCTGGATCTCGGCGCGGAGCTTGAGCTGGTGAGAAATTTTGGCGCCAGGGTCGTAACGATGGGCTGCGCGGACTATCCCGCGCTCCTCCGGGAGATCCACGATCCACCGATCGTGCTTTATGTCTGGGGCGAACTTCAAGACCGCGACCGGCATGCCATCGGGATCGTCGGAACAAGAAAGCCCAGCCATTACGGCGGCGAGTGCGCGAAAAAGCTCTCTTATCAACTGGCGTCCGCCGGCGTCACCGTGGTGAGCGGTCTGGCGCGCGGCGTGGATACGGCGGCGCATCAGGGGGCGCTCGCCGCCAAGGGCCGCACGATCGCGGTGATCGGGAGCGGGTTCCTCTCGCTCTATCCCCCGGAAAACCAGGCTCTCGCTGAAAAAATCGCCGGGTCAGGTGCGGTGGTGTCCGAATTTTCGATGCAGGTTCAGGCTGACCGGCAGACGTTCCCGATGAGGAACCGGATCATCAGCGGCTGTTCGTTCGGCCTTCTGGTTGTGGAAGCGGGCGGACGGAGCGGCGCGTTGATCAGCGCGAACCAGGCCGGGGAGCAGGGGCGGTCGATCTACGCGGTGCCGGGACGGATTGATCAGCCGAACGCCATCGGCTCGAACCGGCTCATCCAACAGGGGGCCAAGCTCATCACGTCGGCATCGGACATCCTCGATGACATGGGCCTCCTTTTTGCGGAGAGCCCGTCGCTGACGCCCTCGCCATCGCCAGAACTCAGCGGAAATGAGGCGGTTGTCTATGAAGCCCTCGGGGATGAGGAGTCCCACGTGGATGAGATTATTGCGAGATGCGGGTTGCCAACGCACGTGGCGTCTTCTACGTTGCTCGCCCTTGAAATGAAAAAGCTGGTCCGCCAGCGCCCCGGCAGCCGGTTCGTCAAACTCCGTTGAAATCACCCATGTCAAAATCCCTCGTTATCGCAGAAAAGCCGAGCGTCGCCGCAGATCTGGCCAGAGTGCTGGGCAAGCTTCCGAAGAAGGACGACTACTTCGAGAACGACGACTATGTCGTGACTTCCGCGATCGGGCACCTGGTCGAACTCTGCCTGCCGGGCGAGATGGACAAGAAGCGCGGCAAGTGGAGCTTCGCGAACCTCCCGATCATCCCCGACCACTTCGATCTGAAACCCATCGAGAAGACCCAGTCCCGCTTCAACCTCCTCAAGCGGCTCCTCAAGCGCGCGGACATCACCGATGTCATCAATGCCTGCGACGCCGGACGCGAAGGCGAGCTGATTTTTCACTATTTAATCAAGCTTGCAGGCACAAAAAAGCCGACCCGGCGGCTCTGGCTCCAGAGCATGACCCCGGAGGCAATTAAGGAGGGGTTCGCAGGACTTCGCAATGGGGAAGAGATGCTCCCGCTTGCCGAGGCCGCTGTCTGCCGCAGCGAGAGCGACTGGCTTGTCGGGATCAATGGGACCCGCGCTATGACCGCGTTCAACTCCAAGGGCGGGGGGTTCCAGCTGACCCCTGTCGGACGGGTCCAGACGCCGACGCTGGCGATTCTGGCAGAACGCGAGGAGAAGATCCGGGCGTTCAAGCCGCGGCCGTTCTATGAGGTTTACGGGGACTTTGGAGTCGAGGCCGGAACCTATCGCGGACGCTGGTTCAGCGAGGGGTTCAAAAAGGCCGGCGACGAAGATGCGCGCGCTGAGCGGATCTGGGAGCGGGCGGTGGCGGATGCGATCATCGCGAAGTGCCAATCGAAGCCCGGCATCGTGGTCGAGGAGAAGAAGCCCACCACGCAGATCGCGCCACAGCTTTATGATCTGACCACGCTGCAACGCGAGGCAAATTCCCGGTTCGGACTCAGCGCCAAGCGGACCCTGCAGATCGCCCAGGCGCTTTACGAGAGGCACAAGGTTCTCACCTACCCCAGAACCGACTCGCGCTACCTCCCCGAGGACAACATTGGCAACGTGAAGGCCGCATTCACCAAGCTCGAAGACCCGGATCTTGCCGAACACGCACGCAAAGCCCTCTCGCAAGGCTGGGTTCGCCAGAACAAACGGATCTTCAACAACGCGAAAGTCACGGACCACCACGCGATCATCCCCACGGGAGTCTCCACAAAGTCCCTCGATGACTTCGAGTTGAAAGTCTATGACATGGTCGCACGCAGGTTCGTGGCGGTGTTTTATCCGGCGGCCCAGTTCGAGGTCACGACCCGCATCACGCGCGTCGAGGGCGAGGCGTTCAAGACCGAAGGGAAGGTCATAATCGATCCCGGATGGATGGCGGTCTACGGCAAGCAGGCGGCCTCGAGCGACGAGCAAAACGTCTGCGCTGTGCGGAGCGGAGAGACCGCCCTCACCGAGGCGCTCGAGATCAAAGAAAATGAGACGAAGCCGCCGCCGCGCTTCAACGAGGCCACGCTTCTTTCGGCGATGGAAGGCGCGGGGAAGCTGGTGGACGACGAGGAACTCCGCGAGGCGATGAGCCAGCGGGGACTCGGCACGCCCGCCACCCGGGCGCAGATCATCGAGGGGCTGATTCTCGACGGCTATCTGCTCCGCCAGGGCCGCGACCTCATTGTCACCTCGAAGGGGCTTTCGCTCATCATTCTGCTCCGCGGGCTCGGGGTCCCGGCGCTCACATCGCCGGAGATGACCGGCGAGTGGGAGCACAAACTCAAACGCATGGAACGCGGGGAAATGCCCCGCCCGCAATTTATGGAAGAAATCCGCACCTTCACCAACGAGATCGTTGACAAAGCGAAGAACTTCGAGGGCGACACCGTCACCGGCAACTTTGAACCTCTCGACACAAAGTGTCCGAAGTGCGGGCATGTGGGGTTCGCGGAGTCCTTCAAAGCCTTCGAGTGCGGCGCGAAATGCGGGGCGATCATCTGGAAAAACATGGCCGGCCGCCAATTAGAACGTGAGGAGGTCCACAAACTCCTGACCGAAGGGGTGGTCGGGCCGCTGGAAGGCTTCCGCAGCAAGATGGGCCGGCCGTTTGCGGCCGTTGTCAAGCTCGACCCGGAATTCAAGCAGAGCTTCGATTTCGGAGACTCGCAGGATTCCTCGCGGGTAATCGATTTCTCCGTCCTTCCCTCCGTCGGGACCTGCCCCTCCTGCAAGTCAGGCACGATTCACGATACCGGGACCGCCTGGCAGTGCAGCAATACGCCCTCCTGCAAATTTCGCATGGGAAAATCCCTGTGCCAGCGGGAGATTCCCCACGATCAGGTCGCCAAGCTCCTCGAAACCGGAAAGACGGATCTGATTTCAAAATTCATTTCCAAAAAAGGCCGCCCGTTCTCCGCGTTTCTCAAGTTCGAGAACGGCAAAGTGGGCTTCGAGTTCGAAGAGCGCAAACCTTCGGCAAAGAAAGCCCCCCGCAGCCGCACAGCCGCTTCGCAAACCCCACGCGCGGCCTGACAGCTGACCGCGTGGGTTTGGAAGCTGGAATCGGCGATGGACGGCCGAGGAGCGTGAACCAAGATTCACCACCCGCAACTTGTTCCCGAGCACGCGGGCTTGGATTCTTCGTTTGCATCCGCCGCGTTCCGGTTGTTAGACTGGCTCACAGATGAGTCTCCACCGCCCCACCTTTGGGAAATTGATCCGGTTTACCGTTCTGAGTTGCTGGGGCCTGCTCTCCTCCGGCGCCCCGGCCCAAACGGCGGATGCACAGCGCACCAAGAACACGGCGGGATTCGCTCTGGTGAAGCCTCAAGCTTGGTCGAATAGTGACCAGGCATCGGTTCTGGAGTTTCTCACATTCACCGACCATTCCGGTTACGTCGAGTTTCGCACCGCCAAAATCCCCAACTACCAGGTCGCCACTGCCAAGATCGTGAAATTGGTGGTCTATCCCGACGGCCCGCAGTTCCTGACAACCGTGGAGCAGAGGACCGCTCTCCAGAAAATCATCGACGAATTCGCCGCCCTTTCCGAAAAATTTCCCGCGGCAGCCTCCCAACTGAACAAGGCCGCAGCCCCTCTGAAAGCGGATGTCGCAAAATATGATTCCGGAAACGTGAAGGATGGCGGCCAGTGGCTGCTCCGGAGCACTTACTACAAACAGAAAGCGACAGCCCTCGCGGACCTGCTCCGTCCCGAACTCATCTCGGCGCCGAGAATCAAAGAGATCGATCTCGACTCAAATCAATACTTCCTCGGGCTCCAGGATCTGGCCAAAGCGGATTCCTCCGCCCAGTCCGTTGTCGATAATATCCGTGCCCTTTACGCGAGTCTGGTCAGAAAAGTTGATCGCGAGGAACTGCTGATCCAACTCAACGCGCCAACCATCACCTTTGACCAGGCGTCCGACCTGATGAAGAAGCTCAAAACCCTGCAACCCCGCGAGGATGCGCGGGTTAACCTTTATGTGCAGAGTTGGGACACAGCCGTCGCCGGCGCCAGCAAGCTCACCAAGCAGATTACGGACACCCAGACGCAGTTCGAGGGCGCCATGCCCGGTCCGGAGGATTACGGGAAGGTCCCCGCCATCTCGCCAGAGCTGTCCACGAGTCTTGGCAGCCTTGCAGATGCCACCAAGGCCTTTCGCTCCGGATCCCCTCCCCAAGCCATTCGTGTTCCGCTGCAACTTGCCGACGCCATGCTGGCCTGCGGGGAGAAATTTCCGGGCCTCGCCCGTCAGGTTCAGGCCCGAGAATTTCTGGATGCGAAAGTCCTTCTAGATCCTCTGACCAATCAAGCCGACATCATCGGTCCGAAGACCTCAAAGGCCCTCGCCGAACTCCAGAAGAAGCTCAACGGCGACATCGAAAAATTCCAGAGCCTACGCAACGAAGCGAAGATGCTGGCGGAAAATGACAAAATCGAGGCCGCTCTGAAAAAATACCAGCAGGCCTACGCCATCATCCCCTCCAAGGATGTCGCCGCCCAGATCGATGCCCTGAAGAAACAGTAGGAAGAAATCCTTCCGCCCTTGGAGGATCGGGCGCTATCCAGCCCCATTGATTTCAGGCCGCCTGCGACGGATCAGAGACAAGTCCTCCTTGGCAGCATGAAAGTTTCGCGGTGGCATTGCATTACCTCCACACGATGCCTGCCTTTACGTCTTCAAGGAATGCTACCCCTCCTTCAGCAGCGCCTTGGCATGGGAAAGCGCCGAACCGGCGTTGCCGCCGAGCATGCGGGCGATTTCGACCTCGCGGAAGGCGCCTTCCGCCTCAGTGAGGCTGGTGCTGGTGCGCTTGCCGGCGGTGTCCTTGGCGACGATGAAGTGCGAGGAGGCGAGGGCGGCCACCTGGGGAAGATGGGTGATGCAAAAGACCTGGTGCGAGCGTCCCAGCTCTTTCATTTTTGCGCCGACTTTTGCGCCGATTTCTCCTCCCACGTTGGCATCAATTTCGTCGAAGATGAGCACGGGCACGCTGTCCTGCGCGGCGAGTGCGGTTTTGATGGCGAGCATCACGCGCGAGATTTCCCCGCTCGAGGCAATGGCACGCAGCGGGCGCTCGGGCTCGCCCGGATTGGGGGAAAAAAGAAACTCGGCGGACTCGCAACCCAGCGGGCCGGGCATTCCGAGCGGATCGAGCGAGATCGAGAATCCGGATTTTGCGAAACCGAGATCGGCGAGGTGGCGCTTCACCGATGCCGTGAGTTTCGGGGCGGCGGTGCGGCGGGCGGCCGTGAGCGCTTTGGCGGCGGAGGTCATGGCGGAGAAAGCGCGGGCGATCTCGTCATCAAGCCCGGCCTCGCGCTCCCCGCGATTGCGGAGTTCCGCCAGACGGGCGGAGGCGTCTTCGCCGAATGCGATCACGCTTTCGACCGTCGGACCGTATTTGCGCTTGAGGGATTGGATCACGTCCAGGCGGGATTCGATTTTGGAAAGCTCCGCCGGGTCGGTTTCCACAGCCGCCGCATATCGGTCCACATCGCGGGCAAATTCCTGCAGGCTCTCGAACAGCGCGGCGGCGGACTTTTCGAGGGAATCGCTGCGGGGATCCAGGCGGTGAAGTTCTCTGGCAAGGCGGTTGACATCGCCAAAGCGGGAGGCGAGGGAGTCGTCCGCCTCGGATGCAAGGGCCGACAATTCCGCGCAGATCTCGGAAATCCGCAGGCTGTTTGCGGACGCCTTCTGCCGGGCAAGAAGCGGATCTTCCTCGTCCGCCTGAAGGGCGGCCTGCGAGATTTCTTCCGCTTGGTGGGTTAGCAGATCGAGCTCGCGGGCCAGCGCGGCCGCATCCTCGGTGAGGCGTTGTTTCTCCTCGACGAGTCTCATCCATTCTCTCCGTGCGGCGGAGAAGGAAATCCGGAATGAGTCCGCGTCTGCAAAGCCATCCACGAGGAGAAGCTGTTGGTCTCTGGAGAACAGACTCTGGTGGTCGTGCGGGCCGTGGAGGTCGAGGAGCAGCCCGCCAATCTGCCGAAGGAGGGCGAGCGTGCACGGGGAGCCGTTGGCAAATTGTTTTCCAGAGCCATTGGTAGAGAGGGTGCGGCGGAGGATGAGCTGTCCTTGCTCGCAGGGCTCGACACCTCCCTCGTCAAGGAAGGCATGGAGAGGCGAGGACTCTGCGAGGAGGAAAACACCCTCGACGGTGCAGGCGTCGCATCCGGAGCGGATCACCGATTTGTCGGCGCGTTCGCCGACGAGAAGTTTGACCCCGCCGACGACGATCGACTTTCCGGCCCCGGTCTCCCCGGTGATCGCGACGAATCCCTTACGCGGCTCCCACAGGAGATCCTCGACCAGGGCAAGATTTCTGATTCTCAGCGAAGCCAGCGTTGCGGACATTCAGGTAGTATGTCACTCTCGATCCCGAAAGAAAAGCGATGGGCGAGATGGAAATCACATTTTTAGGGACTGGCACATCGCATGGGATCCCGGTCATCGGCTGCAACTGCCGGGTCTGCTGCTCAACGGACCCGCGCGACAAGCGCCTGCGGACGGCTATCCTCGTCCGGACTCCGGAGGCCGCGTTCTGCGTGGACACGCCGCCGGATTTTCGCACCCAGTGCCTGAGGGAAGGGATCTCGCGCCTCGACGCTGTGGTCTATACCCATTCCCACTGTGACCATGTCCTCGGGTTTGACGATCTCCGGCGGTTCTGCGAGATCGAGGATAAAGGCATTCCGATTTATGCCGCCGAGCGGACGCTGAAAGATCTCGCAAGGGTTTTTAACTACGCTTTTGAGGACGGCCCAAAATTCCGGAACTACGTGCGGCCGCTTCCGAACGTGATCGAGGGACCGTTCGTGCTGGGCGGGACCACGCTCGTTCCCGTCGAACTCCCGCATGGTCGAGCAATCACAACCGGATTGATTTTTCAGCGCGAAAACCGACGGCTTCTGGCATACATGACAGATTGTCAGGACGTCCCGCCGGAAGCGGTCGAGGCCGCGAAAGGCGTGGAGATCCTCGTGATCGATGCGCTCCGGCATACCGCCCACTCGACCCACCTCACGGTTGCGCAGGCCATCGAAGTGGTCGAGCAGATCCAGCCGAGAAAGACCTATTTCATCCACATGTGCCATGAGTTGGGGCACGAGGAAACCGAGGCCGTGCTGCCGGAAAATGTCCGGCTCTCCTATGATGGGCTGCGCATCGCGATTTAGGCCGGGAAGGAGAGGTCTCACCGGTCGTGGCGGACTGACATGCCTTCTGGCATTCACCTTGGCCCTGTGCTCAGCCCAGGCTGGATCGCGGGACTCAGCCGCGACGGTCGTCCTTTTCAACGTCAACGACCCGGATTCCAAAAGTCTGGCGCAGTATTACGCCGGTCAGCGGAAGATCCCTGCGGCGCAAGTGGTCGGTCTGGATTGTCCGGACATGGAGGAAATTCCGCGCGTCGATTACGAATCGACCATCGCGGCTCCGCTCCGCAAACTTTTTCGTGCGAGGGGATGGTGGAAAATGGGGAAGGATCAGACAGGGGCAACAGTCGTCACCTCGTCGACTGTCCGGTATCTGGCCATCATGCGGGGGATGCCTCTGAAGATCGCGCCGGATCCGTCAATTCCACCGTCGGATCTGCGGGGTCTCCCCGCCGAGATCGCCTCGCGCAATGACGCTTCAGTGGACAGTGAACTGGCGATGCTCGGAATCCCGGCGGCAAGTCCGGCGGGGATCTTTCTGAATCCATATTTTCGGCGGTTTACTCCGATTCTCGAGGACCCGGTGCCTGCCGGCATTCTGCTGCCAGCGAGGTTGGACGGCCCGACCCCTTCAATCGTCCGCGCGATGATTGACGATGCGCTTACGGCCGAGCGCGAGGGGCTCTACGGTTGGTCGTATGTGGATGGGCGGGGCATCACCAGCGGTGGCTACGCCGAAGGCGACCAGTGGATGGGAAGCCTCGTGGTCTCGATGAGGGGGGAGGGGCTTCCAGTCATTTTCGACAACAACCCTTCGACATTTCCTCCGGGCTTTCCAGTGACCGATGCGGCGGTGTATTTCGGGTGGTATGCGGGCGGGATCGATGGCCCTTTTGCGGAGGACAAGTTTCGATTTCTACCCGGGGCAATCGCCGTGCATCTCCATTCCTTCAGCGCGGCGACGTTGTTAAGCACGACATCGAACTGGTGCGGGCCGCTCCTTGCACATGGCGCGGCGGCAACGCTCGGAAATGTTTACGAACCGTATTTGGCACTCACCGCGAATCTCGATGTGTTCCAGGACCGGCTCATGGCCGGATTCACTCTTGCGGAAAGCGGGTGGATGTCTCAGCGGGCTCTCTCGTGGATGGGAGTTGTTGTCGGCGACCCGCTCTACCGACCCTACGCGGTATGGCGCTCAGCCGGGCTTACAACCACGCCGAGCGTCTGGCAGCAATACCGGAGCATCGTCCTCAGGTCCTCCGGAAAGACGCTCCAGGCCGGCGACGCGCTCCAGCAGGCCGCTGAACAGACAGGCAACAGTCTTTTTCTCGAGGCCCTTGGAGCGGCGCGCATGGACGCCAAGGACTGGCCGGGAGCACTATCGAGCTTTAAGGAGGCCGGAAAAATTGCCACCGACCCCGCCGTGCGCATCCGACTGGATCTTGAAACCATCGTTTCCCTGCAGGCCCTCGGAAAACAAACCGAGGCGACCGGACTGGCTCAGACGGCTTCTTCCTCGCTGCCGCCCGGCCCCCGGAGAGAACTTTTTTCACAATTTCTGACCGCTCCCGTAGCGACTCCTTCGGAGGAACCCATCGGCCTCTCGCGCCCGCTTCCGGATTCCCCTCCGAGGGTGCCACTCCCTACCCCAACTCCTGCAAGCACGCCGGACCCGACGCCCGAACCGACGCCAGAGCCGACCCCGCCTCCTCCACCTCCGATTCCCGAATTGCGACCATGATTTCCGGCAACTACGAACAGGCCAGGTTCGGTAGCCTCGTGTGCGAACCCCCTCCCGGCCGCCTGTCCGAGATCGAGATCCAGGCAAGGCTGTATTCCGGCGAATATGGGATGCGGTGGACGACAACCGGCGGGCGGGCAGTGGACGTGCTGTATTTCGGTCAATGGAACCGCGAGGCCGGACCGGATTTCAAAGGAGCGCGGCTCCGCTTCGGCGATGAGGAGGAATGCGCCGGGGATATCGAGGTGGACATGGATGCCCGCGATTGGGAGCGCCACGGACATGCCACGAACCCGGCTTATTGTGGAGTCCGGCTCCAGCTTTTCGTTCATCAGACATCGCCTGCGGCGTTTGCGCGCACGTCGGACTTCCGCGAAGTCCCGCAAGCCAACCTCCGCATCGAGCTGCAATCGTCTCCTGCCCTCCGCCAGGTTCCCGGCTCGGTAGACTTCGATGCCGCTATCATGATGATCGAGGAGGCGGCGGAATTCCGCTTGCGGATTAAGCATGCCGCCCACGCGCGAGCAGTGACGCTTCACGGTGCCGAGACCGCTCTCTTTCATTCGCTCGCAACCGGCCTCGGCTACAAAAACAACAGCATCCCCTTTCTCCTCGCTGCCCAGCGCACCGGCCTGCGGGCAGCTGGTGGACCAGATGGAGAAGCCCGGCTGTTCGGGCTGTCGGGGTTCCTCCAGCCAATGACATTTGACGAAGCCGATCCTGCCACCAAGGACTACCTCAAACCGCTCTGGGAAAATTGGTGGGGGCTCCGCGACAGCATGGCCCGGCTCGTCCTCCCGCCAAGCCTCTGGAAATTTTCCGGCATCCGTCCCTCGAACCACCCTCACAGGAGAATGGGTGCGCTTGCAGCAGCAGCGGCCCAGTTTTCCCGGTTGCTCTCCGGCATCCGTTCAGGAGGAAAACAGGGGTTCGAGGAATTCTTCGAATCCCTTTCCCACCCGTATTGGTCGCGGTATTGGAATCTTTCCGCTGCCAAACTAGACGGCGAGATCGCACTGGTCGGGCCTGACCGCGTCCGCGATCTACTCGTCAACTCGTTCTTTCCCTCGCTGCCGCTCGAAAAGGCTCGCGAGGAAACAAAAGCACTGCGCGGCGGGACTCCCAGCGGTCGCCTGAAATTAGCTTCCGAGTGGCTCGTCGGTTCGGTCGATCCAAAACTGATGCGCACCGCCCGCCAGCAGCAGGGCCTCCTCCAGTTGTTCGCGGATTTCGGCTCGCTCTCCGCACTCGAGGCCTGGGGAAAAATTCAATCCGGCTCGACGGAATAGCCCGTGTCCGCTAACATCAAATTGTGATCTCCCCTTTGCTCGATGAAATTCTCCGTGCGGCCGTGACGAACGGAGCCTCGGATGTCATTCTCCGAGCCGGTCAGCCGGCGGTTCTTCGCATTAATGGCGAGCTGGCTCCCATTGAATCCGAACTCCCCAGCGGGCAGGATTTGATCGCGTTGTGGACCGCGTGCGGGGCGGAGGGCACCGAGCTCGACCGGGATGCCAGCCTGACTACTGAGGATGGGGTTCGTTTCCGGGTCAATCTGCTCAAACAACTCGGGGTGATGGGAGCAGTGCTCCGCCGAATTCAAAACCAGATCCCCGCCATGGAAACGCTCGGGCTTCCGTGCGACCTCCTCCGGGAGTGGGCGGCGAGGCCATCCGGCATCGTGATCGTCTGCGGGCCCACCGGGTCGGGAAAGTCCACCACGATGGCGTCCGTGTTGGATTGGGTCAACACGACGATGGCCCGCCACGTCGTCACAATCGAAGATCCGGTCGAGTTTCTTTTCACGAGCAAGGCGTCCTATTTTACGCAGCGCGAGGTCGGCATCGACACGCCGACGTTTGCGGAAGGGCTCCGGCGCTCGCTTCGACAGAACCCGGATATTATTTTTCTGGGAGAAATTCGGGATGCAGCCTCGGCGATCACGGCGATCCAGGCGGCGGAGACCGGGCACTTGGTTTTCGGGACTGTCCATGCCTCCGGATGTTCGGATGTCGTGGCGCGACTCGAGCTGCTCTTCCCTCCCGAGGAGAGAGAATCGGTCCGGAAGACGCTCTCCGCGCAGCTTCACGGCATCCTCTGCCAGCGGCTTCTGCCTGCGGTCGCGGGCGGACGCATCTTGCTCACCGAATACTTTTCTAATGAGGCTTCGTCCAGAAGGCTCATCTCGGAGGGCCGGATGAGCGAACTCCAGGACTTTATCTCGCGCGGTGATCCCCGGAGTGCCCGATCATTTGCGGACTCGCTCATAAAACTCGTCCGCGATGGCAGCGTGGCCGAGGCGGTGGCTTTGGAAAATGCCGACAACCCTCAGGAATTCACGCGCACCCTGCGCGGAATCAGTTCCTCAATGCAGTCAACCAGGAGATAAATGATGGAACCAAACCCGTTTGATTTGGTGGATTTGCTGTCCCGCGCGGTGGCTGCGGGAGCATCTGACCTGCACCTCTGCGCCGACGCCCCACCCATGGTTCGCGTGAATGGAAGCCTCTCCCCCCTCGAGGACCGGGCGGTAACGGTGCAATTCTGCCGCGAACTGATCACCGGCATTCTAACCGAGGCCCAACGGGCAAGGCTGGAAGAGGAATGGGAACTGGATTTTGCCCTCCAGGTCGAGGGGATCGGTCGTTTCCGTGGAAACGCCCACTACAGCCGGGGCGCGCTGGAAGCAGCGTTCCGATACATCCCGAACGTGATCCCCGAACTCGGCCAGCTCGGCCACCGGGAAAGCATATTTGAAATCTGCGCCCGCCAGCGCGGGCTCGTCCTCGTGACGGGGATCACGGGCTCCGGCAAGAGCACCACGATGGCCTCGATGATCCAGCACATCAGCCGCCAACTCAGCGGCGTGATCGTGACTGTCGAGGACCCGGTGGAATACATTTTTCAAAATGCGCGGAGTCTGGTGAAACAACGGGAAATCGGGAGCGACACAAAGTCGTTCGCCGAGGCGCTCCGCCACACACTCCGTCAGGATCCGGATGTCATCCTGGTCGGCGAGATGAGGGATCCGGAAACGATCAGCGCGGCGATCACCGCTGCCGAGACCGGGCACCTCGTGATCGCAACCCTGCACACGATCGATGCGCCGAAGGCGATTGACCGGATGGTTGACGCATTTCCCGGCGAGCAGCAGCCGCAGATTGTCGCCCAGCTGGCCAACGCCCTCCAGGCGATCATCTCCCAACGGCTGATCCCAAAAGAAGACGGATGCGGGCGGGTGCTCGCCACTGAAACACTCGTGGCCAACCCGGGCGTGCAGGCCTGCATCCGCGAGCGGCGCTGGGAACAACTCGTCGGGCTGATCGAAATCGGGGCCAAAGACGGAATGCACACGATCGACGAGGATCTCTCCGGCTTGTATCTTTCGCTGCAGATTTCCAAGGAACAGGCTATCGCCAATGCCCGCGACCGTTTGCGCTTCGAGGCTCTGACGCGCGAGGTCGTTCCAGCGAAAAAGAAGGGGCTCTTCGGATAGACGCTATCGCAAAGGCATGCAGCCCGGTCGGCCCGTCGCCAAAAACATCCCCCTTGCTTTTGACTGTCTGCCCTCCGACCGAGCTGCTCCCTTTGATGAACTAGAAAGCAGGGGGCGTGCCAAAAACTGGAAAAAGGCTGCTTTTTTATTCTCTGCTGCTGAGGCAATCCCGCATCGTGCGGTAGCTCTTGTCGAGAGAGTCAAACGGATCGCCCGGGCAGGTGTCCTGCTCGACGATGAACCATTCGCATCCGCCCGCATCGGCTGCGGCCACGATGGCCGGGAAATCAAGATTTCCGTATCCGATTTCTGCGAAGAACGGCTGGTTGTTGGCCCCGAACCCGTAGTCTTTGCAATGGAGAAGCGGCATCCTGCCTGCGGCTTTTTTGCACCAGGCGACCGGGTCACCCCCACCGAATTGGACCCAGTAGGTATCGAGTTCCAATTGCAGGTTTTCCGCCGAGGTCGCCCGGAGAATGTAATCCATGAGCACCTCGTTGCCGATGCGGATGAATTCGATCGCGTGGTTGTGATAGCTCAACACGCAGCCGTTCTCCCGGAGCACGGCCCCGGCGGCATCGAGATCGGCGACCATCGCTTTCACCGATGCTGCGTCCGAGAAGTCCACTCCCGCCGGATAGGGGTAGGCAGTCTGCGCGACGCCCAGCACTTTCAGGCGCTCGACCACGGCCAGCGGGTTGCTCCTGATCAGGTCACTTCCTTCGTGGGTGGCGCAGATTTTGATCCCTTCGTCCGACAGAATCCTGCGGATTTCCTTGGCCGGAATATCGCCGGAAACCCCGCTGACCTGCACCGCTTCATATCCGATCCCGCGAATCTTTTTTGCGGTGGCAGCGAGAGCTGTTGCAGAGGTACAGAAGTCACGGACGGTGTAAAGTTGGGCGGCTATTTGAGAAGCTTTCACCGGCCGAGCGTGATGGATCGCTCACGCGGAGTCAAACCGTTTGGTCCAATTCAGGAACAAAAGGCAGATCCCGGTTGCGGCATAGGCGGCGGCAAAATCCGGGGCAACCATCCAGCCGAAAACCGGAACAACTCCCGCAGGAGTGATCGAGAACGCATGGATCAGCCCGACGGCCGACAGGACCGCGCACACGAAACATGTCACCGCGGAGGCAATGAAATTTCTGTCAATGGCGAAAGCCACGATGGAGGCGAATGCCATGCTGGTAATGAGAAATCCCTGGTTCAAGGCGAGGACGCCGCGAATGAAAAGGTCGTTCCCGAAGTTTGGCAGGGCTTTTTCCAGCGGGCAGCCCGCCGCGCGCAGGGAGGTGTCGATGAGGAGCCATGCCCACGCCGCCAGCGAGGGGAGAAGCCCCGCAGCGACAGCGAGCGCATGGGCGCGGGGCGTCTCTTGGAACGCCTGCGCGGTCATGACAAGGCCGATCCAAATCAGAATGCCCAGCGTCGCCTCCAAGGGCACGGCATGCAGCACGGCTGTCACGGCTCCAAAGATGCACAGCAGGCTGATCACCACGCCATTCAGCGCGGAATACCCGATGCGTGCGCCCATGGCTTTCCAGCCGGGGTGTCCGATATAAAGGGTCGTCGGAAACGCGCTTCCAAAAAATGCGGCGGCAATCGTGCCGATCCCGTTCGCGGCGAGCGAGGGCATGGTCTCGTAGCGGTCCCCGGCTGCTTCGGCACTCTCCAATGTCTGCAGGGAGCCGAGGAGATTGAACAGGGCCATGGGAATAATGACTGTCAAGTAGCCCCAGAGTCCCCCACCGGAGAGCAGGGCATGCCAAGCCGTGACATCCGGTTGAGGAAAATGCAGGCCGATAGGCACAGGACCGTGCGGCGGGGAAAACGATGAGAACCCCGCCCAGCGCAATCCCCACGCGATCGCCACACCCGCCACAATCGCTGCCAGGCCCGCCGGCACACCGAACGGCAGGCGCAGCCGCGATGCGTAGGCAATCACGATCAAAAACATCGGGAGGATGGCGATGGCGGGCGAGGAAAAAATCTGAAAGGCGAAGCCCATCGAAATAAATGTCAGCGCGATACCAGCCAACGCGGAGAGCAGGGCCGCGCGCGGCGCACTCCGGCGCAGTGGATCGGCGCAGAATGCGCCCGCTAGCTCGATCAGCCCGCTCAGCAGACAGGCGAAAACGCCGGCTTCCCAAACTTTCACCGGATCATGCGTCGCCTGCCAGACAGGAGCCATGATGAAGAACAGGAATGCGATCAGGCTCACCGTGTTGATTCCGTAAGGGAGTGCGGTCACATCATCCCGGCCGGTCCGGCACGCCAGCCGCCACGCCTGCCACGAATAAAAAAGGTTCCCCGCAATGATCGAGACTGCGGCACCGGGCAAAATCACTCCGGCCACCATCGCGAGCGGAATCCCGCACACCAGCGGACACAGCGTCGCAATCAGCAACAACTGGAGAAGGTTGTCGATGAACAGCCCGACAAATCCATCCCAATCCCCTTTCACAAACCATCTCGCTTTCATCCCCGGATCATCCGTTTTCTTCCGATCCAATCAAGAAACCTTTGGGATCAGAATGCCGGGACCGGGGCTCGAAGCACTCGCCGACAGCTCCGCGAAAAATGGAAGACACCTCTCGCATGGTTTTGCCGTGCGCCGCAGCGGGGGCTGATTTTCTTCCCGCAACGATATTCTCATAAGAGATGCAACATGCGGTTGACATC
>CAZSDC010000032.1:0-23688 GCA_964605515.1 uncultured Chthoniobacter sp.
TCGGAACGAGGATCAGGCTGAGGAGAAACCCGAAGACTCCAAGGAATCCCCCCAGGCTTCGCTGCAGGAATTTACCCGACTCCAGTGCCAGATCCGGCACCTTCTGCTGGAGCCAATTCCCGGCCTCGCTGATGGTTTTTGACGCGAATGCCGTGAACTGATCCTTGCTCTGCGTGGGATCGTCCGGGCTCTTGAAGAGCGGGTTTTCCGAGATCGTGTGCAGGCGTTCCATCGTCGAAAACGCGAGCTTCTGGGCTTTTTCCGAGTAGGTCGGAAAGCCTGTGATGAACACGTTTCCCTGGCGGTAGGCTGCCGGAAGGATCCAGATCAGAATGCCGGCAAAAAGCGCGGTCACCGACAGGTAGACGATGATAATGCTCAGGATGCGTGAAAGCCTGAAATGCATCAGCCAACGCACGACCGGATCCAGCAAAAAGGCCAGGATCGCAGAGATCGCCACCGGGATAAGAACCGGTTGAAGAAAAGAGATGGCGTGCACCACAATACTGCCTACCGCAAAGACGAGATACGCAATCACGGAGGCGGAGGCCGCCGTAATTGCGGCCCAGAGAAGCTTCCTCTGAAACGGGGTCGGGTGCATGGACAGTTATTCAGTAAACGCCGGAGAGGGGATCATCAAACCATTTCGCAGAAGTGCCGCCTTGCGCGTTGACATTTGCAACACCTCTGACCGCGGCGTTAACGTGTGACCGTTATCGGGTTCAACCATTTGAGGCCGCGGAAGCGGGCGAAATCGGCATCGGTGGACGCCATGGTGCAGTTGTGTTCCACCGCCAAGGCGGCGAGGTGCGCATCGGAAACGAGGTTGGCGGTGGCGCTGCCGGTGTGGAGCATACGCTGGAAGATTGTCCAGTGCAGGGCTGTCGGGGTGAGGATCCGCGCGCAGGGTTGATCCAGCCAGCTTTGGACCCGTTCGGCAGCCTCTTTTATAGTGAAAGGTCGTTTGTGCAGGCGGGGGTTTGTGCCGATGCGGATGAAGGCGGTCAGGACGGGCCAGCACAACGCCACAGGCTCGGATCCGCTCAATTGCTCGTCCCACCAGACGCGGCACACTTCATGGTGCGACGATAGGCTGTTCTCTGCGTGGAGAAGAATGTTTGCATCTACAAGGGTCACGCGTGGTCCTCTCCTTCGGACAGAGCGAGCAGGTCCGAGATGTTGTCGTAACTGAGCCCTTTGGCGAGCCCGAGCGGACGGGGCTTGGTCCGGAAGGGTTTCGCCGCAGGCGGTGAAAGCACAGAGTCCAGCCCTGCCCTCAGTGCCATGTTCACTACTTCCTTGAACGGTTTGCCCAGTTGGGCCGCGCCTTTCCGGGCTTTCACCGCCACGTCGGCATCGAGCGTCAAGGTGGTTCTCATGTAGGCATCATGATGCCTGCCTGTGAAAAGTCAAGATGCAAACAGCGAACCTTGTGACGAGTGCTGCTTCTCTGGTGTCCGAGGGGCCGCAAGTTTCAGGAACTCCTCTTCTGATAAAATAGCCACCCCTAAAACCCTGGCCTTGTCGAGTTTTGACCCGGCACTCTCACCAGCGAGGAGGTAGTCGGTGTTCTTGCTGACCGCGCCCGTTACGTTGCCACCGACACCCCGGATCAGTTCGGAAGCGCGATCACGGGACAAAGTCGGCAGAGTGCCGGTGATGACGAAGGTTTTTCCGGCGAATACTCCCGGGCTGCTGTTTTCTTTAGCGCCGGATTCAGTCGAACTTCCAAGCGGGTTCAATCCAAGATTCATCAGCCGCTGAAGAGTTTTCCGACCGTTCTCACTAGCGGCCCAGTCTACGATCGCTCTTGCGGTGACCGGACCGACCAGCGTCAATGCCTTCCAGCCTTGCGCAGCCGTCCTAGCAAAACCTGCCAGGATGAGCCTTTCTCCGATGGGATTCCCTTCTGCTTTTGCTTCAGCCTGGCGCGATTTTCTCAGGGCAATTTCGGCTGCCGGGAGTGATTTTCTCTCGGCTTCGCCGACTTTGTTCTCCTCAAAAGTTTGTCTGAGATCTCCGAGGCGGACGGTATCGGCCAGGATGTCCGATGACACGAGTGCGGGCAGATCAGGAAAGAATCCAGCTAGGTCAATCGCGGTTTGCTCACCGACGTCGGATATCGCGAGTGCTTGAATCCATCTATGGAGCGGGAGGGCGCGGGCACGATCCAGCGCTTCGATGACCTTCGCTGCGTGCTTAGCACCGAAGATGCGGGGGGCCTCGTCGGTACCGATATTGAGGGTGGCGAGTTGGTCGAGGGTGAGGTCGAAGAGATCAAGCGGTTCTTTCACGAGCCCGCGCTCGACGAGTTTTTCGGCGACGATTCCGCCAAGGGATCCGATGTCGAGGGCTTTGCGCTGGGCGAAATATTCGAGGCGTCGGGTGAGCTGGGCCGGGCAGCCGGCCACATTTTGGCACCGCCAGGCGACCTCCTCCTTTCCTCCGCCGGAGACCATATCCTTTGCGATCGCTCCGCCGCATGCTGGACATTTGCCACCAGTGAATGCGAACAAATCGAACGGCATAGCATCCGCCGGACGCTTCGATTCGATGGGTTCCAGGACCTCTGGAATGACCATTCCCGCCTTGCGCACGACCACGGTGTCGCCGATGCGGAGATCTTTCGAACGAATTTCGTCTTCGTTGTGCAGGGTCGCGCGCGAGACGGTGCTGCCCGCGATGAAGACGGGATCGAGTTCTGCGACCGGAGTCAGGACGCCGGTCCTTCCGACCTGGACGGTGATGTTTCGCAGGACGGTTTCTGCGGGAGTGATCCACGGGACGGGTTTGTGGACGATCGCGTAGCCAGGGGAGCGGGTTTTTGGCGGGATGCGTGCCGAGTCGGCGACGCTGTTGATCTTGATGACGATGCCGTCGATTTCATACGGCAATCGGGTTCGCAGATCATGCTGCTCATCGTATCCGCAAACGACCTCGTCTCTGTAGCGGGCGAGCACTTCCTCGATGCCCTCGCAAACCCACCAGCGGCGCTGTGTCGGCAATCCGAATGTTTTCAGGGCCTCCAGCATTTCCGAGTGCGAGCCGAAGTCGATTCCCTCGCAGGCACCGACGGCGTAAAACACGGCGCTGATAGGCCTTTTGGCCACAAGGCGCGGGTCGAGTTGCTTGAGCGTTCCCGCCGTCGCGTTCCGCGCGTTCGGAAACGCCTTTCCTCCGTCGCTTTCGATCCCGGCGTTGAGCTTTTCAAAATCTTCGGTCGAGATGTAGGCCTCCCCGCGGACTTCAAGGAGGGCTGGCGGGTTTGACATCTCCAAGCGGAGTGGGATTCCCCGGATGGTGCGGATGTTGGCGGTGATGTCATCCCCGAAGCGCCCGTCGCCTCGCGTCACGCCGAGGGTGAGCTTTCCGTGGCGGTAATGGACGCCGATCGAAACGCCATCCACCTTTGGTTCCATGACGTATTCGACACGGTCGCAGCCGAGGAGTTTGCGGATCGTTTTGTCGAACTCGATCAGCCGGGGCAGCGTGTTTTCATCCTGCTGGCGGTTGCGTTTTTCGCGATCCGGCTCCTCCTTGTTGTCCGGATGGTCTGCCGCATCGACTTTTTCGAGAGACAGCATCGGCTGGAGGTGTTCGATACGGGCGAAGACATCCATCGGTGCTCCGCCTACCCGCTGGGTTGGAGAATCCGGCGTGACAAGTTTCGGATGCTTTTTTTCCAGCGCGGCGAGCTCGGCGTAGAGCCGGTCGTATTCATAGTCGGAAACCGCCGATGTGCCGTCGGCGTAGTAGCGGCGATCGTGTTCCTCAATTTCCTTCCGGAGTTCCAGGATTCTCTCGTTGTCGTTTGGCATAGAAAGTTCGAAAGGATGGCGGGTGTTGACCGTGGGAGATTACTAGAATGCTGCACTGGACGCACACGGGAAAATTCCGGGATCTAAAGTTTGGGTTTGCGAGGTGGAACGCGCGCTTGAGAAATCCGGAAAACCGGATATGCTGGTTACATGAGTGCACCCGGCGCCAGTGATGAAGCAATTTCCCAACCCGCAGGCGGAGGAATTGGCGGCAGGATTGGACCCGAAACACCGCTGTGAAAACGCCTTCTTCATCCGAGCCATCCGGGAAACTCAGCCGCCGGGAATTTCTCCTGCGGGCTGGAGCAGCGGGGGCACTCATTGCAGGATCCGGGCTCGGTGGCCTGGCCCTTTGGGAGCGTCGGCATTTTGTGCCCGGGTTTCAAAAGCAGGGAGGGCTACACCTCCCGAGCTTTTCGCTAACTCCCGACAAGCTGCTGCCCGAGATGGCGATTGCGCATGGTGCCGATCACGAAAAAGTGATCCGCGCGGCGATTGGCGCTCTGGGCGGGATAGGGAGGTTCATCTCGAAAGGCGACATCGTCGTGATCAAGCCGAACATCGCTTTTGACCGTCCTCCGGCGCTCGCCGCAACGACCCACCCGGATGCGCTGCGCGCGGTGGCGCGACTGGTTCTTGAGGCCGGAGCCGCAAAAGTTCTCATCGCCGACAACCCGATCAACAGCCCGGCCGGATGTTTCCTGAAGAGCGGATTGCTCGCCGTAGCCGACGAACTCCATCTCGATATTCTCTACCCGGAGACAAACTCGTTTGCCCCGATCCAACTCGACGGGGAAATTCTGCGCAACTGGGCATTTTTCGAGACTCCGTTCAAGCGGGCGACCAAAGTTATCGGCCTCGCTCCGTGCAAGGACCACAACCTCTGCCACGCCTCGATGACGATGAAAAACTGGTATGGGCTCCTGGGCGGGCGCCGCAACCAATTCCACCAGCACATCCACAGCATCGTTTCGGACTTCGCTCTCATGATGAAGCCGACTCTTGTCGT
Organism: uncultured Chthoniobacter sp.; assembly: GCA_964605515.1. Lineage (GTDB taxonomy): Bacteria > Verrucomicrobiota > Verrucomicrobiia > Chthoniobacterales > Terrimicrobiaceae > QYQL01. The sequence continues at coordinate 4,828 of CAZSDC010000032.1, forward strand.
GCTCGACGGCATGAATGTCCTCATGCGAAATGGACCGACCGGCGGCCGGCTCTCCGATGTGAAACCGATGGGCACGGTCGTCGCGGGCACCGACATGGTCGCAGTGGACAGCTACGGCTACACCCACCTCCTCGAACGCGACATCGCTGAGCTGACCTACATCCACAAGGCCAACGATCGCGGGCTTGGCAACATGGACTGGAAGCAGACCCGCTACAAAGAAGTCCAGGCATGAAGCTCCGCACCGCCCGGCGCATTTCGCAGGTTTTCTTTTTCTCGCTCTTCACGTTCTTCGTCGTCGTAACCGACCTTCGTTATCTGGACGGGTATCCGGTTTCGCTTTTTCTCGAACTCGACCCGCTGGTGGCCTTCGCGACTGCGATTACGACTCACTCGATCTACAAGGGCCTGCTCTGGAGCCTGCTCCTCATCCTTCCGACGATTCTTTTCGGACGGGTCTTTTGCAATTGGATCTGTCCCTACGGCATCCTTCATCACTTTATCGGATGGGTGTTCGGAAAAGGCCGCGCGGCCGATCAGGTGCGCATTGATTCGAACCGATACCGGAGCATCTACCAGATCAAATACATCATCCTCATCGCCATGATCGTGGCGGCGATTTTCGGTTCGCTGCAGATCGGTCTCCTCGATCCGATCTGCCTTTTCTACCGGTCGATGAGCACGGCCATCCTGCCTGCGATAAACCTCACGGCTCCGTCGAGCGTTTACGTGCGCCAGTATTTCCATGCGGGGGCCTGGGCGATCGGATTTCTTCTCTTCGTGCTTGTCGGAATGAACGTCATCATCCCCCGGTTTTTCTGCCGGGTGCTCTGTCCGCTGGGAGCCTTCCTCGGGTCGCTGGCTCCTGCCGCGCTCTGGCGGATCGAGCGTAATCCCACAAAGTGCGTGGATTGCGACCTGTGCTTGAAGAATTGCGAGGGGGCCTCCGACCCTCACACACAGCTTCGCAAGAGCGAGTGCTTCGTCTGTTTCAACTGCATCGAGGACTGCCCGGAGGATGCGTTATCGTTCAAATTCCTGCCGCCGCTCCTGCATGAGGTCACTGCGCCGGCCGTTCCCGCCCGCAGGGCATTTCTTGGAATCCTCCTCGGTGGAGCATTTTTTGGGTTTGGCCGGTCCTCTGGCGACTCTGATCGAAACTACAGCAAGAAGGTGATTCGTCCCCCGGGGTCGGTTGAGGAGAAAGAATTTCTCGACCGCTGCATCAAGTGCGACCAGTGCATCCGCGTCTGCCCGACCAATGTTCTTCAACCCGCGATCTTCGCTGCCGGGATCGAGGGGATCTGGACGCCGATCATGAACATGAAGGTCGGCTATTGCGAACTCAACTGCACGCTTTGTGGACAGGTTTGCCCGACCGGAGCAATCCAGCGGATCACGATCGAAGAAAAGACGGGAGTCGGCGACTTCGCCGCGCAAGGTCCCGTGCGGGTGGGCACGGCATTTTACGATCATGGCCGCTGCCTGCCCTGGAGCATGGATACCCCTTGTGTTGTCTGCGAGGAAGTCTGCCCGGTTTCTCCCAAGGCCATCTTCACGCGGGAAGTCACCATCACCAAACGTGACGGCAAGCCGATCACTCTGCATCAGCCTTATGTGGACCCGGCGCTCTGCACCGGCTGCGGGATCTGCGAGCGCGAGTGTCCGGTCACCGACGAGGCCGCGATCCGCGTCTCCGCGATCGGCGAAACCCGTTCCCGCGACCGCCGGCTCTTGCTCGACGGTGGAGCCACGCATTCCTGATATCCATGGCCAAACCCCAACCAGCCACACGCATCCGAACCTGCCGTGCCTGCGGCACCAGGTTCGAGTATCCGCTCAAAGGCGATCTGTCGACGCGTCACCATTGCGCGGACTGCGCCGGCATTCCCGTCCACTTGAGGAAAGTCAGCGAGCGCCTCCTGCTCCGCATTCAAAAGTTGGAGTTAGAGATCGCCAGGCTCAAGGCACCCCGCTAACCAGCGATCCTGGACGACCGGCGCTCGTAGGCGTGGTGAAGGGCGTCCGCCAGAAGTTTACGCCGGAGGGGTTTTGTCAGGTAACCATCCATCCCGGCATCGAGGCAGAGCACCCGGTCATCTTCGGAGGCATGGGCAGTCAGTGCGATGATCATTGGTTGGAGTTCCGCAGGAAACCCGGAGCGGATCATTCTTGTGGCTTGGAGACCGTCCAACTCTGGCATTTGGACGTCCATGAGGATGAGGTCGTATGGTTGCAGGCGCAGGGCATCGAGGACCTCGTGGCCGTTTGAGGCGACATCTGCTTGGTATCCCAGTCGGCCGAGCACCAGGCTGAGCAGTTTCTGGTTCGAAACATTGTCCTCGGCGAGAAGGATGCGCAGCGGTGCCTTGGCCGCCATGTTCTCGGGCAGATCGGAAGACGTTTCAGCCCCCCCGGTCCCGGCAAGAAGTGCCAGCGCATTCCGAAGCAAGCGCGGATTCGCCGGCTTGGTGAAAACCCTCGCGAACAGTCCAGGCGGAAACTTTTGAAAAGGCGTTCCTCCGGAAGTGAGGAGCACGATGGGAAGTTGGTCGAAATGCGCATTCTCGCGGACTGCCTGAGCAACGGCGAGGCCATCCATCTCCGGCATATGGTAGTCCATGAGAACCATGCGGCATCCATTTCCCTCTTCGAGAAACTTCAGAAAAGCCGCGCCGGTTTCAAAGGCGACCGTCTCCGCCCCCCAAGATTTCAGCTGAATCCCGAGATAGCGCCTGTTCGTGGCGTTATCGTCAACAACAGCCACTTGGATTCCGGACAGGAGAAGTTGGTGGTTTTTCTGTGGCTGCTCCGCGGCCAAAGAGGGATCGGGTTCCAGCGGAATAGTAAATGAAAAAGTGCTCCCTTCGCCCTGGCGGCTGACCACAGAGATTGACCCGCCCATCAATTCGATCAGACGTGCAGAAATTGCGAGCCCGAGGCCGGTTCCTCCGAACCTTCTCGTTGTGCTGGCGTCGGCCTGGATGAAGGGATCAAAGATTTTCTTTTGCTGTTCGTCCGACATGCCGATGCCGGTGTCGCGCACCCGGAAGCGCACCTGTGCGTCGGAGAGCGAAGACGATTCCGTAACATCGACCGAGACATCCACTTCCCCCCGCTCGGTGAACTTCACCGCATTTCCCAACAGGTTCGTCAAGACCTGGCGGAGACGTGTCTGATCCCCGATTACATGCACGGGGCATTTGTCGTCAATCAGGTCGCAGATCTCGAGGCCTTTGCGGTGGGCCTCGGGAGCCACCATCTCCAGGCAATCCTCGACCGCCTCGCGCAGGTCAAAGGAGCTCTTTTCCAGATCGATCCGTCCGGCTTCGATTTTTGAGAAATCCAGAATGTCGTTGACAACCGAAAGGAGAGTGTCAGCGCTCTTGTGGATGGTGTCTGCGAACTCCCGCTGCTCCGTGTCGAGGGGGGTATCCATCATCAAGCTCGAAAACCCGACCACGGCGTTCAGCGGCGTGCGAATCTCATGGCTCATGGCGGCGAGGAACGACGACTTCGCGCTGTTCGCCTGCTCCGCCTCGACGATGGCGGCACGCAGCGCGATCTCGAGCTCCTTACTGGGAGAGACATCCCGGACCACGACGAGAACCGCCTCCTGTCCACAGGATGTCAACCGGGCCTCGAAATGGCGCCACAACGGCTCGTCAGCCAGATTGTATTCGAAGGAAGCACATCCGCCTTCGGGTGCCAGGGCGGCGATATTCTCCGAGAACATGGCAGCAATTTCCTGGGGAAAAATCTCCCCGAGCAACTTCCCGGAATACTTGTTCGCTTCGCCGCCCTCTCCGAAGGACCGATGGTGATCGAGCACCAGACCGTCCCGCCGGACGAACAGCACGAGATCAGGCATCACATTGAGCAGTGCCCGGCTCCGGTCCTCCCTGTCCCTTTCAAGAAAGTAATCCCGCACCGCCTTTTGGACGATCTGGACCAACTGCCCGCTGTTCCAGGGTTTTGAAATAAACCGGTAGAGATCGGCATCGTTGACCGCGTTGGTGACCCCCTCAATGTTAGCCTGACCGGTCAACATGATCTTCAGGGTGTTCTGCGAGATAATCTGGATGTGCCGGAGCAATTCGTCGCCACGCATCTGGGGCATGACGTAGTCGGAAATCACGACCGGCACTTCCTGGCCGTTGGCCAGAAGTTCCCTGACCAACTCCAGCGCCTCCGCCCCATCTTCGGCGATCTCGATCAGGTAATCCTCGCCGAACGCCTGCGAAAGTGTCGTCCGCAGGGTGTCGAGAACGAATTTCTCGTCATCCACACAAACGATGACCGGCTTGTTCATAGTTTCGAGAGCCCGCTGTCGATCGTCTCGATCAGGTCGCTTTCCTTCCAGGGCTTGTGAAGGCAGCGGTGCAGGTCGGCCTCGCGCGTCGTCCGCTCGATGGCCTCGGCTGTGGCCTGGCCGGTCAGCATGACCTTCACAATACCCGGGAACTGCTTGTGGACGCGAATAAGAAATTCGTCTCCCCGGATGCCGGGCATGAGCCAGTCGGAAACAATGATGATCACGCTCACTTCATCCTGCTGGAATTCGCCGAGGAGTTCGAGCGCGTCTTCGGCACTTTCGGCAATTTCGCACTGATAGGCGTGGCCGTAGTGGTTGGTCAACTGCGTGCGGAGCGAGTCCAGCACCATCTTCTCGTCATCGACACAAAGGATGATGTTCTTTTTCATGGTTGGCGTATGGCGGGAGGCGGCGTTCCCGGAAGAACGACATCGAAGCGGGCTCCCCCGCCGACATTTTCCCCGAGGCTAACAGTCCCCCCGTGGCTCTCGACGATCTGGCGTACAATGTGCAGACCGAGCCCGCTTCCTTCACCAGCACACTTGGTCGTGAAGAACGGCTCGAAAACTTTATTGCGGAGTTCGAGGGGAACCCCGACTCCGGAATCCCCCACGGAAACCCGGACACCGTCTTCGTGAGGTCCGACGGCGATGGTCAGGGTTCCCTTGTGGCCCATCGCGTGGATTGCGTTATGGATGAGATTTGTCCAGACCTGGTTGAGCTCGTCGGGCCTGCAGAGAATGTCCGGCACCGGTTGGTATTCCCTCACGACCACAACCCCTCGTTTGAGCTGGTTGTTGTAAAGGGTCAGCACGGTTTCGATCCCTTCGGTTACGCAGGACAAAACGAAATCCCCGCTTCGGTCGAAGTGCGCGTAATTCTTCAGGGCAAAAACAATTTTGCCCGCCCGGTCGGCGGCTGTCACGATGATCTCAGCGCTCCGCCCGAGCCCGGAAAGTTTGTAGGCCATATCCAGATAGGCCGCGCCATTCGGGTGGCGAAGCAGGGGGAGAACCTCGTCGGGCTGATCGCGGATGCCCATCATTACCAGCGTCTCCGCGACCCGCTCGGTGACCGCGATATTCTTTTCGGCAAGCTCCTGCCTCAAGGCCGAACGGCATGTTCTTTCTTCCTTGGCAGAGAGTGAGGGTCCCGGGGAGGAGGATCGGCGGAGAAGGAGCAAAAAAGTCTCCTGAAGGTCGTCCGGCATGGAGCGGAAGAATGAGGGAAGGGAATCCATGATCCCCTTGAGGGTGGACGAGATGTTGCCCACCGCGGCTCCGATCGCTCCGAGAGGGGTGTTAACCTCGTGCGCCACCCCGGCGATCAATTGCCCGAGAAGCGCCATTTTTTCCGACTCGACCAGTTTGAGTTCGGCCTCACGGATGGCCAACTCGTCCCGCTTATGTTTTGTGATATCGCGGGAGATCCCCACGATTCCGACAATTTTCCCATTTTTTGTCCGCAGGGGGATTTTGCTGGTGGATGTCCATGTAACAGAGCCGTCAGGGTAAATGCACTCTTCCTCGGCTGCGATCATCGGTTCCCCGGTTTTCATGATGCGCTTTTCATCCTCGAAGGTCTTTCGGGCAAGTGCCTCGGGAAAATAGTCAAAATCCGTTTTGCCAAGGGCTTCGGATGGCCGGATTCCAAGCGTGTTCGCCAATGTTTCGCTGATCATGATGAACCGGCTGTCCTGGTCCTTAAAATAGATGCCGTCGGGCATGCTCATCATGAGTGCCTGGAGCATGTCCTCCAGCGCCAACTCGCCAACCGAGAATGGTGTGTGGATGGTGCCGGAGGCTGCGGTATTCTGGCCTTGTTCGATCACAAAAGTATGGAAAGAAGGGGATTGAATCGGGTTCAGGCATATGCCGGCCCCCGCTTATGTCATCTTGCCACTCAACGGAAGCCGGCCTTCCTTGTCCAGTGCAATCGGTTGGTTCTGAGTCGGAGAGTTCAAGAACGGCTTGTTGTCTCATGGGTTGATGAAATCCCGCATATCCGCGGGCAAGCCGCACACCCAGCTCAAGGGGGCTCCATTCCACCCAAGCTCAAGCTTTGCCGAGTGGAGGGCGTGGCGCGGGAGGATGAGGCGCTGCGCCAGTGCGGGGGTCCAGCCTTCACGGATGAATTCCAGGTAGCAATCGGGCGAGGGGCCGTAGATTTTGTCGCCGACGATCGGGTGGCCGGCGTGGGACAGGTGGACGCGGATTTGGTGGGTGCGACCGGTGAGTGGTTCCGCCGCGACCAGGGCAAACCGGCCCTCCGCGCGCTCGTGCCGCGACAGGACCTCAAATCGCGTACAAGCCGCGGCACCAGACGGATGCACCGCGCGCTGCAGATGAATTGTTGATTCGGCAACTTCGCCGAGGCGGATGATCGGGGCCTCGACTTCAAAATTCTGATCCGGCCAGCCGGTGACGATGGCCAGGTAGGATTTTCGGATTTTTCCCTCCTGCATGGCCATCGCGGCTGCCCGTGCTGCGCGGGAGGATTTGGCTACGAGAACAATGCCGCTGGTTTCGCGGTCGAGCCGATTGATGAGCGAGACCTGCCCGCCGTTCGCGATCTCGTATCGCAGCAGGTCGCGCAGACCGTCCCAGAGAGTGCGAGGACCGTTCGGTTTTGTTGGGTGGACGAGCAGTCCCGCTGGTTTGTTTACGGCAAGAAGGTCCGGAGTTTCCCCGAGTATCTCGAACTCTTCTTGAAGTGGATTCACAACACGGCAATGGTGGAGGTCACTATGATCCATTTGCGCAATGTCACGCGAACGTATTCTTCCGGCAGCGGGATTGTGCACGCCTTGGACCACGTCTCGCTCGATATTCCCGATGGTGAATTTGTAACGATCTCCGGACCGAGCGGCTGCGGCAAAAGCACCCTGTTGAACCTGCTTGGCGGGCTGGACCGCCCGACAACCGGAGAAATTCTTGTCGACGGGCTCCCGCTTCATCAGGCGGATGAGAAAGCCCTCACCGCGTATCGCCGGCACACGCTGGGGATCGTCTTTCAGTTTTTCAACCTCCTACCCTCGATGACTGTTCGCGAGAATGTGGAACTGCCGCTTCTCCTCCGGGGTGACCCGCACAAGAAGGCCGCCCTACGGGTGGCTGAGATGCTGGATCTGGTCGGGCTGGGCAGGCGTGCCCACCATTTTCCCCACCAGCTGAGCGGCGGAGAAATGCAGCGAACCGCGATCGCCAGGGCGCTTGCCGGGGGACCCGGACTCCTGCTCGCGGACGAGCCGACCGGCAATCTCGACTCCGCAAATGCCGTGAATGTTTGCGAAACCCTCTTAAAGATTGCTTCCCAAAAAATTGCGGTGCTGATTATTGTGACGCACAGCGAACCGGTGGCCGAGATGGCGCCGGTCCGGATCCAGATGCTCGATGGAAAAATTCTCTCACATATCAATGACCACAATCCAGCCCGATGACGCCCGGCTGCAGAAGTTCTGCATCTTTGCGGATCTTGGCCGGGAGGAACTTTCCGCCCTGTTGAAGTTGACCGATGCCATCACCTGTCCGCCAGGAACCAGGATCGTCGAGACCGGCGAGGTCGGGCACTGCCTCTACGTCGTCCTTGAAGGGCGCGCCAAGGTGACAATCGAAGCCGACGGACGCGAGATCGAGCTTTCACCGCTTGAAACCGGCGATTTCTTCGGAGAAGTTTCCCTCGTCGATGACGGCCCCCGGTCCGCAAATGTTGTTGCGCTGGAAACCTGCGTTCTCCTGCGGATCACGCGCATGACCATCGGGGTTCTCAGCGGGCTGCAACCCTCCGCAGCGATTCAAATCCTCGGAGCCATTGGACGCGCTCTCGTGCGAAGGCTCCGCGCCAGCAATCAAAAGTATATCGACATCCTCCTCCGCACCGGCGTGCAGGAATAGCATTTAAACAACGACAAGTGGACAAACAACGCACCCTAGCAGCCCCTGCAACCCTAACCGGACAAGCTCTTCATACCGGAGAAGACGTCACCATCACCATTCTTCCCGCCCCCGCCGGGCACGGGTTTAAATTCCAGCGCGTGGATCTGCCCGATGAACCGGTTGTCGAGGCTGCCGCCGCGCACGTCAAAACGGTCGAGCGGGCCACGACGCTTGTGCAGGGGATGGTGAAAATCCATACGGTCGAACACGTGATTTCCGCGCTCACAGGGCTCGGCGTGGACAACGCGCTCATTCAGATGAACGCCAACGAGCCCCCGATCGGGGACGGAAGCGCCTCGGCCTTCGTGGCGATCATTCTCAAGGCTGGCACAGTCGAGCAGGATGCCGCGCGCAGCTACCTTGAAATCCGCGAACCCCTGACCATAGAATCCGGGGAGTCGGTTCTTGTTATTCTTCCCGACACCAAGTTCCGGATCTCCTGCACGCAGGTCGGCCCGCAAGGCCGGTTCACCCAGTTCCTCTCCGCAGAGATCACTCCGGAATTCTATGAGAAGGAAATCGCTCCGGCTCGCACTTTTGTCTTCTACGAGGACGTCAAGCAGCTCATGGACAAGGGCCTGATTAAAGGGGGCAGCCTGGAAAATGCGATCGTGGCGCGTGGAGACAGCGTCCTCAGCAAGGAACCCCTCCGGTTTCCAGACGAATTTGTCCGGCATAAAATTCTGGATATCATTGGCGATCTTGCGCTCGCGGGGCGCCGTATTCGCGGCCATGTGGTTGCGTTGAAGCCGGGGCACGGGATCAATACGGAAGCAGCCAAACGGCTCGCCACCCGCCACGCGGAAATTGCCGCCTCCGCCCCACGTCCCATCGCCGCTACGGTCGGGGCTCTTGATATCAACGAAGTCATGCGCACGCTGCCGCACAGGTATCCGTTTCTCATGGTGGATCGCATCATCGAATTCCAGGGCGACACCAAAGCCACCGGCGTCAAGGCTGTCTCGATCAACGAGCCCTATTTTCAGGGCCACTTTCCCGGGCACCCGGTGATGCCGGGCGTGCTCCAGCTCGAAGCCATGGCCCAGGTGGCGAGCATTGTCATGATGCGCAAGACCGAGAATTCCGGGAAGATCGGATACTTTATGAGCGCCGACGAGGTGAAGTTCCGCAAGCCGGTGATGCCAGGAGACACGCTCTTTATTGAATGTGAATTGACCAGCGCAAAAAAGCGTCTCGGCAAGGCGAGTTGTCGCTGCCTTGTGAATGGCGAGGTGGTATCCGAGGGCCAGCTCCTTTTCGGCTTGGTTGACAAATGACGGTGATCCACCCCAGCTCGGTTGTGGACCCTTCTGCCTCGATTGGCGACGGCACTGAGATTGGTCCGTTTTGCCACGTCGGACGAGGCGTGGAGATCGGGCCGGACTGCCGGTTGCTCGGGCACGTCACGGTTGGAGGCCCGACCAAAATCGGCGCGGGCAATATTTTCTATCCTTATGTCTCGATCGGCCAGCGATCGCAGGATCTCAAATATGCCGGCGAGCCGACGTATCTGGAGATCGGTTCCGGGAATTCTTTCCGCGAATTCTGCACCGTGAACCGCGGGACGCTTCCGGACACGAAAACCCTGGTCGGCAATCACGGCAACTTCCTTGCCTATTCGCACATTGCGCACGATTGCACGGTCGGCGACCACGTGATCTTTTCGAACAATGGGACGCTTGCCGGCCATGTGGTTGTCGAGGATTACGCCGTGATCGGCGGGCTCTCCGGCGTCCACCAGTTCTGCCGAATCGGAACCCATTCAATTATCGGCGGCTGCACGAAAATCGTGCAGGATGTCCCGCCCTTTATGATTGCGGACGGCAATCCTGCAGAGGTCCGCGGAGTGAACCAGGTTGGTTTGGAAAGGCGGGGTTTTGCGGCAGAGGATGTGCGCTCGCTACGCGAGTGCTACCGGTTCCTCTATCGTTCGAATCTCAATGTCAAACAAGCATGCGCGCAGATCGCGACCGAGGTGGCCGCATCCGAGGTGCGCGACCATTTGCTGGCGTTCATAGAAAAATCCCAACGTGGCATCGTCCGCTGAAGCCCTCCCGCCAACCCGATGCTGACGATCCGGGATTTGAGGAAAAGCCACGGGGGAAGAGTGCTTTTCGAAGAGGCATCCCTGCAGGTCAACTACGGTGAGCGGATCGCGCTGGTCGGTCCCAATGGAGCCGGCAAGTCCACCCTTTTTTCCCTGATCCTTAAAACTGACGAGCCCGATGCGGGGTCGGTCCAACGGGATGAATGGACGATGCTGGGGTATCTTCCGCAGGAGGGAGAGGCGGTCGGGGAGGAAACCGCGCTCGATATCGCTACCGGGAAGGCGGGCGAAATTCCGGCCCTTGAGACTATCCTCGCACGCCTCGAAAAAGCAGGGGAGGTCGATGGGGCGGAATATCTCGAGGCCCACGCCAAACACGAGGCGCTCTGCAACCCCCATGTGGAGGCGCGCGCGAGGAAGATGCTGAAAGGTCTTGGCTACCGCGAGGAGGAATTCTTGCGTCCGGCCAAGGAGCTCAGCGGAGGCTGGGTCATGCGCGCTCACCTCGCGCGCCTTCTCGTGATGGAGCCGGATCTGCTGTTGCTGGACGAACCCACAAACCATCTCGACCTTCTCTCTCTCCTGTGGCTCCAACGGTATCTTCAAACCTATTCCGGAGCGGTGCTCCTGATTTCGCACGATCTCGAATTCATGGACGCCCTCGTGGAAAAAGTTTTCGAGATCACGAACAAAAAAATCGTGTCCTACACCGGGAACTTTTCGGCGTCCCTCCGGCAACGCGAGGCGAATTATGAGCAGCAGGCCGCTGCGTGGAAAAACCAGCAGAAAGAGATTACGGCCCTCCAGGAATTTGCGGACCGCTTCCGCTCAGTTTCCTCGAAGGCGGCCCAGGCCCAGAGCAAACTCAAGCAGATCGAGCGCATGGAGAAGATCGAACGTCCGGAGCCGCCGCGAAAGCCCTTCCGGTTCCGGATCCCTCAGCCGCCGCGAGGCGGCCAGCAGGCCATGAACCTCAAAGGGGTCCACATGGCATACGGCGACCACCCGGTTTACAACGGCCTGGACCTTCTGATTGAACGGGGCGAGCGCACCGCGCTGGTCGGTCCCAATGGAGCTGGCAAATCCACTCTGCTGAAAATCATGGCCGGAGTTGTGCCAATCCAAAAAGGAGTCTGCCAGGCCGGGCATAATTCCAAGATCGGCTACTTCAGCCAGCACCGCTCGGCTACGCTGAACCCGGATTTCTCGGTCATGGAGGAGGTCCTCGCCAGCAACGGTACCCTGCGCGAGGAAGACGCCCGGAGCATGCTCGGCTCATTTCTGTTTCGGAAAGACGACATCCACAAAAAAACCGCTGTGCTCAGCGGGGGAGAAAAGACCCGGCTCAACCTTATCAAATTTCTCGTCGATCCGCCCAACCTGCTGCTCATGGATGAACCGACGACCCATCTCGATATCCTCACGGTTGAGTCCCTTGTCCTCGCACTCGAAGCTTACGAAGGCACGCTGCTTTTCATCTCGCACGACGTTCACTTCATCAGGAAGCTGGCCAACCGGATCCTCCACATCAATGCAGGCAACGTGACCACCTACGCCGGCGGCTATGACTATTTCCTGGAAAAATCCGGACTGCTCGGCTCCGAACGTTTTGCGCTCACCGCGTAAGCGGCCTTCAGTTGCAGGATTCGCGGGCAAGATCCGGATGGTTGTTGAAACCTGGGACTCACCGGGTGCGTGTCGCGATGCCGGGGGTTCCCTGTTCGGGGAACGCACCGGAACGCCGGGGCTCGCGATTTTTCCGCGATTTTTGTCTTGCGCCGTGGCAGAGGTCCTTTAGTTTCTCACCTCCCGCATGACGCCGGGGCATTCTGAATTTGCACCATTGTGTGGGGTTCGTTGTCTTGGATAATCTGGCGGCCTCAGAAAAATACAATGCCCACAATCAACCAACTCGTCCGAAAAGGACGCCGCAAGATCACCGTCAAATCGAAGTCACCCGCCTTGGTGAACTGCCCGCAACGCCGTGGCGTCTGTGTGCAGGTGATGACGCGCACGCCGAAGAAACCGAATTCCGCGCTGCGAAAAGTGGCGAAGGTCCGCCTGACGAACGGGCAGGAGGTCATCGCCTACATTCCTGGCGAGGGACACAATCTTCAGGAGCACTCGATTGTGCTGGTCCGTGGCGGACGTGTGAAAGATCTCCCTGGTGTGCGCTACCACATTGTCCGGGGAACGCTCGACAGCCTAGGGGTGGATGGCCGCCGCCGCAGCCGCTCCAAATACGGAGCCAAACGTCCGAAGCCCGGCCAGGAAGCGGCCAAGGGAGCCAAGGGCAAGAAGAAGTAACTATTTCGCATTACAATTTCGCATTCCGCATTTTAAAAAGCTATGTCCCGCAGACGCCGAGTTATCCACAAAGAAGTAAAAAAAGACGCCCGTTATGCCAGTCCGGTCGTTGCCCGCCTGATCAGCGCAGTGATGCGCCGGGGGAAGAAATCGATTGCCGAGCGCATCGTTTACACGGCGATCGACAAGAGCCGCGAAGGGAGCGACACGGTCGATCCTTTGGAGACGCTCAACAAGGCGATTGAAAATGTGAAGCCCCGGCTCGAGGTCAAATCCCGACGCGTCGGCGGGGCGACGTATCAGGTTCCCATGGAGGTGCCGGCTGACCGCCAAATCGCCCTTGCGATGCGGTGGCTTGTCACCTTCGCGGGCAACCGCAAAGGCGTTCCCATGGAAAACGCCTTGGCCTACGAACTCAAAGATGCCGCCGCCGGGCAGGGGAATGCGATCAAGAAACGTGACGACATGCACAAGATGGCCCAGGCCAATCGTGCGTTCGCACATTTCCGCTGGTAGTCGCCGTTCCCGCATCCTGCGATGCGTTCGAAGTGGGAAGATCTTTGGGTGTTCCTGCGCGGGCTTCCTCCCGCGCAATGCCTGAAGGTCGCAATTCTCATCTGGGTCATTTACGCGGGGATCATATCGGCACTCGTTGCCGTGGACCCCATAGGTCACTCGGCCACCTTGGAGTATCAGCGTGCGACCGACAACTGGTGGTCTGAGAAGACACTCTACAGAAGCAAGAACGGTTATCTCTACCTTCCGCAGTTCGCCGTCCTGTACACGCCGTTTGAGACTCTGCCAGACCGGGTGGGGGAGCCGTTGTGGCGACTGACATGCCTTGCGTCGCTGGCCTTGGCGCTTTGGCTGGCGGCCTCGCGACTGGCCTCCGAAAATCGTGCTGCCGTCTTCCTCGTGGCGACTGTTCTCGTTTTGCCCTCGACATTCGCGAGCGCCAGGAACGGCCAAGTGAACATGCCGCTGGCTGCGTGTTTCCTGCTTACAGCGTTGGCACTTGCCCGGGAGCGATGGTGGCTGGCGTCGGTTTTTCTTGCGCTCACGCTGGCGCTGAAGCCCATCTCTTTGGCTCCGATCCTCCTCTGCGGGGCTTTGTATCCGCGGTTACGTGTTCCGCTCATTGTCTCGCTTCTCATCCTGGCGGTTGCGCCGCTTGCACACTACAACCCTTCCTACGCCGCAGGGGAATATGCAGCCTTTGTCCGCAATCTCGGACAGGCCGGAAGCCCTAAAGGTCAATCCTGGTGCGACTTTGCAGGCATGTTGCGCGTATTTCATGTGGACCTGCCGGCGTCGCTGCAGCTTGCCATCCGGGCACTCGCCGGAGGGTTGACACTCGGTCTTTGCTGGAAGGTCAGCAAAGGCACAGACGCGCTGCGGGCAGCCTTTGCGTTTCTATTTCTCTCCACCATCTACCTGATGCTCTTCAACCCGCGCACCGAGACGAATTCCTACGTGATGCTCGGAGCGTTTGTCGCCGTCTGGGCAGCTGTTGAAGGGCTTGTTTGCCGAAGGCTGGACATTGCTCTGTGGGCCACCCTGCTCGCGGTGTTGCTTGGAAGCGAAAACTACGGCTGGCCGCTTTTTCCGCTGACCAATCTCTGGGCGAAGGCGCTGGGGACGACGGTGCTCGGCATCTGGCTGGCTCTGCGGATCGTCAGGACTCCGCCGGCGACATCTGTCCTGATGGCGACACGGCACTTTCCGGCTGTCAGCGTCTCACAGCCGTAGCCTGTGAGATTTCCGTATGTGGCAACCTGGATCGCCCGGCTAACGCATCCTGAACCGCCGCAAGCACGGTTTCCACAGAGATGCTCTTCATGCAGATGTTGTCGCGGCAAGAGGTCTGGCGGTTGTTTGTCGCGCTAACGCACGGGCTGCATGCCAGGCCGGCCGTGATTGTGCTGCAACGGGGGAGAAGGACGCCGAAGAGCTTGGGTGTTTCCGGGCCGAAGAGCACTACCGTGTTGACTCCGGTGAGCGTTGCAAAATGGGCGGGCCCGCTGTCGTTGGTGACCAGAACGTCCGCGAGGTCGTAGAGGGCGAGGAGCTCGCGGAGCGTGGTTTTTCCGGCTGTGCTAAATACCCGGTTGGAGCCGACCGCCTTCGCGATGCCTGCTGTCTTTCCGGCTTCAGCCGGTCCGCCCGTGAAGGCGATGAAGACGTCCGGTTCCAGCGCGAGGATACGTTTGGCCAACTCGATGTAATTTGCATCCGCCCAGCGGCGCAGCGGCAGCAGATCGCTGGCGTTGGCATTCAGGAGAACCAGCGCGAGCGGACGTCCTCCGCATTCTGAGGCGATCAGCCTGGACATGGATGCGGTCTCCGCGTCGGTCGGAATGAAGCGAGGCGGTTCGAAGATGGTCGGATCCGGAGGCATCCAGGCGAACTGGGGAAACGCATCTGCCGGCATATCGAGGGCAGCCACAAGGCTTCGGAACGTGCTGCTGGTGTGGATGTGTGGGTTGTATCGAGGCCGGTGCGTGAAGAGGTTTCCTCGCCATGGTCCCTCCATGAAATAGGCGTGGAAGCCGACACGATCGGGAATGCCAGTCAGGAAACTGAATGCCGCCGTGGCACGGGAGAAAAATTCCAGGTCGATCACAGCTTCGAGCCTCAACCGACGGATCTCGATCAACCGCTTCACCGCGCTGAGAACAATGTTTTTCATGCTGCTGGTGTCAATCGTCAGCACATTTTCGCGCGGGATCAGATCGTGTGCGTCGAGGATGAAGCGGTTTTCGTCAAAGACGAGAAAGTAGACATTGTCCCGTCCGAACTTTTGAACCGCATCGCGGATGGCGGCGCCGGCGAGAACCGTGGAGCCTTGTTCGGCCAGTTTTACAAAGAGGAGACCTTTTCTCCCGGGGGCAGCGGGGGCGGGGAAGAGGCGGCGGAAAATGCCGAGCGCCTCACAGAAGAGGCAGGCCGCGCCGCCGACCCACCTGTCCATCCGTTGAAAAAGCGGGGTGTTGGAAGCCAAGCCCGCCATCAGAGGACGGATCCGGAAAATTCGGGAAAGAGCATCCGGAAACCCATATCCTCCGGAATTCTCCAGCGCAACTCTCTTCCTCTATTGAGAGATTTGTTTTTGCAAAGCCGGCCCTTCGGGGATATGAATCGGCGGTCGGTCAACTTCCAGCAGCCCACATTCCTATGAGCCATTTTCCCGCCCGCCTGATCCTCCATGTAGTCTTTGCGGTCTGCCTGATTGGCTGCGCCTCCGGACCCCAGGGTGACCCGGCGGTCACCGCTGCAGCTTCCTCCCGAGGTGTGAACTCTGGAACGGTCCTCAAAATGTCGAACGCCCGCGTCCTGGATTACGACGACATTCTGAATTTGGTGAGCAAAGGGGTGCCGTCGGGCACGATTGTGGCCTACCTCAACAGCACACGCAAAGTTTACAATTTCAGCTACGCCCAGTTGGCTGGATTGAAGTCCGCCGGGGCCACGCCCCAGGTTCTCAACTACCTCACCGAAACCCAGGGCTTCTACGGGAACAACTCTCCCCGTCAGAAAGCCCGGCTGGCCAAAACGCAGAAGGATCAATACTACAACAGTCCTTACAATCAGGACAAAGCGCCTTTTGCCTACAATGCGCCGGCGATTGATGACTGGTATGACTCTGGCTACGAGGAGTCCCTTTACAGCCCGTTTTCGTTTGATAATTGAGCATGCCAAGCGGCGTGTCTTGCCGGCAGCCTGAGCGGGTTCGGCTCGCGCTGGCCCAGCTCATCACGGCTGGCGAAAGTTTCCTGTTCAAGTTCTGTCGTCAGCCGTGAAAGGGATTTTCATTCTCTTTCGTCAGCGGCTCCCGTTTTTCGGGCTTCTGATCGCAGCGGTGTCGGGCATCATTTTCGCTTCGCTTGTGAGTTGGCCGTCAGCGGTGTTTTTCACGGCTTCGATCGTGTTGTTGACAGGGGCATGTATTTTCAACCGTGGCCCGTGGATTTTTGTTTCGGTGGCCTGCGCGTTCGCATGTGTGCACCTCTGGCAAACGCGCGAGTCTACGTCGTTCAGGCTGGCGTCGCTCGTCGGAGCCGGCCGGTTGCTGGTGACAGCTTACGGTGTGGTTGCGGAGCACCCGGTCCCCTACGGTGCAACGCGGGAGCGATTCTCCATGTCGGTGGATCAAATGGAAATGGGTGGAAAGGTTCTGGCCCCATCGGCCCGTGTGTCGGTTGTCATGCCCTCGCCCGCACCCGCGCGTGGGGACCGCATCAGGATCACCGGGAGCCTGCAGGCGATCAATCCCCCGCGAAATCCCGGGGAATTCAGCGCGAAGGACTGGATGGCCCGAAAAGGAATCACCTGCGAGATCGAGGTTGCTGCACCGGCGGATCTCGTGATCGAAAAGAAAGCCTGTTGGTTTTCGGTCTTCACGGCGGCAAACCGGAGTCGGCAGTGGATGGAGAAAACCCTGAGCCTTGGGATTTCCGGAGATCCTGTCGTCTGCGAACTCCTTTCCGGCATGGTCCTGGGGGTGATCGCCGATGTCCCGGACCAGCTCCAGGAGGAATTCCGGAACACGGGAACATTCCATCTTTTCGCCGTCAGCGGCCTGCACGTCGGCATGATCGGGGCAATTCTGTGGCAGGCGCTGAAAGTCCTCGGCATCGGAAGACGCCGGGCGGTTTTCGTCATTATTCCAGCGCTTTTCTTCTATGCGCTGCTCACGGGATGGCGGCCATCCAGCGTGCGGGCCGCCGTGATGTCAGCCATTTTTCTGATCGGGATGACTTCCTCCCGCCAACCGGTTCCATTCAATTCCCTTTGTGCCGCCGCCTTCCTCATCCTCGTCCAATGGACTAACGAAATCTTCAACCCCGGGCTTCATTTCTCATTTTTTGTGGTGTCGGCGATCCTGCTGTTTTCCGGCCCGATCCACGGTTGGATTCGCGGGTGCTGCCACCCGGACTCCTTTATTCCGCGGCAGCTCTGGACGAAGGGACAGAGGTGGGTGGCTTCGGCAGGCGAGGAGCTGGGAGGGCTCGCTTCGGTCTCGCTGTCTGCGTGGGTCGGTTCGCTTCCTTTGACGATCGTGTATTTCCATCTGGTCTCGTTTTCCGCGCTGCCCGCGAATCTGATCATTGTTCCGCTGGCATTCCTGATCATGATCACGGCATTTCTCGCAATTATTGGTGGGGTGTTTTGGGGGACACTTGCTGCGATCTTCAACAATGCGAACTGGATCTTTTGCAAATTGCTCATGGGGATCGTTCACTTGGCCGCCTTTTTGCCCGCTTCCTTCTTTTATGTGGGGAGCCCGGCACCCGCACAGGTCACAGTCACGGTTTTCGACTTTGGAGCGGGTGGGGGGGCTGCGATTGAATCGGATGGAAAAGTCTGGCTGCTCGACTGCGGATCAAAGTGGCAGTTCGACGGGGTGATCCTGCCATGGTTGCACAGCCGCGGAAAATCCACTCCCGAGGGTTTGATTCTGACGCATGGTGATGCGGGGCATATCGGCGGAGCATTGAAACTCGTCGCGAATGAGCCTCCCGGGCTGCTCGTCGAGTCTGTGCTCGCCGACCGCTCCTCGCAGCGGCGCGGTCTTCACCGGAACTTGGAAGCGCTCCGAATTCCTAAGTCCCTGCATCGCCCGGGCGATTCCATCCGGATTTCGCGGGAAGCCACGTTGAAGATCCTGTTTCCTCCCGCAGGAATCACCCGCGATTTGGCAGATGACAAGGCCCTTGTCGTGAGACTCGACACCGCTGGCGCACGGATTCTTTTTCTTTCCGATGCCGGCACCCAGACATTCGAGTGGCTGTTGAAAAACTCAAGGGCCGAACTGCAGGCCGACATCCTCGTCAAGGGAGCACATCGTTCGGGAGTGCCTATGGATATGGCGTTTGCCGATGCCGTTCGGCCTAAACTTGTGATCTCAAGCGCCGCGCATTTTCCCCACAGCGAACGCTTGGATGCGGACTGGGTGTCCCTAATCGAGGGGAGGGGAATCCGCGTCATCCGCCAGGATATTTCTGGAGCGGTGACGATCGAGCTTCGCGACGCGGATATCCAGGCGGGCGGATTTTTTGATGGCTCGCACTTTTCCGTGCCGACAAGGTGAATGCCTGGAGGGTCGGCCTCTACTCCTCGTCCTCGGTGACATCCGGTAACTCGTCCGCGATGCGGGAGAGTCGGTTTGAGAGAATGAAGAAACTCGGGACCCAGAGACCGATGAAAATCCCGAAGCGTTCCCCGTAGGCGCGGTTTTCGCGCGAGGCGGTGAACCA
>CAZSDC010000033.1:0-22580 GCA_964605515.1 uncultured Chthoniobacter sp.
CCCGACATCCCCGCTCTCGCTGAAAAGCCGGCCATCGTCAGGAAGAGCGACGGTGGATTTCTCTATGCGACCACAGATCTCGCGACGATCGAGTATCGCCTGAACCGCTGGAAGCCGGACGCCATCTGGTATGTGGTCGGAGCTCCCCAGGCTCTCCACTTCCAGCAAATCTTCGCGGCTAGCCGGATGCTGGGAATCGGTGCCGGTCTAGCGCACATCGCCTTCGGAAGCATTCTCGGCGAAGACCGTAAAATCATGAAGACCCGCTCGGGCGAGAATGTTGGCCTCGCAGAGGTCCTTCACGAGGCGGTGGACCGTGCCCGGAAAATGATCGCTACAAGGAAGGACGGTTTCTCCGGGGAGGAGGCGGAAACCATCGCGCAAACCATCGGCATCGGGGCCGTGAAATATGCGGAGCTCTCGCAGAACCGTCATACTGATTATGTTTTCTCCTGGGACAAGCTCCTGGCGATGGACGGCAACACCGCGCCCTATCTCCAAAATGCTTATGTTCGGATCCGCTCGATTTTCCGCCGTGGCGGGATCGAAGCCGATCCGTTGGCCAAGATCCTCATCTCCGAGCCTGCTGAGCGCGTCCTTGCGATCAAACTCCTCCAGTATGCCGAGACCGTGCCGATTGTGCTGGAAGATTTCCGGCCGAACATCCTTGCCAACTATCTCTACGAACTTGCAAACACCTACCACTCGTTCTACGAGGCCTGCCCGGTTCTAAAAGCCGAACCCGCCGTCCGCGCCAGCCGACTGCTGCTGAGCGAAATCACCGCCAGGATTCTTTCCCACGGGCTCTCGCTCCTTGGGATCCGCTGTCCGGAAAAAATGTAGGACAAAAAACTGTTGGGCATTTGACAAATCGGCCCGTGGTAACGCATGTTATGACATGCCAATCGCCACAAAAGTCCGCAAGATAGGGAACTCGCTGGGAATCGTTTTGCCCAAGGAGGCCCTGCAAACCCTACGTGTCGAGGAGGGGGCCACGCTGTTTTTGACCGAGGCGCCGAAAAGCTCGCTCACGATCACGCCGGAACGTCCGGGGTTCGATGAAGCCATGCGGGTTGCCGAAGCTGGGATGAACCGTTACCGGAACGCGCTTCGTGAACTGGCGAAATGAGCGAACCTTTCTGGCTCACGCGCGAAGTGGTGCTCGCGATTCAGGGCGAGTTGCTTGCAAGGTTTGGCGGTTTGGAGGGCATCCGTGACGAGGGGTTGCTCGACTCCGCGCTCAATCGGCCGCTGCATTTGTTTCACTATGGCGATCCGCCCCTCTTCGAACTCGCAGCCGCCTATGCCGAGGGAATCGTGAAGAACCGCCCATTTCTCGATGGAAACAAACGCGCCGGGTTCATGGCGGCATATACATTTCTCGGTGTCAACGGGCAGCAACTCGAAGCCCCCGAGGAGGAAGCCGTCCTGCAAACGCTGGCACTCGCGGCGGATGCCATCGGTGCAGCCGAGTTTTCCGCATGGCTTGCCAAGTCGTGCGGTTCACGCCCCTGAGTGGTCGCTAAACTTTTGACGCGAGGCGGACGATTTGGTGGGAGAAATCCGCCGCATTCCCGAAAAAGTCGCGCAGGAATCCGAAGCATGTGACTCCCGGCGAGGCGATGATGAGAAGGATGGCGAGGAGGATCAGGTTCAGGGTGTAGATCAGGACCAGGGAAAAAAACGTGCCGCCATACGTGAGGTCCGGCTGGCGTTTGGGAATCATCCAACAGGTGAAGGAGAGGTGGAATGCCCAAGTGGCACCGACCGCGCCGTAGAGCCATTGCCGGTAGGGAGAAACATCGGTGAACAGTGCGGCCACCCCGTAGATGGCGACAACGAGCAGGCTGTAGATCGGAAAGAAATACGGGGCGAGTGCGATCCAGGTGTTCGTCTTGTCCGTGAGGATGTGTCCCCCGGTTTTGGCGACGTGGAACTTGTGCACCCGCCCGCCCATGATCAAAACCCAGACCGCATGCGTGAGCTCGTGCCCGAAGACGTAGATCCAGAGCGGACGCGGCAGACCGAAAAATGTGACCAGCCAAAGAAGCGCGCCCAGGGAAAAAAACCAGAATTCCTCGGTGAGCCAAAATGCATCGTGGATCGTCGTCCGGGCGAACGCAGTGAAGAATGTCTGCGTCAGCACCCAGGCGGGTGGGAGTAGAAAAATCCCGACAAAAAATTTCACCCAGCGCGTGGGAACGGTATCGGGGATTGCACCTGCGAACGAGGCGTTGAGTCTGGCGGGGCCACGCTTTCGAGGTCGTTTCCCGGCCATCTAAGAGCGTCCTTATGCCCGGCCCAGATAGGACCCGTCGGCGGTGCTGACTTTGATCAGTTCGCCTTCCTTGATGAAGAGCGGAACGTTGATCGTCTTGCCCGTTTCGAGTTTTGCGGGCTTCTGGACATTGTTCGCAGAGTCGCCGCGGACCCCGTCGGCTGACTCCGTCACCTTCAGGTTTACCGAGGAGGGGAGAATGACCTGAGCCGGGCGGCCCTCGATGCTGAGGACCTCAACCTTGAGATTCTCGACCAGGTAGTCCTTGCCCTCGGCGATGAGCTCCTCATGCAGCGTGATGGACTCGTAGGTTTCGGGATCCATGAAGTGGTAGCCCTGATGATCGGCGTAGCTGAATTCCAACTGCTGGCGGTTCGTTTCGACCGTGTCTACTTTTTCCGTCGAGGAGAACCGGATGTCGGCGGATTTTCCAGTGCCGATGTAGCGGATGATGCATTGCACGAAAGCGCGCAGGTTGCCGGGCGTGCGGTGCTGGATATCGAGGACGATGGCCGGGTTTCCGTTGTAACGGATTGCCATGCCTTTGCGGAGATCATTTGCGGCTGCCATGAGAGAGGGATGGATTTCTACCCCCTTACGTTCCCCTTGGCAAGACGGGAATATCAACACTGATCCGCCTGGAATGATCAAATGCCGGTGCGGTTGAACCTAGGGCTCGGGATCCAGAAAGCCCGAAGCGGCCACGGTGGCTGAGCGGGGGTTGGTTACGGATTTCAGCAGCTGCTGCCGTACAGCAGAGCGGGGAGTATTGATCGCTGCCGCCCACTCCGCGATCAGAAGGGGCGAGATGAGATCCAGGCGATGCCGAAGCGTGTCCAGCGCAGGAGGCTCCCCGGCGGGAAGAGGAGTTCCCTTCCGCCATTTTTTCATCCAAGCCTCCTGTTCCAGACACGAGGCCTCGATCTGTGCCCTGACAAAGCGGGAAACCAGAGGCTCCTCAATGCCGGCCACCTCTCCTTGCCGGATGAGTTTCTCGAGCACCGCAGCCTCGCGGAGAGGATCCCGCACGGGCAGGTCGTCCTTCCATTTGGCCCAGGCAATATCCCGAGCGAGTTCCAACCGCTCCGCCATCAAATCCACGACCGGTCTGCTCTCCTCAGGCAGCGGGGCGGTCGCGCAGGAGGCGAGGAGCAGAGCGAACAGGACAACCGGAGTAGTGGTGGGGATCCTCTTTGTGGTCAGACATCCTGTAAACCATCGTCTCAGCCAGTTTTCCGGCACATGACGATGTTTGGCGCTTCCGGCTAAACGAAAGGAGCCTGCTCCTCCGGTGGGGGGGTGATAGTTTCGGGCCTGCGACGTATTCTCCGGGATCACAGGCGGAAAAATTCTACCGGTTGAGGAGGTGTTCCGGGCGGCCGTCCTCCGGCGTGGGCGAGGCCTTGGATTTTGGCGCTGGTCTGGAGGCGGGCGTTGGGAGGGGGAAGGGCCGGTCATGCATGGAGGGGAGCGATTGTTCCGGCAACGGGGCTTTGGGATCGTATTCCTGTCCACCGAGGATGAGGACGCTGCCATCGCTACCCCTGCGGAGTTCCGGGCGCGACGAGAGTTCGTTATAGGATTTGCGGTCCAAGACCTCCCCATTGAGCCCGATCTTGGAATAGATGAAGGCTTTCGGGGCGGTGTTCTGGAGAATGTGCACCCGGTTCTGGGTATCGAGAAGGATGTTCGGATTTCCGAAGTTCAGAAACCGTCCGAGCTGGTGGGTGCAGTAAACGATCCCCGCCTGTTTGTCCTCGATGCGGAGGTAGAGCTGAGTGGTCTGAGAAAGCCGGTGTGAAAGCAGCGTGATTGTGCGGGTAGAGCCTGCCCCGGGCGAGCCGTCCGGCACGCCGACCGCCTTCTGCCACAGGACCTTTCCGTCGGTGACTTCAAAATTCAGCGATGGAGACGCAAAAAACCGGTTGTTGGACTGGGAGAAAACATTGGCCTTCAGGCGATATCCTCCGAATTCTCCAATGGGAAAAAGGGGGGCGAGGTTCACGGTGCGGGAAATTTTTTGCTGAGGTCCGAGTTCGACGGGTGCGTTGGAGTATTCCCCGTTCACCGGGGGGATCGGCCGGCCGTCGAGCGTTTCCAGTTGCAGGCCGAACCAGTTTTTGTGGCCGCTGTCTGAGAGGGTGAGTTCGTTGCCGGAAAGGTTGGTAATTGTTACGGTGACGAGGATTGGTTCATAGGCGATGAAGAGATTTCTCTTCATCGAGATATCCACCTGCAGTTGGGCATTCGCAGTCAGCGCCGACAGGAGGATGGCGGCGAGCAGAAGGGGGATTCTCATTTGGTGGAGGGGGCGGTGTCGGAGGCAGTGCGGAATCCCAAGGCGTCATCCTGCTGGAGGTCCATCAGTTTGAGGACGCGTCGCGTGACTGACGGATCGGGCGTTTTCCAATTTCCGCCACGGATCACCGGCACCTTGCCGCCTGCTTCCGGGCTGTCTTCAATTGTCGCCGTCCACTCCGAGACATTTCCGGAAGCACCGACCATTCCGAACGGGCTCTTGTCGCCTTTTTTGGCGTCCACCGGGTTCCAGCGTTTGAAGCCGTCTTTGTCTCCGCCTTTCGTGGGGTCAAGATTGAAATCAGCTCCGGTATTCGCGAGGGACGGATCCTCGTTGTTTCCCCAGGAGAATTTTCGTCCATCGGTCCCGCGGGCAGCCTTTTCCCATTCTTTTTCAGTGGGGAGGCGGCGGCCTTTCCATTTGGCGTAGGCATAGGCATCGAACCAATCGACCCCGAAGACCGGGGAGTTCACGTCGAGTGCAGCCTCCTTGTATCTCCCCCACTGCTGGGCACGGCGGTAATAACCTGGAAATGGGGGGGTGAGTTCCTGTTTATCCGCCCATTCCACCGGGACATGGGATTTGCCTTTGGGTTGGTTCGGGTGTTCGAACTGGGCCACCTTGTCAGGATTCCTTTCGATAAAGTCGAGGAACCGTGCGTATTCACCGATCGTTACCTCATACTTGTCGATGTAGAATGTTGGCAGATTGACTTTCTGGCCGTCCTGGTAAATGAATTCGCCGGCCGGGATCTCAACCACCTCCTCAAGATTGCGGACCGTGGCACTTTTCGGGCGCAGGAATGCATAGTAGATGGCAAAGAGGGCTGCGGCGAGTAGGCCGAGAGAAAAAAGCGAATTGATGAGCATTCCCCGTTTCTGGCGCTTCTTGGATTCCTCGACGATGCGGATGGCTGCACGCTCTTGGGCGTCGAGTTTGTAGGCATCGGCGATGTGGGCCTTCGGTTGGTAGGTGCTGAGCGTTTGGAGGAATGCCGCCCAGGACGGGGGCGGCGACGAAGGGTCGGTGAGCTGGGCAGCCAATTCGGAGGCTTTCGGGGTGCCGGAGGCAGGAAGAGCGCCGAGAACAATCTCGCCGACACGACGCATCTCCGCATGCACATCGAACGGCTGAGCGGCTTGACTCGATGCGATGTTCGCCACCCGCACCCGGTTCGCGGGGCCGATCAGAAGAGCGTTTTCCGTGAGAAGGTCGTGCTCGATTTTTTCGCGGGCAAAATAGTCCAAGGCTTCGCCGGCGGCCTTGAGAACAGAGAGAGCGGTGGTTTCGTCCAGGGTTCCACCCGATTCGCGGATTTGGCCCACCGAGCGACACGGGACGTATTCACAAGAGTAAAAACATACGCCATCGCTGTTTCCAGCTTCATAGACGCCTATAATGACCGGGTTCGTGGCTTTGGCTTTGGCGCTGGCATTTGAAAGGAACCGTTGAGCCGCGCTCTCGTTCGAGGTCAGCGAGGCATCCAGGACATAGAATCGGACGAGCCTTTCAATATTCGTTTGGCGGGCGCGATAGATCGGACCCATGGGGCCTTTGCCGATCAGGGCTTCCACCTGATAATTTGCAATCGTTTGCCCGACCAAGCGGTCGGGCGGGAGCTCGATTTCAGAACCGAGATTAGAAGCTGACGTTGCCCTGGCTGCAGCACTGTGGGGCACGGCCTTCACGGCAGGTCGAGCGGCGACCGCCTTGACAGATGTCGCGAGAGGAGCAGGTGCCCCTTGGACGGGCAACGGCTGCGCGTCGGTTTTTCCGGATGGTTTGGGAGATGGCGCAGTTGTGGCTACAGAAGCTGCTACCGCTCTTGGCTTGGCTGGGGCTGCGGTCGGCTGAGGTGCGGAGGCAACGGGGGTCGGCTGAGGTGTGGCGGCGACGGGGGTCGGCTGAGGTGTGGCGGCGACGGCTCTCGGTTGCGGCGTTGATGTCGGAGTTGCAGCTGGTTTGGCCGTTGGTCGAGGGGTCGCAGTGGGCACGGCATGAGCTACGGGACGGGGGGATGCGAGCTTTCGCAGTGCGGCGTTCAGGTCCTCAGGAGTCAGTGGTGCCTGCAGGAAGGCGTTCCCGGCCATCCGTTCGGTATACGCGGAGGCATCGTAAATCGAGGTGAATATGGTTTTCATCCCCGGCAAGTGCGGTTGTATGGTTTCCCGGAGAGTGAATCCGTCTGCCGGCTGAAGGAAAACTTCAGTGACTAGGATGTCACATCCGCCGTGCGCGTTGATCCATGCCACCGCATCATCCGAGTTGGTAGCAGCTCCGGCCCCACGCCAACCAAGTGCTTCGAGCGATTGAGCCAGCCCATCGGCCACTCCCTCCCTGCCGTCCACGACCAATATTTTCATTGAACTTCTTGTTTGAGGTAAAGCGGGAGAGGAAATTTCTTGGCCAGATTCCCCGGGTCGGCCCGAGTGTCCTGAAGTTCGCTGTTGTAATAGATGCCGACGATGTAGCCCACAAACGTCCTTCCGGGAGACCCGTTCGATGAGGCGCTGCCGGGAAGGCTGCTGTCGGGAAGAATGTAGGTCACATCAAGAAGCTCCGGTTCGTTATCCGCCCAGTTGACCGGCGGGCTGATCCACTGGGAGGCGACTTTGGATTCCGTGAGCTGGACATCACCAGCTTCATCTTTTTCGTAGAAGAAGACGTGAATCTTCATCTGCCGCGTGTCGACGGTGATTCCCGGACGGGCTTTTATCGCGATGCGCAGAACTTTGGTTCCCGGGCTTCCGTCGCGCAGCCTTGCGTCAACAATCCCCAGGCTGCATCCAGGCTGCAAGCCGGTCATCTCTTCACGCAAATCCGAACCGCTGCGCGCGGGGGCATCGTCCATCGATTGGCCGGCGGCAGAGGGGGATGGCGAACCGCCTGAGGCGACGCCGCCGAGTTGGGTGAGCTTGCGTTCGGCCTGGGCTCGAAGTTCGGGGGAGAGGCCAGGAAGCGCGGCGACGCGGGCGTAGTCTGCAGCGGCATCGGCTGGCTGTTGCATGCTCTCGAAGAGTCGAGCTCGGCGGAGAAGAATCCCGGGATCATCCGGGAGCAGGTCGTTGGCCTCGTTGATCCCTTTCAGCGCGGCTTCAAAATCACCCACCCTGTAGGAGCGGTCCGAGTCCGCGACAAGACGGCTGATCTTTTGAACGAGTGCGGGATTGGGTTGCGCACGTTCGGGCACGGCGGTTGCGCCGGATTTTGCGGGCGCGGCTGGGCTTTCTGCGGCCGGCTGAACGCTGGCAACCGTGGCGCTCTCGACCACTTTTTCTCTCAGGATCGGAAGAAAATACCAGGCGACCGCGAGGAACTGAAGGACAAGAAAAAATCCCAGAATGCCGACCGCCACAGCGAATGTCGCTCCAATGGGTTGGCGGGGAATCGGAGGGGAGGCATGCGTGGGCTGAGTCACAAGTTTCGCAATTTAGCGGTTTTGAGGAAAAAACAAAGTCCTATTCGCCGGGCTGTTTTTCGATTTTGACGGGGACCCTGAGGTTTCGTCCTTCACGGAGAATGTCCACAGAAACCTCTCTTCCGGGCTCCGTCTCGGCGACCCTGTTGCGCAGGTCCTTCCAATCGACAATCGGCCGTCCGTTGTAAGATAAGATGACATCGCCGGGCTTCAGTCCCGCGCGGGCGGCTGGCGACGCTTCCATGATTGCCTCAATGAGCGCTCCCTTGGTGTCCGGGAGTCCCAGTTGGGCCATGACCGCCGGCGTAATGGGAAGCATGACGACACCAAACCAGGGATGGAGCACATGGCCGAATTCCCGGATGCTTTCAAAGACCTTGCGGACTGTGTTGGACGGAATGGCAAAACCCAGGCCGTTCGTGTTCTGGATGATAAAGTTGTTGAGGCCGATAATCCGGCCATTGAGATCCACAAGCGGGCCACCTGAGTTCCCGAGATTGATCGGGGCATCGGTCTGAAAAAATTCATTTGCGTCTTCGCTCGTCCTTTTGCGGCCCTTTCCGCTGATGATGCCCTTCGTGACCGATTCCTGGAGGCCGAGTGGGTTTCCGACAGCGATGACCATCTGCCCGATGCGCACTTCGTCTGAGTCTGCAAAAGCCAGCGGCTGAAGATTGTCTCCATCGATTTTTAGCACTGCGACATCCGCGAGCCGGTCTGCCCCGACGAACTTTGCCGGGAGGACGCGTCCATCGTTCAGTTGCACCTCGACGGCACCGGCATTCTCAATCACGTGCAGATTCGTGACAAGGTAGCCGTCCTTGGAAACAATCGCGCCCGACCCGAGCTGAGGTGAGAGCGGCGCTCCCGGTCCGGCGCCGAGCAGGCTGCGCAGGAGGTTGGCCCGCAGGTCGATGGCTTCTGCGGGGATCGCGTTGATACTCACCACGGAGGGAAGCGTGTTCGCAACGAGAGTCGTGAATTCCCGGTCCATCTCCGCAAGGCGGGCCGGGGGCCGGGATTGTCCCTGCTGTGCCTCCCGCGGTGCCCGTGCCGGAACTGCTGTTTTCCAAAGGTAGATGATGCCGACTGCGCAGGCGACCACGGCAACAAAAACGAGAAAGCGCAGGAAGTTCCCCATGGGTCGCTTAGAACGCTGGATCAATCTTCAGCGAGGCCACGATCTTGTCCCGGAGCGCCTCCGCTGCGGTCGGTTCGTCCAACGGTGCCTGCCAGGCGAAGAAGTAGAGCGTGCCGGTTTTGTCATTCGGGATCGCGATATTGACGGCGCGCATTTTGCCTTTGTCGCTCTCGAAGTGGTATTCCGACCGGAGGGAGGGGAGCCCGCTGATCTCGGATTTTTGGATCGGGTTGTTCGGACCGTCGTCCTGCGACATGTCAATGAGTGCCGCGGCATATTGTGATGGGGATTGAGTTGTGCGTTCCGGAACTTTTGTGGTGATGCTGAGCGTGATGCCCGGGGCATCCGTCTCGCCGGAACGTGTGCCCTTTTGGAGATGGTAAACAAACACCCCCTCGTCGCTCTCCATTGTCGAAGTCCAGCCTTCAGGCAGTTGGACCGAGGCTTTGACCTCGGGCAGTGTTTGGTCGTGCAGCGTGATCTCGCCCGCCAAGGCGGATGCTGCGGCGAAGAGGACAAGAAATGCGATTCTCATGATTTGGTTTTCGGCGGTTTTTGTGACTGGAGGAAATCTGGGTATTTTTGCCGGAGTTGTGCAAGGGCTTTTTCTGCTTCGAAGCGGTTGTTTCCGCGCTGGTAGGCATCTGCAGCTTTTTGGAGGGCGCGAGGGGTGATCGCCGGATCGTCGAGGAGCACGGCCACTGTCATATAGGCGCGGGCGGCCGCATCGGTATTACCTTGTGCGAGCAGAATGTCCCCCTGCAAGAGACGGGCCTCGGCGTTCAGACGGCCTTCCGGTTGGAGGAGCAGAGCCTCCTCGATGATGGGGGAGGCAGCCGAGGGGTTTTTCAAACCCAGATGGATTTGCGCGCTCGCCATGAGGCCGCGGGCACGGGTGGCCGGATCCCGGGCGGAGTCGAGGAATTTGTCAATCGGGCCGCGCGCGTCCTTGAATTTTCCGAGTCGGATCTCCGATTCGCCGAGGTTGATCCATGCGGCGGGTGTGAGGGCGGCGGGGTTGCTGGCGAGCGGCAGCAGCAAAGCTTCGGCTTTGGCATAGTTCCCTTCGTCTACGAGGCGGGAAGCCAGCCAGAGGGTAATTTCCGCAGGCAGGTTCCCCCCTTTGTAGTTCGAGGCTTCGCGGGCGACAGATTCCCGGTCCTCCAGATAATAGTGCGAGAGGATGATCCTCAGTGACGCCCTCTCTCCGTATTGTGTGGCGTCCTGGGTGCGCGCGGCTTCCAGCTTCGGGACCGCCGACTTGTAGTCCTTCTGCTCAAACGCCGCCCATCCGAGCCAGAAATTAGCCTGGGCGGCGGCGGCGGTCTTGGGAAAATCGGCGAGCAGTTTTTCGAACGCCTGAGTCATCTCGGGGTATTTTTTCAGTTGTCCGAAAATCAAGGCTTTTTGCTGCAGCGCGAGTTCGTGCTCCTTCGTGCCGGGATACTTGGCAGCGATGGCGTCGAAGTCCTCGATTGCTGCGTCGAAGGCCTTGCTTTCCTGCTTCGAGAGCGCGCGCTGGGCGAGGGCGGTGGCGGCCAGTTTATGGGCGGGAAATTTTGTCAGGAAATCGGAGTAAGCCGATACGGCTGCCGGGTGATCTCCAGTGGCGGCCAGGCACCAGGCGAGTTTGTAGAGCGCGTCGGCGTGGAGGTCATCGGAAAGTTCCCTGGACAGCAGCCCCTCATAGACCTTGCCAGCGCCCGCGTAGTCACCCTGCTTGAACAACGTCTCCGCTTTCAGCAGCAGCGCCTGAGTGCGCTCTTTCGGATTCGTGGTCTTCTCCAAAAACGCGTCAACTTCTGCGGCGAGGCTTTTGTCCTTCAAGGCATACAGGCTGACAAGCCGCTGGAACCGTGCGTCGCCGGACGGTGCGGATTCGGGAAAGTCCTTGAGGATCCGGTCGTAAATCCGGCGGGCCTCCAGGTTGTTTCCAAGCTGCCGGTAGGAGGCCGCCAGGATTTGGAGCGCCTCCGGGCGGATTTCCCCGGGAAGTTGATCGACCGTTGAGGCCATATCCACAACGGCTTTGTAAGCTGATGTTTGGTAACGGAGTCGCATGGCTCCGATGATGGCTGCAGGCCTCCAGTCTCCGCCTTCCGGATTGCTCGCCGCCTTTTCAAACAGGATGATCGCCTTGTCTTTTTGACCGAGGTCCGAGGCCAGGGCTGCGGCCTTAACCGCGGCCTCGGCTGCCATTCCGGTTTTTCCGGATGTCCCCAATTCCTCGTAGGCGGCCAGGGCGGTTTCTTTTTGTCCGCTCCGCGAATCGATATCCGCAGCCCCCATGAGCGCGTGGTTGCGGTAGGGATTCTTTCCCTCGATCGAGATTACCGCTTTGTAGGCAGCGCGAGCCTCCTTGTCCTGCTTGAGGTAGTCGAGGCTGCGAGCCGAAAAATATAGCGCCGTCAGACGGACTTCGCCGTCCTTCGACTCACGGACGGCGGTCTGGAACTGCGCGTTCGCGGCGTCGTAATTTTTTTCGCCGTAGAGAAATTCGCCCAGGCGATAAGCGCCTGCGCCTGCGAACTCGCCTTTTTGAAATTCCATCACCAGCTTTTCGTAGCCGGTGCGGGCGGTCGGGATATTTCCCAGCATGCGGTGGCACTCGGCAAGTCGGAACAGGGCGGCATCGCGGCCGGTCCCCGAACTCGATGCGATGAGAAACTTCTCATATTCCGGCACCGCGAGGTCATACATTTTTCGCGAGTAAAGGCTGTTCGCTAGGTCAAGTTGCTCGCGGGAATGATCGGTCGTCTGAGCAGAAGCCGGGGCGATGCGGATCGTTCCGTTCTCGTCCGGCGGAGGAGCCGGAGCGGCTTCGGGCCGGACTGCGGGCCGGAACGGCTGTGCGACAGGGGTGGGGGAGGAGGCAGGCGTTGGACCTCCGCCAGAGACCCTCACAGGAACCGGAGCGGTGGACGGTTGCACACCTTCCATCCATGCCGGATTTTCTGTCGGGGCCGGCGTGTTCACGGGCAATGCCCTGCGGACCTCGGGCTCACCCGAGACGGGTTGCCCGAAAGCCGCGAGCAATCCGGTAAAAAATGATAATGCCGCGAGGCTCGCTCTCATTACAAGCGGTCGGACGACCCCACACCCAGCAGCGCGATCAACTGGGTGGTGGCCGCCTCCAGATCCGAGATGCGCGCTTGGACGCGTCCCCGGAAAAACGAATAGGCCGCCATGGCGGGAATCCCCACAAGCAGGCCCGCGGCTGTCGTCACGAGGGCTTCCGAGACCCCATGTGCGAGGAGCATGGGTCGGGATGCGGCGATGTCGCTCGCAACGGCCGTAAACGATTTGATCATTCCCAGCACGGTTCCAAAAAGTCCCAGCATCGGGGCGATCGTGCCGATATCCGCCAGATAGGTAATCTGCTGATTCATTGCTCCGGCCAGTCGCGAGCCCTCGGCCTGGGCTATTTCACGGGCCTCCGCAAGCGTTGCCCGGGGGTTTTTTGTCAGGAAGTCGAGCGTCCGCTGGACGATCCTG
The DNA here is from genome assembly GCA_964605515.1 of uncultured Chthoniobacter sp. Lineage (GTDB taxonomy): Bacteria > Verrucomicrobiota > Verrucomicrobiia > Chthoniobacterales > Terrimicrobiaceae > QYQL01. The sequence goes on from CAZSDC010000033.1 coordinate 12,632, forward strand.
GCCACAGCTTCGTTGTGTCGGTTCGAGATGGCCAGAAGTCCGAGGTAATCCTTTTTGCGGATGAGCGCCTCCGCCGTCTGCATGTACCTTGCGGTTGCCACCGCCCCACGACGGAGGGTCACGAGATAGACGAGAATCAGCATAACCGCGATGACTGAGAGTGCGGCCAGCGGGATCATCACATACCCGCCGGATAACGCGATCTGCCACAGGTTTGTTTTCATTGGCACGCTGACCACCTCTTGAGCTTGCGCGGCTGGAGCCAGCACCAGAGCCGATGAGCACACCAGCAGCGCGGCGATTGGAAAAAAATTACGCCGGAGCGGACTTGGGATTTCCCCGAGATTTACGTGCATAGGAAAGGCATCACAATAATGACCCCAGCCGCTCTTGCAAGGGCAGTCTTTCAGCTAGCCCTCGATGGTGTTGATTTCGACAGGTTCGACCTTGATGCCCTGCTCCTCGAGCCACGCGATGGATTTCTTAATCTCCTCCCGCTCGCCGTCGAGTTCGAGGGAAACGAGCCCGATTTCCTCGGTCACGCTCGCCTGCCGGATGTTCGTCACCACCGGAAATGCCTTTGCGAGTTCCCACAGGATTGGACGTGTAATCAGGCGGGCCGGAAACATGAGCCAGAGTCTGGTGCTTTGCATTCCGCGAACCTAGCTGTCCTGGACGCCGGCAGCAAAGATAAAAGCCTGAGAAAACAACCCGACGGAACGGGAACATGCGCTTCGGTTCGTCAATTATTTTCAAAATGCCTTCATCTTGGCACGGGAGCTGCTACATGTTCACTTGTTCTGGGGGGAACAGCAGGCCGTCGTGGCACTCGTCACGGCGGCCTGCACTTCTTTCTGAAGGGACGACCGCTGAGTGGTCGATGGAGAGCCTTTCGGCAAGTTCAGGGCCAAAACGGCAACGGACCGGATAGCGCTATCCGGTCCGTTGTGGAACCAATCTTGCGAACGGACTCGCCAGCCGGCAGGGCGGAGAGTAAATGCCCGGAGTGCATTTTGAATTTGTGTTCCCGCGCTGGCAGAAACTTCTCGAAGATCACCCGGATCTGCAGAAGGTGATCAGCGGATACGATGTCGGGAATTTCCGCATGGCGGGTTTGGGGTTGGCCACGGCGGCCGGTGCAGTTCCGTCCGGGCACACCGTTTCGCTCTTTGATCAGAATGTGGCCGGCGCGCAATCCGATCCGGATGCGGACCTGGTGTGCGTGGGATTTTTCACACCGCAAGCAACGAATGCCTACCGGCTTGCTGATGCGTTCCGCCGCGCGGGAAAGACGGTCATAGGCGGCGGCATTCACCCGACGGTGGCGACATCGGACGCGGCTCCGCATTTTGACGCCATTCTTCGCGGGCCCGCGGAGGGAGCCTGGGAGGAAATTATCCGGGATTTTGAGGCGGGGGAACTGAAGCTGGTGTATGAAGGGAACCCTTGCGCTCCGTTTGCCAAACCGCGCCGGGATCTCTTCAAAGACTCCGGATACCTTCGGGCCGGCACGGTCCAGACAGCCAGGGGATGCCCCGCCGCATGCCCATATTGTGTCCTTCCAAGCCATGCTGGAACGCAGGTTGTCCTTCGCCCCGTTGACGAAGTGCTCGATGACATCGCAAGCCTCCCGTTTCCCTGTTTCTTTTTTGCCGACGAGAATCTGCTCTTCCCCGACGCAGAGAACCGCGACTACCGCATTGAGCTTTTCACTCGTCTCGTGGAAACCCGGAACCGTCGAATCTCGTTCATTGCCGGCTATCCCCAGTTTGTCCGTCAGCTTCGCCGCGAAGAAATTGAGATGATGGCCCGGGCCCGGATGCAGCAAATCTATCTGGTTCTTGGACTGAGACAGCCGCTTGCAAGCGATTTGAACGATGAGGGCCTGATGGCGAAGATCATCGAATTGAAGGCCGCAGGAATCGAGGTTATGGCTTCCTTCAACCTGGGAAACGACGGCGACATCCAGCCCGTCGAGGTGGGGATCGCTGAGTTCTGCTCCGCGACAAAAACGAATCTGGCCGAGTTCGTCATCCACACGCCATTTCCGGGCACGGACCTGTTCGCGCAGATGGAAAGCGAGGGAAGGCTGCTCACCAAGGATTGGAGCAAATTCAACGGGGCCAACGTCGTTTATGCGCCTCTCCATGAATCCCCCGAATCGCTCCTTGAGCGCTATCTTGCGCTCTGGCGATGGTTTTACAGTGACATCAACCAGGAACAGGTGAGCGCTCGCTACGTCCGCGCATTCGGGGGCGGATTTATGAGGCAGAGCGCCGTGGCGCCTGTCAGGGCCTGAATGGTTTTGACCGCAGGCTAGAAGAAGAGAACAATGATTGGCTCCGACTGCACCCCGTGATTTCAAATTCATTACGCAACGCCCCGCCACATTTGTCGCCCGTGTGTTCGATCCTTCGGCTGGCTTTCTCTCTCTTTACCGTATTCTCAGGGGGTGCGCTTGTGGCGGCTCCTCCGGACAAACCGATTGATCTCGCCCCGCTCAAGATTTGGATCGCTGCGCAAAAAGATGTTCATTCGCTCTCGGCCGATTTCACGCAGACGCGCTCGCTGCGGACCCTGCGCAGCCCGCTGAAGAGCCAAGGCCGGCTCTGGTTTAAAGCGCCGGACTGGTTTCGCTGGGAACTGGGTGATCCCCCTAAAACGATCATCCTTGGGACACCGGGCGGCGTGACCATTATCCAGCCGGACAAGAGGCGGGCGGAAAGGAAGCCGGCTGCGGCCCCCGGCAGCACCGGCGGTGCCGAAGCTCTGGGGATGATCCGCTTCCCCGGAGGAGGTAGCTTCGAGGAATTTCAGCGGCTGGTTCAAGTGCTTGCGATCACTGCCACAGGTTCCACCTGCCACTTGGAAATGCTGCCGCGAGACGCCTCGGCCCGGAGGCTCTCCGCGATCAAGCTGGATTTCGACACGCACACCGGCCACTGGATCAGCTTTGAAATTGTCACCCGCGAGGGCTCATCAATTCTCAATGAGTTCAGCAACGTGGAAATCAACCCGAAGATCGGGAAGGGGATTTTCGAATTCGACCTCGCTGGCTACAAGATCAACGATGAGCAGAACTAGGTGGATTCTGCTGGCGGTCATCGCGCTGGCCTATATCGCGGCCGGGCTGTCGCGGATCAGCTTCAATGTTGACATCCTGAGGCTCCTCCCTGCACATCTGCGCCAGGTCGAAGGGCTGTCGCTCTTCCTAAAAAACTTCGCGCAACCCGACGAGTTGATCGTCACCATTGAGGCCTCTGATTCCGATACGGCAGAAGCTGCGGCTGACCGGCTCGCCTCGGCACTACGCCAGCACTCCCCGCTTGTCAAAAGCGCCGCTGCGCGCCCTCCCTGGGAAAATGATCCGGCAAGCCTTTCGGAGTTTCTGACGTTCCTTCTCCTCAACCAGCCTGCGGATAAAATGGACGGGATCCGGGCGAGGCTAGCCCCCGGTCAGGCCGCCAAAACATTGCAGGCGACCATCGAGACACTGCAAACAACCGTCTCGCCACGCGACATTGCTCTCCTAAGCTATGATCCGTTCGGGCTGTCCTCAGCTCTTTCGGGGGCCGGAGTTTTCGGCGGAGCCCAGCAATCGGAATTCTCCTCGGACGATGGGAAATTCCGCGTGGTTTACGTCGGGGCGGCACACCCTTTTGCGAACTATAAGGACACCGCCCGGTGGCTGGCTCAGATCCGGGCCATCGCCTCCGAGGCCGTTGCCGGCAGCCCGGTCCGGCTGGGATTCACCGGCGAGCCTGCGTTTGTGGCTGAAATTTCCACAGGAATGGAATGGGACATGATGACCTCGGCCTTCGCCACGCTCGTTCTGATCAGCCTGATTTTCTGGCTTTGCTACGGTCGGATTGCGCCGCTCCGCTGGCTCATGGTCATGCTGCTTCTGACCTTCGTGATTTCTCTCGCGACTGCCGGGCTTTTTCTCAACCAGATCACCGTCATCGGGGCGGGCTTTGCGTCGGTGATGATCGGGCTGAGCGTGGATTACGGTTATCTGATCTACCAGCAATCGCTCCGCACCTCCGGGAGCGTCCGTCATCTGCAGTGGCAGTGCTTTCAGAATATTGCGTGGACCGCCAGCACGACCGCAGCGGCATTTTTCGCACTCAATTTGAGCAGCCTGCCCGGGCTCTCTCAACTGGGAAGCATGGTGGGGCTTGGCGTGTGTGTCGGTGCGCTTGTGATGCTCGGGGTCTTCGCCCCTCTCGCCGTGAGGCTCCGTCCCGCCTTGGGACTTCCTCCGCCCTCGCGGCTCGACCCGCTGCTGGCCTCGCCACGCTTTGCTGTGATCGGAGAACGGATTGCCTTGGGGATGGTTGCTCTTCTGTTGGGCGGGCTTCTTCTCAAGGGATTTCCGGAGGCGGATTTTTCAGCGGCCACATTCCGTCCGCGCCAGAGCGGAGCCCAGTCCGCTCTTGAGAATCTCTACAGCCGCCTCACCGACGACCGTGGGCTCCTTAGCCTGATCACCAAGGGCAGAAATGAAGCCGAGGTGCTTGCGCGCTTGAAGCGGGGGCAGGCCCGGATGGATGACGCCATCCGCCAAGGGCTGGCGAAACATTTCCTTTCTCCGCTTCCGCTTTGGCCCGACGCCATTCGCCAGCACGAGAACCTTGCCGCCCTCGCGTCGCTGTCCTCCGAACTTCCCCGCTTGAGAAAGACACTGGCTGAAAGCGGCTTTACGGACGATGCGTTCGCGCTCACATCCACAGTTTTCGAGCAAGCCACTTCCTGGCAGCACGCAGCGCTGCCGGTTTGGCCGGAGAACGAAACCAGCCGGTGGATCCTGCGGCGTATGGCGCGGCATCAGGAGGGAAATTTCCTCGCGCTGGGTATGGTCGAGCCGGTTGCCGGCCGGGAAATCGAGCTGGCTGATTCCTTCCGGGACGACGGCATATTTCTGGTCAACTGGAGTTCGCTGGGCGCGGAGTTGAAGCGCACGATGCCGAGAGAGATCTTCCAGGTTTCCCTGGGACTCCTGGTGGGGATCCTTGTGATCCTGTCCATCGGCCTGTGCAATTTTCGGGCTGTTGTGCTTTTTGCAGTGACCACGGCTCTCGTGCTCGTGTGTCTGGCGGGAGCCATGTCGCTGCTCGGCATGAAGTGGGGTTTCTTCAACCTCGCCGCTGTGCTCCTCCTTCTCGGGACAGGCACAGATTACAGTATCCTGCTTCTTCTCGCGCTGAGGCGCAATGGCGGCGACACCCGGCGCGCGCGGCAGGATCTCGGGCTTGTGATTTTTCTGTGCTGCACCTCCGCCGCCGCTGGATTCGGCTCGCTTGCGTGGGCCAGCAACACGGGCCTCGCAACCCTTGGAAAAACCTGCGCGCTCGGGCTGCTAATCGACGGCTTGATCTCGCTATTTCTGCTGCCAAAGGCCTGGGATCTCTGGATGCCGCCCAAGCCGGCGGCGCAATCGCCCGCTGAAATCAAATGATCGCCAGGCTCCCGGCAGGCGTTCTGCCGCCAGCCGCAAAGCGCTCAAATCCGCGCAGGACTCCCAGGCTATAAGGCGAATCGGTGGTAAACCCCGAAGCCATCGAGGCAAGATGGCTTCGCACGAATTGCTCGATGATACTCGTGGGCAGGTATCTGTGGCGGGATTGAAAATCCGTCGCGTTTTCGTGCATCGAAAAAATTCGCCCGTCGTAGAAGTAGGCGATGAAATTCATCCAGGCTTCCAGCAGTCCGGTGATCTCTGCTGCGTAGGTGGCGAGTGCCTGATCCATGGGGAGCCGTGACAGCGAATCCTCCAGAAGCACCGCTCCTTGCATCGCGATCATCATGCCGGGCGAAAGCATCGGATCCACAAAACCAAAAGCATCTCCAACCGCCGCCCAGTTCGATCCTGCGCCCTGGTCGGAGATCAGTTGATAGTTTGCATATGTCTGTGGCTCCGAGATGCGCCGGACATTTCTGATCGCACCGCTGATTTGTGGGTTCCCCCGCATTGCCGCGTCGAGGCGTTCCGCCGGTTCGCGTCCGAGAGAAGCCGCTGCTTTCTGATCCAGCACGATGCCGAACGACATCCTGCCGCGCAGGGGGATTCTCCATGACCATCCGTGGTCCAAATGGTTGATCAGAACCTGGCCGGCAGGGGATTCAGGCAGAAATCCCTCGTAATGCGCAAAGTGGGCGACATCACGACGAGGCCCGGTTTTTGATCCGATCTTGAGGAGGTTGGCGCTGATTCGACGTCTCCCCGTCGCGTCAACGACAAGATCAGGCTGGTTGCCCTTCCAACGCGAAACAAGATTGAGGCTCTCGGGTGCCAGTCGGAGCCGGATTCCCTCGGCTCTGATTATCGCTTTAGCGCCAATGCTCTGAGCTCCGGAGCCCAGCGCGGACTCAAACAACAGGTTATCAAATTCCGGTCGCGGAACATTATATGCATACGGCGGATATTTTCCCGGCAGCGAATCGAATCCGAAAGCAAACGCCCGCCCCTCGGATGAATAAAATGTCACCCCCGGCTTGCGGACCCCGATCTGAGCCACCTGATCTTCGATGCCGAGCCGCCGCAGAATTGGAATCACGCCCGGAACGAGCGATTCGCCTGCGATCACTTCCGGTCGGTTGCCTTCCTCGAAGATCACAACATCCGCCCCGCTGCGCGCCAGTAAGGCTGCGCTTGTCGAACCGGCTGGTCCTCCACCAATGATGGCGACTCTCATGCTCTCCGGATTTTGCCGCTCGCGGTCCGTGTGATGGCTTTCACGAAGGCGATCTCCACGGGGATTTTGTAGCGGGCGATTTGCTTCCGGCAGAACGAGACGATCTCGCGCACGGTCGGCGAAGGTTCGCCTTGAACGGCCACGAGTTCTGCGGCAGGGATCATTCCGAAGGTGGGATGCGGTCGGCTGAATACCCGGGCCTCGGCGATCAGCGGGTGCCGGCAGAGCACAGTTTCGACCTCTTCCGGAAAGAACTTCATTCCCCCGACGCTGATGACCGACTGGCTCCGGCCGACCAGATAAAGGAAGCCGTCTCCATCCGCTTCCGCGATATCTCCGGTCGAGAACCATCCGTCGCTCATCGCATCCGCGCGTTCCTGCCATGGCTCGATGTAGGCATCGAACATTCCGGGGCCTTGCAAAAAGAGCGTGCCCTGTTCGCCAGGCCCCACGGCCCGGCCCTGCGGATCGCGCAACTCGAAGGCAAACGCCGGTTGCACCTGGCCGATCGAGGCTGGCTGGTTCCGAGGATCCGGAACATTCAGGCAGGGAAGGCCGACCTCGATGATCCCCAGCGCCTGCGAGGGATACACGCCGAAAGCCCTGTCAAATGCCTTGCCGGTTTCAACAGCAAGCGCCGTGGTGGTCGAGACGGCAAGCCGCAGGGACGGCCACGGGGTCTTCCCGGCATCTCCCGCCAGCAACTCATAGTGGAATGGCGCCGCATAGATGACGGTCGCGTGGTGACGGATGGCAGCCTCCAAAACGTCGCCGGCCAAGTGCGATTTCGGAAGGAGAATTGTCGCTCCATGCCAGAGGTAGAGAATGATCGAGACAGCAAAGTGGTGGGACATCGAGAGCACCCAAAGCACCTTGTCCGCAGGCCCGATCCCCAGGCCGGCATTTGCGGCTTCCACCCTCTCGCGGAGGGTGTCGTGCGAGAGGACAATTCCTTTGCTCTTCCCCGTTGTGCCGGAGCTGAAACGAATGAACGCGGGGTGGAGTGATGCCAGAGAATCCGTCCATTCCGGCATGGCGTCACGACTCAGGTGCTCAAGGTCAAAAGCAATTTCCTCATCCGGGCCGATATTTGCCTTGAGCAGAAAATCCAGTCCGATCGTCGAGACGAGCAACTCCCGCTCCGATGGCGCGAGTTCCGGTGCGATGGGAACAAAACATGCGCCGGCCCGAAGGATGCCCAAAGCCAGCGCGATATACGCTGCCCCGTCGCGGCATTCGAGCCCGATGCGCGGGGCTGTATGCCCTTCAATAGCCTCGCGCAGCCGGTCGGCAATCGAGTAGCTGGCCGCGTTCAACTGCCGATATGTCGTGACGGTTTTCCCCTCGATCACAGCGATGCCGTCCGGGTCGGACCGCGAAAATATCCCATCGACAATATTGAATAGCCGTTTCGGTCCTGGGAAAACTCCGCTCCTTGCGCTCACCGTGTCCATACGTTTCCGTCGGTTTCTAGCTTCTCCTGCACGTGTTGGGGAACATATTTTGCGATCTGCGTGGCGATGAGCTCTGGTGAACATTGGGTGCGCTTGAGAATTTCCCTCCTTGCAAAAGACCGCCTCGCAAGTCACTCATCCCCCCGTAAAACCATGCAAACGAAGCCATCGGTATATCCAACGCAAGAAACCTCAGGTTCTGCGGTCACGAAGTGGGCCATCGCGATCGCTGCCGTCGTGGCCTTGTTCTGCGGGCTCGGAGCTTTCAAGTATTTTCAAATCCGGGCGGCGATGGCGGGGCACATGTCATTTTCTATGCCGCCGGAAGCGATCACGACGGTGGTGGTCAAGGAGCAGCAGTGGCCGGGGACGCTCACCGCGGTGGGAACGATCAAGCCGGTGAACGGGCTGACGCTCCGCGCCGACCTCGCGGGAAATGTCGAGTCGATCGGGTTCGAGTCGGGGGCGAAAATGCGCAAGGGAGACCTTCTGGTCCAGCAGGACATCACCGAGGAGCAGGCGCAGCTCCGCGCAGCTCAGGCGCGCCAGCAACTCGCGGAGGCGAATCTTCGCAGGTTCAAGGGCCTTCTCGACAAGCGGGTCTCCTCGCAATCGGACTACGATGCGACCGCGGCGGAATACCTGCAGGCGCAGGCGAAGTGCCAGGAGATCAGCGCCGTCATCGAAAAGAAAACCATCCGAGCCCCGTTCGACGGGATGGCGGGAATCCGGATGGTCAACGACGGCGAATACCTCCAGCCCGGCCAGCAGATCGTGCCGTTCCAATCGATGAGCCCGATCTATGCGAATTTCACCCTCCCGCAGCAGAACCTGGCTGACGTGCATATCGGGAGCGTGGTGAAGGTCTCCCCGTCGGGTGTGGGCGGCAAGGTTTTCGAGGGCAAAGTCACCGCGGTGAACTCGGTGGTCGATGAGGCGACAAGGAATTTCCTCGTGCAGGCGACGCTGGAAAATCCGGAGGGCTTCCTGCGGCCGGGGATGTATGTCGGCGTCGAGGTCGTCCTCCCGGGCGCGAAGCCGGTGCTGGCGGTCCCCTCCACATCGATCAGCTTCGCTCCATACGGGGACTCGGTTTTTGTCGTGAAGGAAATGGACGACGAAAAGACCAAAAAGAAATTCACCGGGGTTGACCAGCAATTCATCAAGCTGGGCGAAACCCGCGGGGACCAGGTCGAGATCGTGTCCGGGATCCAGGCCAGCGACGAGATCGCTTCGTCGGGCATTTTCAAGCTCCGCCCCAAGGCGTCTGTCAAGGTGAACAACCAGGTCCAGCCGCCGGCCGATCTGGCACCGCAGACCGAGGACCGCTGACATGGCGTTCACCGATATTTTTATCCGGCGCCCGGTGCTGGCGCTCGTCATCAATCTCCTCATCCTGCTGGGCGGACTGGTGGCTGTCAGGATTCTCACTGTCCGCCAGTATCCCCGCAGCGACGTGGCGGTGATCACGGTGACCACCGCGTATATCGGTGCGAACGCAGACCTCGTCCGCGGGTACATAACAACTCCCTTGGAGCGGGTGATCGCGAGCGCGGACGGGATCGATTACCTCGACTCCACCAGCTCGCAAGGGCTCAGCTCGATCAAGGTCCACCTGAAGCTCAACTACGACGCCAACGCGGCTCTCACGCAGGTCCAGGCGAAGGTGGCGCAGGTGCGGAACGACCTCCCTCCCGAGGCCCAAGCCCCGGTCATCGAGCTCGAGACGGCGGACAACCAGTTCTCCTCGATGTATCTCGGGTTTTATTCGAGCGAGCTCGACGCCAACCAGATCACCGA
>CAZSDC010000033.1:22590-22982 GCA_964605515.1 uncultured Chthoniobacter sp.
ACGCGTAGTGCAGCCGAAGCTCTCGGCCATCAACGGCGTCCAGCGCGCCGAGATCCTGGGCGACCGGACATTCGCGATGAGGATCTGGCTCAAGCCCGACCGCATGGCCGCCCTGAACGTCTCGCCGACGGACGTGCGGGACGCATTGCAGGCAAACAACTACCTGTCCGCTGTCGGAAGCACGAAGGGCCAGATGATCTCGGTGAACCTCGTCGCCAACACCAACCTCAAAACGGCGGACGAGTTCCGCAAGCTGGCGATCAAGCAGGCGGACGGCACGATCGTGCGCCTCGGGGAGATTGCCGATGTCGTCCTCGGTGCCGAGAACTACAATTCCGAGGTCCGCTTCAACGGGCAGACGGCGACGTTCATGGGCATCTGGGTCCTCCCGA
>CAZSDC010000034.1:0-22365 GCA_964605515.1 uncultured Chthoniobacter sp.
AAATCCGTTCACTTTTGCTCCGGCAAAAATTCCACTTTTGCTCCGTCGCCGACATCGGGTGAAACTGAATTTGCAAATCGGGCAATCTCAGGCCATAAGTGCCGCCGTGAGCCGTTTGCAGCGAAACATCCCGGAGGGCCACGCCCCGTTGAAATCCACCCGGCATCCGTTGGTGCCGGAGTTTGACCAGGATGGACTTTGCCTTTTGGAGAGCATGCATGCATTGGACTTTCGCATGGGGTGGACTCGGCATCCCTTCCTGAAGGTCATCACGGCCCTGCGCGGGAGAGGAGTCGTTGAGACGAAATCCGGCGAACGCCTCAATGGCTACGGCCTTTCTGCGGGAAAAGTCATCGCTATATTCCCGGACACTTTGCACCGGCTGCTTGATGAGTCCGGCGAACCTCTCTTGATCTACATCCTCTGTGTCGGAAGCGCATTTCCTTTCTCGATGAGAATTCCCGCCCGCCGGGGCGTTCATCTTGTGGAGGATCTTGTCCAAGCAGGCCGGGCGCTACAGGCCTTTCGAGAAATCAGCTCGCTTTCCGGGAAAACGGCGGGAAGTAAAACGGGCAATCAGCTCTTACGATGCGGCCTGACAGCGACACTCCTCGCCCGGCTTCTGGAAGGCTCCTCTGCCGACGGCGGTGTGCCTGCTTCTCCCGACTCCGCGGCCAGGGTGAGGGGCTTTATCTCCCGCCTCCGGCAGGACTTCTTTCAAACAAGAAGCATCGACCAGGCGGCGGAGGAACTCCGGATGAGCCGCCGGCGGTTTACACAGCTTTTTACGCAGCTTGCCGGAGAGAGCTACCTGCGGCATATCCAGCGCCTTCGCATGGAACACGCCTGCCGGATCTTGAAAGAAAAAAAACTCTCTCCGTTGACTGTGGCCTTCCAGTCCGGCTACGAAGACGCATCTACATTCTATCGGGCGTTCAAAAAGCACACAGGCATGTCGCCCGTCCGCTGGGCTGGGTGTCCGGATCGAATCCGTCGATGTTCGCCCACATCGTTCCGCAGGAGATCGGTCATGAGGTCAAAGGATTGAATGGCGGCGTTCTTTTCTGGGCGAGGTGTTGGATTAACGTAAGGCCACAGACGCGCTGGCGAGCGGTGTCCGGCAAACCCACTGCGCTTCCCCAAGAAATCACTTCAAGTTTGTCAGAGATATGTTGACCCGATACCCCGTTGAAACCCAGTCCATCCTTCGCTCCTGCATTCGCTCCGCCGTATGGGTTGAGAATGATGCCATGGGGGCAATGTTCCGGACCGAGGCGATTGTGGAATCCAAGCGGCAGGTTTCCTCCGCAGACCTTTCTGCGAGAACAAGCCCGGCGGGCAGCGCGGTCGCCGGCACGCTGCGCATCGATGCCGTTTCCGACTACATCCTCCGGGTTCGTTATGCCGAGGGCGAGGCGGTGCCGGCGGGTGTCAACTCGCTTGTGGTGGGGAATCCCGCTCCGCCAACAAGCTTCGTTGTTCAGACAACAGCTCCTGATTCCGTGACGATCGAAACGGGAGCGCTCCGGGCGAACCTGCGGTTGGATAGCGGACGGATCGCTATTTTCCACCGGGATGGCCGTCGACTGCTCGGCGTGGGTGGGCCTGAGGAAAACAACTTCCGGCGCTGGGATGCGCACAATACCGGGCTGGTCCGCACGCTGGACGGGGGCGAACCGCTTGCCGTCGAGAGCTTCGACCTGGTGCCCGGTGAGTGTATTTACGGATTCGGGGAAAAGTTCATCCGGCTCGACAAGGTCGGGCAGACGATTGACCTGATGATGGACGATGCGATCGGGGTCATCTCGCCGCGCTCGTATAAGAACGTGCCATTCTACGTGAGCACGCACGGCTACGGCATCTTCTTTAACCACCACAGCCTGATGACAGCATGGGTCGGCAGCATGAGCGCGGTGGATGTGCAGGTGGCGATTGCAGATGAGCACCTCGACTACTACATCATCGCTGGCGACATCAAGGAGGTCCTTGGGCGCTACACTGAACTGACCGGCAGGAGTCCGATGCCGCCGGATTGGTCGTTCGGGCTCTGGCAGAGCAAATCCACGTATGTGTCGGCGGAGGAGACTCTCGAAATCGCCCGCGAGCTGCGCAGGCACGATATCCCGTGCGACGTGATTAACGTGGACACGGCGTGGTTCGAAAAGGACTGGCTGTGTGGGCTGGAGTTCGGCTCCGCGTTTCCCGATCCCGCAGGCTGGATCAAGGAGCTTTCGGAACTCGGATTCAAGGTGTCGCTCTGGCAGACTCCGTATCTTCCCGAAGGCACGCGGCTATTTACCGAGCTGGCCGATGTCGGCGGATTCGTCAAAAGCGCTGGAGGCGGGATCTATGATATCGGGATCTGCTTCACGCCAGGATTCAACGGGGTTGTAGGCGTGATTGATTTCACCAACCCGGCAGCGGTTGCGATTTATCAGAAATATCTCAGGGCGATTTTCCGGCTGGGAGTGAGCGTGTTCAAGACCGATTTCGGCGAACAGGTTCCCCTTGATGGGATCTTCCACGATGGGACGCCTGGCGTGCAGATGCGCAACCGCTATCCCCTGCTTTACAACGCGGCCGTCACGGCCGTGGCCGAGGAGGAGACAGGGTTCCCGTTTGTCTGGTCGCGGTCCACCTGGGCGGGCGGACAGCGGTATCCCGTGCATTGGGGCGGCGATTCCAGTCCGCTTTGGTCGAACCTCATCCCGCAAATCGCGGGAGGGCTTTCGCTCGGGCTCTCCGGCTTCACCTTCTGGAGTCACGACATCGGCGGATTCTTTGGCGAGAAGGACGACGAAACATTGCTAATCCGCTGGTTGCAGGCCGGGGTATTCTGTTCGCACCCGCGCATCCACGGGATGGGAAAACAGGAGCTCTACAAGTTCTCGGCGGACGTGCTCCGGATCGGACGCGAATTCATCAAGCTTCGCTACCGGTTGATGCCCTATGTGCTGGAGCAGGCGAAAGCCAGCGCGGCAGCGGGCCTCCCGATGATGCGTCCGCTGGTGCTCGAGTTTCAGAATGACCCCAACACCTGGCACATTGCTGACGAGTTTCTCTTCGGCGACAGCCTTCTTGTTGCGCCTGTCTATAACGAGACCGGCGAGCGCAGAGTTTACCTCCCTGCAGGCGGGTGGATTGACTGGTGGTCGAGAGATCGTATCGAGGGCGGCCGCTGGATCAACGTGAAAGCTCCGATCGAAATTATCCCGCTCTACCAGCGCGAGGGAACCGAAATCCCTCTCGCCGCCGTCTGAAACTGTCAATCTATTATGTCAAAAGTCGCCACCAAATACCTTGTCACCGATCCTTGGAAAATTACCGAGAAGGGATTTCATCCGAACCGCAGCGAAGTCAGTGAATCGATTTTTGCGCTGGGCAACGAATACATGGGGATCCGAGGATTTTTCGATGAGGGCTTCAGCGGGGATTCGCTGATCGGCTGCTATTTCAACGGGATCTTCGAGGAGGGAACCATGCAGTATCCGACATGGTTCAAGGGGATGTCGCGCCGGAACACTTTCATGGCAAACAGCGTGAACTGGGTTTACACGCGGCTGAGCCTCAACGGCGAGCAACTTGATCTGGCGAAATCCAAGTTCACCGATTTTGTCCGCGAAATCGACCTGCGCACGGGGGTTCTTGTGCGGAGTTTTGTCTGGCATGCGAAGGGCGGGAAGAAGCTCCGGCTGCGGTTCGAGCGGTTCACCAGCATGGTTGAGGCCCACCTGGGCGCGCAGAGGATTGTCTTCGAGCCACTGAATTTTTCGGGATCGATAAAGGTGCGCTCCGGGCTCGACTTCTCGCCCGTCCACCGGGAAGCCGCGCGCAATGTCTGGAAGAGTCCGAAACGGGGCACGTCCAATGACATTGTCGCGATCATGGCTGAGACCGAGCGAAGCGGGCACCGGGTCTTCTCCAGCTACCTCCTTCAGGCCAGTCAATCCATCCGGACGAAGCTTGTTGAGGAGGACAAGTTTATTGGACAGGAATTTTCGCTCAAGCTGACCGCCGGAAAGTCGGCGACTCTCGACAAACTCGTCGTCAATCTCGCGGAACGAAAAGTAGAGTCCGAAACCCTGTGGGCCCGCGGGATGAAGCTCGCCGCTAAGTTTACCTCAGCGACATTCGACAAGGAGCACGGCCGTCACGTGGCAAGCTGGGAGGAGGTTTGGAAAACGCTCGATGTCACTATCGAAGGCGACCCCGAAAACCAGCAGGGCGTGCGGTTCTGCATCTTCCAGCTTCACCAGACCTATCACGGCGTTGATCCGACCCTGAATATCGGGGCCAAGGGGCTGACCGGAGAAGTCTATGAGGGTGCGACGTTCTGGGACAGCGAGACCTATTGTCTGCCATTCTATCTCTTCAACAACCCGAAGGCCGCGCGCAACCTTCTCGGCTTCCGCTACAAAACCCTGCCGCAGGCGATCGAGCGGGCGAAGCAGCTCGACTGCAAGGGGGCACGGTATCCGATGATCACGATTGACGGCACGGAAACCTGCGGGGTCTGGCAGCACGGGGATCTGGAAATCCATCTCTCAGCCGCCGTGGCTTACGGGATCTGGCATTACAACCGGGTATGTCCTGACGACGAGTTCCTATTCACACAGGGCATTGAAATGCTTCTGCAGATCAGCCGCTACTACGCCAGCCGCGGCGAATGGGGATCGACCTCAGGCCAGTTCGGCTTCTTCGGGGTGATGGGTGCCGACGAGTTCCACATGATGGTCAACCACAACGTCTATACGAACGTGATGGCGAAAAAGACGTTCGAGTGGACGCTCGAGGTTATCGACAGGATGAAGAAATCCGCCCCCTCATTGCTGGATAAGGTCTGCCGCAAGGTGAAGCTCGATGCGGACGAGCCGCGCGAGTGGCGGCGCATGGCCGGAGCCATGCGGGTTCTGCAAGACCGCAAGTCCGGCATCTACGAGCAGCATGACGGGTATTTCGAACTGCCACACATCGACATCAAAAGCATCCCGCCGACGGATTTCCCGCTCTACAAGCATTGGGCCTATGTGCGCATCTTCCGATACGACATGCTCAAGCAGCCGGATGTCCTTCTGCTGCCGTTCTTTTTCAGCCAGGAGTTTTCCGACAAAATCAAGAAGGCGAACTACGAGTATTATGAGCCGAGGTGCAGCCACGAATCATCGCTCTCGCCCGGCGTCCATTCCATCCTCGCGGCAGAGCTGGGAAGGCATGAGGAGGCCTACGATTACTCGCTGCATGCGGCGCGCCTCGACCTTGACGACTACAACCGCAACACGCACGAGGGCCTCCACACGACCTCCATGGCAGCCGCATGGATGAATCTTGTTTATGGGTTCGGCGGGTTACGCTCCGATGGAAAAACACTCGTTCTTAAACCCTCGATCCCCAAAAAGTGGAAGTCGTTCAGCTTCCGTCTCCTGTATCGGGGCGAGGTCCTGAGCATCCGGGTGGAAAAGAAATCCGTTTCCCTCAGCTCGACGAGCACCACCGGCATCGATGTTGTTGTGCTGAAGAAAATGGTCCGGGTGGGCATCGACGCCGTCACCGTCCCGCTCCCCGCAGACCGCAGAGCCTGATCATCCATGCATGTCCTTATGAGTAATCCCACATACCTTATGCTTGCAGCGATGCTTGCGTGGCTGGCTCCGTGGCAACCCGGCCATGCGGCCGATGCGGCGGCAGGATTCGACGAGTCGCATGTGCGCGGCGGTCTTCCTAACTTCTACGCAAAGCTGGAAGCAGGAAAGCCCGTTACGGTCGCTTTCCTTGGAGGCAGCATCACCGAGCAGGCATGGTATGTCCGAAAGTTTGTGGGTGCGCTCGAAAAGGCCTATCCACACTCGCCGGTCACCGTAGTCAACGCAGGCGTCGCGGGAATGCCATCGGCTGTGGGTGTATTCAGGGTTGGCGAGACGGTCATGGCGTCGAAGCCCGACTTGGTTCTAGTGGAATTCGCGGTCAACGACGGGGACAACCCTTCTTCCCATCCGCTCATCTGTGAGGCCATGGAGGGAGTCGTTCGTCAAATTTGGAAGGCCGATCCTTTGACCGATATCTGCTTCGTCTATAATGCGAGGGGCGGTGCGACCGGGGTTGATGTTTTGCAAGCCGGGCAGTTCCCCCAAGGTGCCGCAGCTCACGAGCAGGTGGCCCAGTATTATGGCATCCCTTCGGTTCACATGACATTGGCTGCAGCAGGGCAGATCAAGGACGGCAAATTGGCTTGGGCACCGGCTAAGGCTGCGGAATCCACGGCGCAGCAGGACAAATCGATCGAGGAGTCGAACCGGAAAACTATGGCGGGCGAGACTCCCGCGACACCTCCTCCCGCTCTGGCCGCCGCGCTGCCGCTGTTTACGGTGGATGGAGTCCACCCCAACGAACTCGGCGGGCAGCTCTCCGCAGAAGCGATCATGCGGGGATTCGCCCTGTTCAAAGGTGCCGGGACAAAACCAGGGCCGCACGAACTCAAACCTCCGCTCACCGCAAACACCCTGGAACATGCGGTCATGCTGGCCCCGTCGTCTGCGGCGATGAGCTCCGGCTGGAGCAAGCCAGACATGAATGCCGACGAGCAGCTGAAAAGATGGAAGCGAGCCGCGGTGCAGCTCTGGAAGGCAGGTGCGGCGGGAGAGACGGTCGGGTTTGCTTTCAAAGGCACTGAGATTTCCCTGATGGCTGTCGGCGGGCCCGACGAGGGGCAGGTTGAAATATCCTTGGACGGAGTTCCCCGAACCTTGCCCTTGAGCAGCAGCTATACCGAGCAGAAAAAGAAGCCATCCGTAATCTATCTGATGATCGGGAAAGGCCTGCCGGACGCACTCCACACCGTCGCTCTCAAAACACTCAACCCCTGCTCGATAGGATATTTCCTTATCGTCGGGGATATTGTGCCTTCCGAAAAAATCAACCCGCAAACCCCAGGCCACTAGACCAGCCCATTCCTTATGAATTACGGATACTTCGACGATGCCCTGAACGAATATGTGATCACCCGGCCGGATACTCCAAACCCGTGGATCAATTATCTGGGCGACAGCGGCGGCCACAGCGGGATCATTTCCAATACAGCCGGCGGCACGAGCTACTTTCAGGATCCAATGCATTTCCGACTCCTGCGCCAGCGCCTTCATTCGCTGCCGGTGGACCGTCCTGGCCGCTACATCTACCTCAGAGACACCGCGACCGGCGAATACTGGTCGCCCAGCTGGCAGCCGGTGATGAAGGCGCTCGATACATACGAATGCCGCCACGGGCTCGGCTATACGAGCATCCGGGGCACCTATTCAGGCATCGAAACGGAGACGTTGTATTTTGTTCCGCCGGGGAAAAACTATGAGCTCTGGCGCTGCCGGGTTCGTAATGCCGGTTCCGCACCCCGCTCGCTCCGCCTCTTCAGCTATGCGGAGTTTTCGCATTACAAGGCGATGCTCGATCTCCAGATGAGCTGGGCGCTGATGTGCGGCGAGACTAGCTGCCGGGACGGCGTGACGATGTTCCGACCGTTCGTCGAGGTGCAGACCGACCGCAGCGCGTTCTTTGGAACCACCGCGCCGCTGGATGGATTCGATTGCAGCCAGGCTGCGTTCATCGGGGCTTATCGCTCGGAGTCCAATCCAATCGCCGTGGAAAACGGAGCATGTTCAAACACCGGCGCATCGGCGGAGAGTTCCGTGGGTGCCCATTGCATCGCCGTGGATCTTGAGCCGGGTGAGACTCGCGAGATCGTCTTCGTGCTGGGCACGGCGCGGAATCGGGCGGAGGCGGCGGAGATCATTGCCGGAGCATCGAAGCCCGAGGTGATCGAGGCGGACTTTCTCGCCCTCCGCGACAAGTGGACGAGCTACCGGTCATCCTTTCAGGTCAAGACACCAGATGAGGATGTCAACCGGACGCTGAACGTTTGGAATCCGTATCAGGCCAAGGTCACGTTCGATTGGTCGCGGTTTATTTCCTATTATGAGAGGGGCTTGGATCGCGGCATCGGGTTCCGGGACACGATGCAGGATAATCTTGGGGTGCTGCATACTGTTGCCGCGGAGTCGAAGGAAAAGATCAAGCTCCTGCTGCGGATCCAGTTCCAGGCTGGGAACTGCAAGGCGATGATTTTTCCCCTGACCGGAAAATCCGAGGGCGGCGGTCGCTCGGACGATCAGATGTGGACGATCTACGCCGTAGCCGCCTACCTGCGCGAGACCGGCGACTATTCTTTTCTGGACGAAATCGTTCCCTATGTGGACGGAGGGGAGGGGACCGTGCTCGATCACATAGAGCGGGGGATCGCGTTCAGCCAGAAGACCACCGGCGAACACGGAATTCCGCTATTCCTGCACTGCGACTGGAACGACAGCTTGGCACCGGTCAATATCAACGGAAAAGTCGAGAGCGCATTTGTCTTTTTCCAGCTCGGCCTCGCGCTCAAGGAAATCGCGCTGATCTATGATCGGATAGGCCAATCGGCCAAAGCGATCAAAGCCCGGACGGACTACGAGGCGATGCGCCCGGATGCCGAGGCGCTCTGGGAGGGGAATTGGTTTGCCCGCGGATACGATTCCAACGGCCGCCTGTTTGGCACATCGAAGAACACCTACTGCCGGATGTTCCTGAATCCGCAGTCGTGGGCTGTGCTCAGCGGGCTCGCCACACCAGCGCAGGCGAAACGCGCGATGGAATCGGTGCGGGAAAATCTGGACACGATCTACGGGCTCCAGCTTCTCTGCTCACCTTCGCCGGTTTTCGATCCCGCGAATGAGGGCTACCTGCCGATGCCTGCCGGCAGCCGAGAAAACGGCGGAATCTTTTTCCACTCCAACCCTTGGGCGATCATTGCGGAAACGCTTCTGGGCAGGAACGAGGAGGCCTTCGAGTCCTACAGGAAAATCCTGCCCTGCCGCCGCAACGAGATCGCCGACGTCACCGGAGTCGAACCATATGTGTTCTGCCAGAACATGCTCGGTCCCGACCACCCGCGCTTCGGCTGCGGCTACAACACATGGCTGAGCGGCACGGCGTCGTGGATGTTTGTGGCAGGAACCCAATACCTGCTCGGCATCCGGCCCGACTTTGACGGACTGATCATCGATCCTTGTATCCCCCGTGAATGGGATGGATTTGAAGCGATCCGTGTTTTTCGGGGCGCCACCTACAAAATCAAAATCCACAACCGCAGCGGCGAGGCCCATCGCGTCAGCTCACTTCTGGTTGATGGACGGGAAGTGCCCGGGAGCAAGGCCCCTCTTCCGGCGTCCCCAGGGCAGGAAATTTCCATTGAGGCATTTATTTGATCCGAGAAAATACAATTCCCGGTATCTTCTTCGGATAATTGAACCCGAGCTCTATGAGCCAGCCTCCTATCGCAGAAAAACCACGTGCCATCTGGCGGGCGGGCACGCTCACCTATACTACGGGCGGGCTCGTGCTCCTTTTTGCGTGGCTGCTCTGGGGGGATTTTGCATGGAACATGAAAGACCGGGCGGTGACCCCGGTCGCGCAGCTTATGCTCCGTCAGTTTCACGCCAGCGACTTTTTGGTGGGGCTGCTCGTGGGCTCGCTCCCTTGCGCGATCGGGTTCATCCTCGGACCGATCATCAGTGTGAAATCGGACAACCACCGCGGTCGCTGGGGCCGCCGCATTCCGTTTCTGCTGATCCCCACGCCGTTCATCGCGCTGGCCATGGTCGGCTTGGCCTTTACGGTTCCGGTGTCCGAGTGGCTTCACGCAATTTTGGGTCCCTCCTCGCCGGGACAGGTCGCCTGTCAGCTCGTCACCTTCGGCTTTTTTTGGACGACGTTTGAAATTTTTCAAACGATCGCGCAGGCTGTCTTCGGCGGGCTGATCAACGATGTGGTCCCGCAGGAAATCATCGGCCGGTTCTTCGGATTCTTCCGGGCAATCAGCCTGGTCGCGGCCATGGTCTTCAACTTCTGGATCATCGGCCATGCGGAAGAATATTTCGGAAAGATATTCATAGGGCTTGGCCTGCTCTACGGCATCGGCTTTTCCCTGATGTGCTTCATGGTCAGGGAAGGAGATTACCCGCCACCTGCACCGCGGGCGCAGGCGGGGCGGCTGGCGTTCCTTGCCCCGGTGAAGGCCTACATGCGCGAGTGCTTCGCGAATCCGTATTATCTCTGGATCTTTCTGGCCATGACGCTGGGCATATTGGCGGGGGGACCAATCAATACCTACAGTATTTTCTATGCAAAAAGCCTGGGGATGTCGGTCGATGCTTATGGCAAGCTTCTGGTGATCACCTACGCGATATCGTTCACGCTCTCCTTTATTCTCGGATGGCTGGCAGACAAGTTCCATCCCTTGCGGGTCGGGTTTGCCGCGATCCTGATCTATGCTGCCGTGATGATCTGGGGCGGGTTCGTGGCCGATAGCATTCCCACCTTCAGTTTCGTCTTCATTGCGCACGGAGTCTTGATGGGGTGCTTCATCACGGGGACGGCTTCGCTTGGGCAGCGGTTGTTTCCACAGGCGAAATTCGCCCAATTTGCGTCTGCGGCGGGAATTGCCAGTGCTCTCGGCTACATGATCCTGCCTCCTGCGGTTGGCTACTGGCTTGATGCCACGGGCCATGTTTACCGTTACACCTTTCTTGCGAGCGGGGCGATCGGCATGCTCAGCTTCATAGCGTTAATGGTCACCTATGGAAAGTTCCTCAAACTTGGGGGAGACAAGAATTACTCTCCGCCACTGTAAGAGTTCATGAGTTTTCTCGTTTTGCAGCTGTCATGGAGGATGCCCGCCATTGGCGATCATCAGAACAGCATCCGAATATTCCGTGTCATGCTGGCTAAACCCTGGGCATGAACGACGGTCTATCCGCCGCTCTCAGCGTGGGCCGACTCTTCCTCTCAGTTTCTCTGCTTATGGGAACATGCCTGCTGTTCCCAGCACTTTGCATGTCGGCGACTCCATACTGCCACGAGTATTTTGTTAAACCCGATGGGGACGACTATTCCTCCGGTCTGGCTCCCGGTGTGGCATGGGCCACCATCCAGCACGCGGCTGATCTGGCCGATCCGGGCGACATCGTTACCGTGCTCGATGGCGAATACCCGGAAAGCGTGAAAATCCACCGTTCCGGTTCGTCCGCAGCATGGATTACGTTCCGTGCGCAAAATCGCCACCGCGCCAAAATCTATCACCCAGACCGCAGTTGTTTTGACATCGGCTCCGATTCCGAACGCGTGGGTTATGTGGTGATTGAGGGCTTCGACATCAAGGCGCCCGGTGTTTACGGAAAAGGAATTTCCTCCAACCGTGGAGCCCATCACCTGCGGATCGTTGACAATTATGCCCACGATTGCGGGGAAAGCGGCATCTCTCTCGCCGATGGCGACTATCGTTTTGTCGAGCATAACATCGCCACCCGTAACGGCTGGCTCATGCCGGACTGCGGCAGCGGCATAACGATGTGGGGACTGCAGCCTTTCGATGATGGTCCCGGCTGGCACAACATCGTGCGAAGCAATGTCTCATTCGCCAACGACAACGGGCCCACGACCAAGCGGACCGACGGCAACGGCATCATCATTGATGATTTCCGGAACGTGCAAGGCGGACACACCGGAGCCCCAGCCAAAAACGTCAACTACTCCGGCTGCCGCACGCTCATCGAAGGCAACCTCTGTTTCGGTAACGGCGGACGGGGAATTCAGGTTTTCATTAGCAACGACGTTCTGGTCGTTAATAACACGGTCTTCTGCAACAACACCCGTTCAAACGACGGCACCACTTGGCGCGGTGAACTCAGCGCATCCTGCTCGGGCGACGTCACCTTTGCCAATAACCTCGCCGTCACTAACTCGGACTCCTCCTCCAATGCTCTCGCTTCCCGTAACTCCGCTGTTCTCTCCGGGGCGCTCAAGGGGGATTATGCGGGTTCCGATTACAAATACTTCAACAACCTGACCTTTGATCTCGCGAATCCTTCAAGCCGGTCATGGTGCACAGACGGCATCGAGATAGAAGCCTTTCAGGAGCACGGCAATCTTCTCGCCACAGATCCCTTGCTGCCTGCGGAGCAAACGAAGGTGGACGGAATGAATGTCGCGAAGGTTGATGCTTTGTTTGCGCTGCCTCCCGACAGTCCTGCGCGTCTGAAAGGCGATCCCCGTCATGTGACGGCCCAATCAGACCTTCCCGGAAATCTCCGGATGACTCCACAACACCAGGTCGACCTTGGCGCCATTCAATCCACCCCATCCAATACCCGAGCCAAGAAGCCTCAATGAAAATATCCTCGTTGCCCGCTAACCGTCTGCAAGTTGACAGGCCCCTCGGCGTTGCCATGTGGGATTTCTCCTGGCTGGAACGCCGCTGGTCAGGTGCCGGATATGAGGATTGGAATGTCGCGCTCGACGGTCTGGTCGAGCGTGGCTACAACGCCGTGCGCATCGACGCCTACCCTCACCTGATCGCCGATGATCGTGATTCTGGCCGGACCCTCACGCCCTGCTGGACGACCGAGCTCTGGGGTTCACCTCATCGTGTCACGGTGAGCCCGTGGCCTGCCCTGACTGATTTCATCCGGGCCTGCGTCGCGCGGGGAGTCCGTGTCGCGCTTTCCACATGGTGGCGGGAGGATGCCGACCGCCTGGCGCATCGCATCACTGGTGCGGAAGGGCTCGCCCGTGTTTGGGGGAAGACTCTCGAACTGCTCGAAAAGGAGGGACTGCTTGATCACCTCCTCTATGTCGACTTGAGCAACGAATGGCCGACGACCGTCTGGACGCCCTTCTACCAGCCCTCCGCGCCGGCGACCCAGGAAATGTGGGATGCCCCCGAGCCCATGGCACTGATGCGCGAGGCCATCGGCCGCCTGCGTGAACGTTTCCCCTCGCTGCCGTTCACGTTCTCGACGTGCACTCGCGAAGACGCGTGGCTCTCGGTCGAGGATGTTTCCTTTATGGATCTCGCTGACCATCACCTCTGGATGAGCTCGATGGAGTTCTACCGCCGCGTTGATTACAAATTCGAGGTCTTCAGCGAGGAGGGTTACGACAAGCTCAAGGCCCGGGCCCGGGCGCTCTACGAATCCGATCCGGTATTCTGGAAAAACGATCTCGCCCGCCGAATTGATACGCTTGCGGAAGGTTCCAGTCGCACTGGCATCCCTCTCGTCAACACCGAAGGCTGGTCGCTCGTGACATGGAAAGACGGGCCGGGCCTCGAGTGGGACTGGCTTCTCGACATCACGGAGTTCGCCGTCCGGCACGTTTGCTCGACCGGCCGCTACGCCGCGATCTGCACGAGCAATTTTTGCGGTCCGCAATACGTCGGCATGTGGCGCGAAGTGGCATGGCACCAGCGTATGACCGCGCAGATAAAATCCGCTGCTTTGGAGCCTGAGTTATCCAGATGACACCGATTCTCCTGAGTGTCGAAGATGACTTATGCGTGGTAAAGCGCTTCAGGTGAGGGTCGCCAGCTTTACCACCAGCAGTTCGTAGCCGTTGTGCCGCTGGTAGGCCTCCTCGTTTTCAACATGCGCCTTTGCTTCGACGCAGGAAATCGATCCGACCCGCTCGCAAAGTTTTTTCAGCAAAGAGCGGATCATGAGCCGCGCGTGGGCGGCTCCGAGGCAGAAGTGATGGCCGCTGCCATAAGCGACGTGGGGGTTGGGCTTGCGGTCGAGCCGCACCTCTTCCGGGGCGTCGAAGACCGTCTCATCAAAATTTGCAGAAGCCCAGCAGAGAGAAACCCGATCCCCTGAAGCGACCTGCGTTCCGTGAATTTCCGTATCCACCGGACAGATACGTCCGATGTGGGTTATGGGACTGAGGACGCGGGCGAATTCCTCTGCCGCATTGGCGACGCGCTTGGGGTTGCTTCTGAGGAAATCCAATTTTCCCGGATGTTCACAAAAATATGCGAGGATTCCTGTGACGGCATTGATCACGGTGTCGCGCCCTCCGGCAAAAGCGAGGTTGGCGAAGCCCACCTTTTCCTCGCGTGTCAAACGGCGTCCGCGAAATTCGACTTCGGTGAGGACGCTGAAAAAATCCTCGCCCGGCGACTCCTCCGCGCGATCAAACTGACTTTGGATATAGGTTTCCAGCGCCGCGCCTTTGCTTGTCCCATCGCCATCGCGGAAAACATGCGTTCCCCAACTGATCCACGTATCAGCCTCATTTTCCGGCATGTTGAGCAAATACGTCAGGGCGCGTGATTGCAAGGGCAGGGCAAACTCCCGGACAACCTCGACCGATTCGCGCGCCAGAGCCTGGCAGATGAGTTCATCCACCAAGTTCTCCACTTTCCGGATCATATCGGGTTGAAGCGGACGGCGGAAAACCGGTTCGACCAATGCCCGATAGCCTGTGTGATCATCGGGATCTGTTTCAATTGGAAGCTGGCGCACGCTCCGAACGTCCTGTTCGGACGGGATCGGAACCCGGAAAGGCGCGTCCGAACTGAACGTCTTCCAATCCTTCGCCGCGGCGCATACGTCAGCATGACGGAGAATCATCGGGATTTTTTCCCCGTTGAAGTCGCTGGTCAGGACGCCGTTTTGCCGGCGGGCATCGCGAAACGGGTCGTGGGGGCAGGAGCTGCTCACGGAAGCATCAGGCTTTGTTGACGAGATCCTTTGGAATATCCGGCTTTTTGTCCGGTTTCCAATCGAGATTGATCGTTCCTCCGGGTGCGCCGAGGATTTCGATTTTATTCTCGTCCGCTTTCACGCTGATTCCCTTTTCCGCGCCGTTGACTCCGATGACGGTCGCAAAGATCGCCTTGTTGGTATTCTTCGCGATCAGGCTGGCGAAGTTCCGGGCCGGCGCATCGCCGGTCGGGTTGTTGAAGGACGGCATAATCTCGGAGGTCACCTTATATTCGACCGGCGACGGCGAATAATCCACGATCTTTACCGGGACAACACCCACAGAGCAGGAGAACCCTTTTCCATCCACTTTCATGTCGCGAGCAACGGTGGGCAGGCGGAAGTGCCAGTTCTCCGGCTTCGGCGATTCGATTTTATCCACGACGACAACAGCCCCTGCGGGCAGATAAGTGATGCTTCGGCGGTAGGAGGGATATCCGGCGTCTTTGTAAACTCCGCCGATCTCGGCGAGGTAGGTGTGGTAGTTCGGAGTGTTCTTGAAATCCAGAACCGTGGGGTGAGATTGGATGCCCTTTTGGTTGTTGGTAAACCAGGCAGCGCCCTCGCCGTATTGTCCGACAAGAGGGAACTTGGCATCTTTCGCAGTGGCCTCGCTGACGGCAAGGCTGTGGTTAGTGGTGAATTTTTCATGGGCGTATTGCGGGGATGCGATGATCGGATTCGATCCTGCGTAGAAGAGGAAGCTGCCCGCGTCGGGGTGGGTGTGGCCGCTGGTCTGGTTGTCTCCGAAGATCTCCGCGACAGTGCCGCCGGCGGGCTTGCCGCATTTGAATCCGAACCATGTCGCCTTCGGATCGGTCCACGAGCTTCTGGCCGTGAAAATGCCAAGGTCCTCCGAGGCATGGAAGAGCGGCTGGTCCTCGATCTTTGCGGAGGCCAGCTTCGGGTTATACCAGAACGCTCCGCGCCAGTTTGCAATCGGGGATTCCTTGGGCGGAGCCCCGATACCGGAGTCGGTGTCTTGGATTTTTGCGAGCAGCGCCTCTTTGGTCATTCCCGCAGGAACGAAGGCGAACCAGTCCCAGTTGATGCCACCGCCGACCGGGTTGTCGATGGTAAGCGTGTGTTTGCCTTTCGTGAGTGCGAAGAGATACGGAGCCTTGAGTTCGGGATCATCCTCGCCGATCGCTAACGTGCGGAACTGGTTTTTCTGGTTGCTCCATCCGCCGGTCGTTCCGAAGACGATGTAACTCGCCTCGCGGAACGGGATTTTTCCGTCAATGAGCAGGACGCGCGCGTTGTCGCCGTCCTCCGCATACTTGGTGTAGAGGGCGTAGAGACCGGACTCGGGAACCTCAAATTCCTTTTCGATTTTCCCGACGGTTGCCCCGGAGAGCGCCTGTCCTTTCGCGCCCATCTTGTTGTCCGGCCGGGTGAAATCCGAGGGAGCGGTCATGGACTCGGCTTCGAAGAATATGGGCGCGCCGGTCGCGGCCTTCATCCCCTTGCCTTGTGCCTCCGCAAGCACGGTTTTGCAATCCGGCAGCTTCTGGTCATAGTTATCCGAGGCGGCACCCTGCATTCCCGCGCTTCCCTCCATGATGTCGGCGAGGAGTTGCGAGACGCCGTCGTTGAAACGTGCGGCGATCCCACGGTAAAAAATGGACCCTCCCCATTGGCGGGTTGTGGAATCCGCGTAGGCGTAAAATCCCCCGTGATTCGGCAGGAGTGATGCCAGCCGGTGGGCGCCGTGGTTTTTCATCCAGTCGTTCGTGAGAAGCGGGATTTTGCATGTTGTGAGCTGGTCGGAGAGGACCGCGAAATCAAAAAACGGTCGCAGGCCGTAGTCGTTGTAGTTGTAGCCCTCGATGGGCGCGCCGTCGTGGCCGAAGCTTTTTTCGACGACATAGAAAATCTCCATGGCCTCGTCCATCCAGACCTTGGGCTCGCCCTTCTGGAGTGGACCAGTCGGGTTGTAGGCGGCGATGTTTGCGGGATCTCCGAGCCCGGCGACCGCAGGAGCTGCGTCCTCGCCCCAAAGCACGGAGGCAGCCATCGCGAGAGCGGCATAGTTATACCACTTGTGGTTCGCGAGCCACTGGGTTTGCGATCGCCACTGCCACGGGCCGATTTGCTCGCTCGCCGCGCGCGGCCGACGCATCTCGCGCGCCATGGCGACGAGGAAGTCGCGGGCCTTGGTTTTCGAGTCCGCAGGCAGAACATCGTTGAGCCAGTCGTAGGCCGCCCCAACGCCGAAGATCATCTGCGAGAGCGGGAGATCGCGCGGCGGGACTCCCCACGCGGGGACGTTGTTGAGGTATTTTACCACTCCATCGAGATAGGTTTTCTTGTCCGCCTCATTGTCAGTCATCAGATACGCAAGCGAGATCCAAGGCAGGCGGTCGGCATAGTCGCGCATCGGATCTTCGACATCGATGGTCGGCGGTTTAACCAGATTGTCGGCGGCATATTTGCGGGCTTGAGCGAAGAGGTCCTCGCGGTATTTTGCGAGCTTCGGATCGTTCAGCTTTTCCTTTAGGGCGGCGATCGCCGCCTTGTCCCCGCCGAAAAAGTAGCGCGGATGTGGACCCGAGAGTGCGGGCTTCGGCTGGTAGATCTGGTCAGGGGCCGGGATCTTGAAGCGCGCACGCCGCTCGGCCATGTCTGCCGCGAACTTTTGCATCACGGCCGCGAATGCCTCCTCGGCCGTGGGAAATTTTGCGTCAATCTTGAGATTTGGTGTGGCGGTCGATCCCGGGGGAGCGGGTGTGACGTCGAAGTTCTTCCACTCGATCTCCCCGACTCCCTGCGCAAAAGTCGCCATCGCGCGGAGCTCGGCGGTATTCTCCGGCATCGGGAAAATCATTTCGACCGGTGTCCAGTCGAACTCCGCCGGGTTGTTGAGTTTCGCCGGGACCACGAGCGTGTTCATTCCGGCGGCCTTGCCGTTGAGCGTCACCGTTATGTTCACCGGCGAGCGCCCGCCGGGAGGCGGTTCAGTCAGCTTGCCGCGAACCAAGGCACCCGCACGAACGAGTTGGCCTGGCTTGATCGTGGCCAGCTTGTCGGGTTTCACGTAAACACCGAAAACCGTGTTCGGAGCCGGAGTCCGCGAGACGATGGTGGCTGTCGTTCCGCCGTCGGCCTTCTTGAGTGTGTAGGCGCTCTTCGCCTTGTCCGCACCCGAGGCCGTCGAGATGACCGAGTTGCCGATCCAGAAACCGAACGTCGGAGTGCCTTCCTTCGAAAAATCCAGCTTGGGATTCGGGAGCAGCGAGTCAGGCGATTGGGCGGACGCGGAGAGCGATGCAGAGAGCAACAAAGCAACGGTTGGGAGGAGGTGGCAAGGGCGGTAGCTCATGAGGATGTCGGAGTTTGTGTTGCAGGAAGGGTAATTAACGATACACAAAATCAGCGCAGCGAAACTATCGACGGCATTCAACCCTTTGAATACCGAGGGGCTGAATGTATATGTTCCGGCCGAACGCGGTCTGCCGCAGTGGATTTCAACCAAGCGAAATGACGCGTTCCTCGTCGGCAGATTTCATCGCGCCGAGGCAGATAGCGAGGCTTTTGAGGTTGTCAGCGGCTGAGTTCTGCGGCTCGCGGTTTTCCTCGATCGACCCGAGCAGTTCTCCCATGGTTCCCCGGAAGCCATCCGGGAACCAGTTTCCATCAAGCTCGGCATGGGCTTTGCCATCCGCAGTGGACACTTCAACACGGGCCGGCGAGCAGATGCCGCCAGTGGCGCGCAGGGTGCCGAGGCTGCCGACGATGGTGCAGGTCTCGGCGGGGGAGTAGCGGCTGCATCCGTTGAACGCCAGGCTGGCGAGACCCGACGGAAAGGTGATGATGGTCGATGCGACGAGCGGCGGGGCGATGGGCTGTCCGGGGGCCTTGGCGATGCGGGCGTAAACCGATTGGGCAGGCTCGCCGCCGAAGAAAGTGTAAGCCGCATCAATCCAGTGAATGGCGAAATCGTAGAGGACGAGGTGGTGGATTTTTTCAAACTCCGTCCCGGCGGTCCAGGTGTGGTCCCAGTTCAGCGCCATCGTGACCGAACTGACCTCGCCGATGAGACCGGCCCGGATCGCAGCGCGCATATAGGCGAGGTAGGGGGCCCATCGTCCGTTCTGGTTGATGGCGAGTTTGACCCCGGCCGCGTCAGCGAGAGAGACAAGACGGCGGCCTTCTTCGAGGTCGAGGACGAAGGGTTTTTGCGAGAGCACGTGCTTGCCGGCAGCGATGGCCTGCTCGATGAGCGGACCCCGCACGGCTGGGTGCGTCGCGATGTCCACTACGTCGAGTCCGGGAATGGCAAGGAGTTCGTCCGGCGAGGCGCAGACCTTTGCCTCGGGATAGAATTCTGCACGGCGTTTCTCGGCGGCGGCGGGTTTGAGATCGTAGAACGCGGCGACGTCCCAGCCGGCATTGCGATAGGCTTTGAGATGATGCTGAGTGATTCCGCCGCAGCCGATCAGGCCGATTTTCGGACGGAACGATTTTGGCAGCGGCGGCAGGTAGTCGAGTGCGGGGGCTGCGATGGCCGCGGCATCACCGGACTTGAGGTCGTAGTTGTCGGACATGGCGCTCTTACTTTTTGAGTTTTACGGTTCTGCCGAGTCTGGCGCTTTCGATCGCTGTATCCACGATCTGTTGGCCGATGCGGGAGATTTTCGGCGAGAGCGGTCCATCGATTTTGAGGCGCTTCGAGAGACGGTGAACCACGTGAGGGATGGGTGCATGATCGGGAGACTCGAGCGCGTCCACGGGGGTGATTTTTCCCTCCGGGCAGTCGGCAGTCTGGATGCGGATCGTGGGTTCGTAGTCGTAGGTGGCGATGGTGCCTTTGGTGCCGACAAGGATAAACCCGCACTTGGGTTGCGGCTGGAGGTTCCACGGATCGGTGAACGTGCCCCAGCGGGTCTCGAACTTGGACAGGCCGCTTTCGTAGCGGGCAATGACGATGGCATGCTCGTCCACCTCCAGACCCTTCGGTCGGTCCACTGCGGCAGTGATGTCGAGCGGGGTGCGGCCGTCCATGAACCACGTGCCGAGGGTTGTGCCGTAGCCTAGGTAATCAAGCAAAGACCCTCCGCCGGCGGATGATTTGTAGAACCAGCTGGCGGCCTTACGGGCGGCGGTTGGAGCAGTCTCGATCTTATCGGCAGTATGCCAGAGCGGACCCCGGTTGCCATCATAGTAGTGAACCTCGATGACCCGGCCGATACGCCCCTCATCCACGAGGCGCTTGGCGGTGACATGGGAAGGATACCAGCGCAGCGGCCAGTTGATGATGAGTTGCCTCTTTGTCGTGGCGACGGCGGCGATCATGGCGTCCGCCTGCGCGAGCGTGGCGGCGAAGGGCTTCTCCACAAGAATGTGTGTGCGGAAGGGCGCGACGAGTTTGACCCATTTGGCATGGTGGGCGGTCGCGGGGCAGAGCACGACAAGGTCGGGCCTTGTGGTTTCGAGGCACTTGCGGAAGTCGGTGAAAACACGGCCCTGCGGAATGCTGAACTTCGCGATGGCGTCGGCCATCCGCCCGGGCTGCTCATCGCTGATTCCGACGATCTCGGCGTCCGGACATTCGTGGACCTGACGCAGCAGGTCGCCCATGTGCATGTGGTCGAAATTGACGCCGGCGATTCTGAACTTCCTCATAGAATGGCGGATTTATGCGAAATGCGTTTAGTATTCAAGGGGCTCAATGGGCGGGATGCGCCCGTGCATCTGCTTTTCTGCAAAGTGGACGGCATCGGGTTTACGCGATGTGCGAGATCTGCTGTCGCGTGATCTGGCCTTGAAGCGGGCTGCCTTCAAGGTAGCGCCGGAGTTCCTCGACGACCATTTTGCCGCCCCGACGGCATTCTTTGCCCATGACTCCGGCGATGTGCGGGGTGATGATCACATTATCGAGATCAAAGAGGGGATTACTCTCCTCGGGTGGCTCCGGATGGACAACATCCAGAAGCGCGAAGAGATCTGGCCGTTCGGCGAAGACTTTTGCGAGCCCCTCCTCGTTCACAACCGCGCCCCGCGCTGTGTTCAGGAAGCTGGCCCCGCGTTTCATCGAGGCAAAGTGCTCGGCCCGGATCATATTTTCCGTTTCAGGCAGCCACGGAGTGTGGAGCGAGACGAGGTCGGATTTCGCGAAGACCTCCTCCAGCGTGCAGAGCCGAACGCCGAGCGATTGTGCCTCGATTTCGCTCACAAACGGATCGTAGGCGATCACCTCCAGATCGAACTCGCGGAGCCGCTCCGCGACGAGCCGGCCGGTCGCGCCCAGGGAGACCAGCCCGACGGTCGATCCATAGCATCCTGGCGGGTCGATTCGCGGACCATACTTCCGGTTGCGCTTCGTCTCCAGCGCGTATTGCCAGCCGTGCTTGAGACAGAAAACAATCTGTGAGACCGTGAACTCCGCCACCGGAATCACAAAAACCGGATTTGCCGAACTGAGGATGATGCCGCGGTCCCAGAATGCCTCGGTTACAAAGCTTTTCACCGATCCCGACCCGTAGAAAATTGCCTTTAGATCGGGTGCCGCGTCAAGAAACTCCTCGTCCAGCAAAGGCGCCCACCACGCAGAAAGAAGAATCTCTACGCCCGAAAGCAGCTTCCTGTTTTGCAGGATCGTCTCGCGTGTCTGCATCGGGGCTACAACATCGGCAAGCTCGGTGACCGCAGCCCGCTCGTCCGGCCCGAATACCTCGTCCCAATATTTCTGATCCAAGAGATATAGCGACTTCGGGCGATCTCGGGAAATACGCGGGCGCTTCCTGCCGGAGACTTCCGGCGTCAAGCGTCCGCCGGATTTCGTAGATGGATTACCGGATAGAACGGCGCGGCGAGGTTCATTCCTGTCCACGGATAACGCAGCGCTTATCCCCACATTTCGGAAATTGATTTCGGCGTTAGATGAGGAGGACGATTCGTTTGGCATTTATTGTTTTCCATTCAACTCATGCCATCCACAGAGAAGCAAAGCCGATTACATTCATACCTTTGAACCTCCAGAGCGGAGACACGGGATGTTCATCAAGCTGGGGCCGAAGCTCTCACAACAACCGACTTGGGTTGTGATGAATTTCAAGGTGGACGCTATTCAAAAAGTATACAGTAGACGGGTAGACCTTTTATCATTCGCGAGTCTCTCCCTTTGAACCACTTTACAGGAAACCTCCAATTAACGGGTGAAAACACCGGAGTCATACCATTTATACTACGAAACGAGTAGGGTGCACTGTCCCACACGGCAATGGCCACGCTGCGCTTGGCGTTGATCGCGTTCACGATCACGGATGCGGTCTCGACGAACTTGTATTTGAGCTGGTCGCCGTCGGAGTTCGGGCGCCCCGGCGAATACGGTGCCCAGATGCGCTTGAAGACGACCCCTTCGGCGTTGTTGGCTTTGAGCTCCTCGAACCCCCGGCGCTTGGATTCCTTGCCGGTCCTGTTCGCCACACATTGGATGGCGCTCTGCTGGCCGATGGCGAGCAGGTCGAGGAGCCGCAACAGCCTGGCCTTGTAGATCACAAAACACTCGAGCGCCCTCAG
Organism: uncultured Chthoniobacter sp.; assembly: GCA_964605515.1. Taxonomy (GTDB): domain Bacteria; phylum Verrucomicrobiota; class Verrucomicrobiia; order Chthoniobacterales; family Terrimicrobiaceae; genus QYQL01. The sequence continues at coordinate 22,140 of CAZSDC010000034.1, forward strand.
CCCTTCCATGAGAGAAAGGGCGGCAGAATAAAATACCTTGCGTCCCAAGGATTCTCCTATACCTAAACACCGGATGTTGGACAGACAATCCCCAATCCCGGGTTTGTATCGCTTAAAAATTATGCAACGCATTGACTCAATTCTGATTGCCGCCTTGGTTGCTTCTATTTTGCAGTTCACCCCCACAGCCCGGGGCACGGTCGTTGCGGCGTGGAATTACAATTCA